>NZ_CALHIQ010000125.1 GCF_938030725.1 uncultured Fretibacterium sp. | reverse complement strand
TCGCTGTTTGTGCCTGCAAAACTCATTCTAGCGAATAACTGCCATCTATGGGCCTTTTTTTCTCCTCTCTCCCCCTTCTGTTGCTTTTAGATTGTAAATCCAAGAATCGTTATGAATAGCGTCTACAGTATGAATAACGTCAAGCTCTATTGGCGCCGGCGTTGCCGGCCCCCAATGCCTCCTCCATGCGTCCCGTCATGTCCGCAAGCAGGCGGCAGAACTCCTCCCTCTCCCGATCGGGCGTGTCCCCCCACAGCGTGCGGCGCAGCTCCTCGGAGATGCGCTCGAACAACGCTTGAAAGGCGATGCCCTTCTCCGTCAGGCGCAGGATCGTGACCCGGCTGTCGTCCCGATCCGCTGCCTTCTCGATGTAGCCGAGCGACTCCAGCTTGCGCGCCAGGACCGTCAGCGTGCTCTTGTCCCGGTTCACGCGCTCGCTGATGGCCTTCATCGACTGAGGTCCGCTCTCGTACAACGCCGTCAGCACGGCTCCGTGAGGCGGCAGCAGGTCCGTGACGCCCTCCTTCGCCAGGCGATCCGTGATGAACGCGTTGACGCGGCTTCTCAGAGCGGCAATATTGTGTGCGACGTCGTCCCCGATCTTCATGCGGGTATTATAGTTTTATATAAAACTAATGTCAAGCCGCTTTAAAAATTTTGCACGATCGATATACTGGAAAATATAATATAAACGGACCTGACGCGGCGCACGTTTGGCTGCGTCGTCGCCTTTGTCATACGGTGTTTTAACGAAGGATGGGATTGCATGTCGGAGTTTGTCGTAACGAACGCCAGGATCTGCGACGGAAGCGGGAGCGCGTGGTATCGGGGCGGGGTGCGCGTCCGGGACGGGGTCATCGTGGAGGTGGGGCGGAACGTGGCGCCCTGCGGCGGCGCGGCGGAGGTGGAGGCGGGGGACAGGATGCTGGCTCCTGGCTTCATCGACATCCACAGCCACGCGGATTTCGTCCTGCCCCTGCACCCGGAGGGAGAGAACCTCCTGCTGCAGGGGGTGACGACGATCGTCATGGGGCAGTGCGGCATCAGCCCGGCGCCCGTCGTCCCGGAGCGGGTGGTCCAGTTGGACGAGTACGCGGGGGTGACGCGGTCCGGCCGGAAGCTGAAGTGGAACTGGCAGAGCTTCGGCCAGTGGCTGTCGCGCCTGGAGGAGCTCCCCCTGGGGGTCAACGTGGGCTCCTTCATCGGTCAGGGGACGGTGCGCCTGTGCGTCATGGGCTTCGCGAGTCGGGCCCCGTCGCAGGACGAGCTGTACCGGATGCGGGGGCTGGTGGAACAGGGCATGGAGGAGGGGGCGTTCGGGCTGACCAGCGGCCTGGCCTACCCGCCGGGGATCTACTCGTCGGACGCGGAACTGGAGTTCGTGGCGGGCGGCCTCACGAAGCGTCGGGGGCTCTACCTCTCCCACATGCGAAACCAGGCCGACAGGTCGCCGGAGTGCGTGGAGGCCACCATCAACGTGGGGCGGGTGAACCGCATCCCCGTCCAGGTGGTGCACCTCAAGGCACGGGAGGGGGACCGGCCCGGCATGGCGGCGCACCTCTTTGGCATCATCGAGAGGGCCAGGGCGGAGGGCGTCGACGTCACGGTGGACCAGTACCCCTACACGGCCGCCAGCTCCACCATGCGCTCGCTCATGCCGAAGTGGGTGCACGAGGGTGGCGTGGCGGGCATCGTGGAGCTCCTGTCGGACCCCGTGCGGCGCAGGCCGCTGCACGACGAGATGGCCGCGTCCGAGCGCTGGCTGAAGTGCATGGAGCACGGTAACGGGCCGCGGGGGATTGTCCTTGGAGAGCTGCCCGGAACGCCGCAGTACAAGGGGATGAACCTGGAGGCTGTGGCGAAGGACATGGGGACCGACGCGGTGGATGCGCTGCTGGAGGTCATTTTGAAGAACCGGGGGTGCGATCAGGGCGTCTACTTCACGATGACGGAGCAGGACGTTCGGAACGTCATGGTGAACCCGCTGGTGATGGTGGGGTCCGACGGCGGCATCGCGCTCCGGGGCGAGTTCGTCCATCCGCGCTATTGCGGGACCTTCCCCCGCGTCCTGGGGCGCTACGCGCGGGACCTGAAGCTCTTCTCCATGGAGGAGGGCGTCCGCAGGATGACCTCCCTGCCCGCGTCGCGGCTTGGGCTGACGCGCAAGGGCCTCCTGCGGCCGGGCATGGACGCGGACATGGTGCTCTTCGACCCGGGGACCATCGCGGACGGCAACGACTACGAACACCCCACGGACCCACCCGTCGGCATCGAGTCCGTGTGGGTGGCCGGACGGCTGGCGGCGCACCGGGGCCGCCTCACGGGCGAGCGGGCCGGGCGCGTGCTGCGCTTTTAGGGAAGGCGGGGGCGGGCGCCTTTTAGAACGCCGTCTGCACCAGGAACATGTAGCACGCCGTGCCGCAGAGGACGCTGAGGAGCAGGCTGCGCAGCCGAACGTGCAGGAGGGCGGCCACGGCGCAGGCGAGGAACTCCGGCGCGCCGTAGGGCGCGGCGGTCAGGTTTACGTTCCGCAGGCAGTAGACCGCCAGCATGGGCATGATGGCTCCGGGCAGGACCCGTCCCAGGTACGCGACGATGGCGGGCGTCCTGCGCCCGAAGGTGAGGAAGGGCAGGAACCTCAGCGCCAGCGTCACGGCGCCGCTGACGAGGACGATGAGGGCATCGTGCACGTGGGGGCCACAGAACAGCTCAGCCATTGTCTTCCTCCAGTTTCCTGCGCAGGAGCAGCAGAGCCCCTGAGATGGAGAGCATCGTCGGGATCAGGAAATGGTCCGGGCCGAAGGCCACCAGGCAGACGAGGGATGAGGCGAGGCCCACGAGGGCGGGGGAACGGTGGCGGGCGGTCATCTGCTGCTCGACGCAGAGGGTCACGAAGAGCGCTGTGAGGGCGAAGTCGATCCCCTTCGTGTTAAAGGGGATGAAGGGCCCCAGCAGGGCACCCAGCGTTGTGCCGGCGAGCCAGGCCGCGTGGTTGAACAGCGACACGAGGAAGCAGTAGCGGTGAAAGCCCGGCCGGTCCTCCGCGCTGCAGGCCAGGGACCACGTTTCGTCCGTCAGGGCGTAGATCAGGTAGGGCTTCCTCCAGCCCGCGCCCCGGTAGCGGTCCACCATGGAGATGCCGTAGAAGAGGTGCCGGGCGCTGACCATGAGGGCGGTGAGGGCCGTCGTAGGAAGGGACACGGCCCCTGCCATCAGCTCGAGGTCCACGAACTGCATGGAGCCGGAGTAGACGACGAGCCCCATGGCGAGAGCCCACAGCGCGCCATAGCCCCTCGTGCTGAGCAGCACGCCGAACCCCGTCCCCAGGACGATGTAGCCGGCGACGACCGGCAGCGTGTCGAAGAGAGCGCGCCGCGCGGACCCTCTGTCCTCGTTGGTCATGATCGAAAAACTCCCGTCCGTCAAAGATACGTCGGGCAGCCCGCCCGGAATTTGACGTATTATATCGGGAAGTGCCGTCAAAAGGAAGTGTCACCGGGGCGCGAGGAGCCGGGACGGGTCCGAAAATGCTGTATAATAGATCAATTATGCTTAAGGCGAGGTCGGGGTGTCGGCCAAGGCGCGCAGGGAGAGGGCATTCCGGCACCGGCTTTGCGATCTTTCGAAGATTGGCGGGTGTTTTCAGTGATCAGGAAGCTCTTGATGGCCTTGCAGGCCTTTTCGTTCATCGTGGGGCTCGCTGTGATCTTTGCGGGCGGGGTCATCTGTTGGGATGTGGCGTCCCACGGCATCCCCGAGATCGTCGATCTAAAGGTCCTGCACACCACGAAGGCGAGGTACGCGCGCGTCACCGCTGCGCTGGAGGACACGGGCGTGCACTTCCCAAGGGACAAGAAGAACAGTGCGTCGTATTTCTACACGATCCGGCTGGAGGACAAGCTGGTCCTGGTCAAGAGCCTCCACAGGCGGGAGAAGGGGCCGGCCTCTTCGTTCTTTGTCCTGGTCCAGCCCTACGAGGGGACGCGCGTCGAAACGTATTTTTCGCTGCAGGCCGCTGCGCGCGGCCTCCCGGAGGAGGACGTTCGGGCGGGATACGCGGACCGAATGTTGCAGTACTTCGACAACAACCCAAGGAAGTACGGTAGGATGGTGCTGGGCCTGGGGGCGCTCGTGTTCCTGGCGGCCGCGGTCTGGACGGCCGTGGCGAAGAACGGAGGGGCTCTGCTCAGAATGGTCTTGACCCTTGGGTACAGCGAGAGAGAAAGGCGCTGAACGCGCCGGCGGATTACCCGCGCGGGGCAGGCGGCAGCTTTTTTGAGTCAACGGGCGTTGGTTTTTTAGTTACAGATAGGGGTGTTGGACATGCAGAGGAAGAAGAGGACGATTGGCATCATCGGCATTGGGCACGTTGGAGCGCACGTCGCCTACAGCCTTGCGGTGCAGGGCATTGCGGACGAGATCATCCTGGTGGACAAGGAGAGAAAGAAGGCGGACTGCGAGGCCCAGGACGTTATGGACTCCGTCTGCTACCTGCCGCACCGCGTCGAGGTGCGCTCCGGGGACTTCCCGGACCTGAAGGACTGCGACGTGCTGGTGAACAGCGCGGGGCACATCCAACTGCTGGCCACGGGTAACAAGACCCGTTTGGATGAGATGGACTTCACCATCCGAGCCGTCAACGGCTACGTGGATCGGGTGATGGAGTCCGGCTTTGACGGGGTCGTCATCAACATCACGAACCCCTGCGACGTGGTGGCCTGGCGCTTCGCGGAGTTGTCGGGACTGCCGCGGGGCCGCGTGTTCGGCACGGGCACGGGGCTTGACACAGCGCGCCTGCGGTCCGCCCTGGCGCGTCAGACGGGGGTGGACCACAAGTCCATCTGCGCCTACGTCATGGGAGAGCACGGCGCGTCCCAGATGGTGCCCTGGTCTGCGGTGTCCTTTGGCGGTAAGCCCCTCACGGAGTGGGAGAAGACGGACGAGCGCTTCCGCTTCGATCACGAGGCGATCCGCAAGGAGGCGCGGGACGCGGGCTGGGTGGTGTTCAGCGGCAAGCAGTGCACGGAGTACGGCATCAGCTCTACGGCGGCGCGCATGGCGAGCGTCGTCCTTCTGGACGAGAAGCAGATCCTGCCCGTCGCGACGCGCCTTGAGGGCGAGTACGGGGAGAGTGGGATCTTCATTGGCGTGCCTGCTGTGGTGGGCGCAGGGGGCGCGGAGCAGGTGGTGGAGATCCCCATGTCGGCGGAGGAGTTGGCGGAGTTCAGGAGATGCTGCGACGACGTGCGCGCGAACATGGCGCACGCGCTGGAGATCCGTTAGCGGCCGGGGGCTGTCTTAGGTTCTGGAGGTCATGACGATGAAGATTGCGTTTACGAGGAACGAGCGTCCGGGGAAGCTGCCCCCGTCGAAGGAGCTGGGCTGGGGGAGCGTCTTTACGGACCACATGTTTTTGATGGACTACAGCGACGTGGAGGGGTGGCACGGGCCGCGCATCGTCCCCTTCGGCCCCATCGTCCTGTCGCCCGCGGCCAGCGTCTTTCACTACGGCGCGGAGGTCTTTGAGGGGCTGAAGGCCTACCGACGCGCGGACGGCGCCGTGCAGCTGTTCCGCCCCATGGAGAACGCTCTGCGCCTCAACCGTTCCTGCGAGCGCATCGGCCTGCCCCAGCTGAACCCGGAGGACACGGTGGAGGCCATCAAGGAGATCGTCAGGACGGATCAGTCCTGGGTGCCGTCGGACCCCGGAACGTCGCTCTACATCCGCCCCTTCGTCTTTGCGACGGACCCTGCGCTGGCGCTGCACGGCATCCATCGGGCGACGTTCGCCATCATCCTGTCGCCGGTGGGCAGCTACTTCCCCGAAGGCCTGAAGCCCGTCCGAATCATGCTTGAGACGGAGGACGTCCGGGCGGTGCGGGGCGGCACGGGCTACACGAAGTGCGGAGGGAACTACGCGGCGAGCAACCGGGCGGGGGACCGGGCCATGGAGAAGGGCTACGCTCAGGTGCTGTGGCTGGACGGCGTGGAGCGCAAGTACGTGGAGGAGGTCGGCGCGATGAACGTCATGTTCAAGATCGGGGGGCGGGTCGTCACCCCCTCCCTGGCCGACGGGTCCATTCTGCCGGGCATCACGCGAAAGTCCTGCATCGAGATGATGCGGAGTTGGGGCATGACGGTGGAGGAGCGGAAGATCGGCGTCGATGAGTTGACGCGGGCCGCGGAGGAGGGAACGCTGGAGGAGGCCTGGGGCACGGGCACCGCAGCGGTGATCTCTCCCATCGGAGAGCTGTCCTATGAGGGCAAGAGCTACGTCGTCAACGGCGGGGAGATCGGCCCCACCTCCCGAAGGCTCTACGACGAGCTGACGGGCCTGCAGTGGGGCAACCGCCCCGACCCCTTCGGCTGGACGGTCCCGATCCCCAGGAGCTGAGGCCGTCAGCCGACCCTCCGGAGGCCGCCCTACTGGCTGGCTTCCGGAGGGTTTTTCTTTGTGGGGACGGCGAAGCGCGCCGACCGCACCACCCAGGTCTGAAGGAGGATGAACAGGAGGAGGAGCGCCCCCACCACGATCTTCGTCCACCAGGAATTGAGGGTTCCCTCGAAGCTGATGAACGACTGGATCACCCCCTGGATCAGGACCCCGACGATGGTGCCGGGGAGGGTGCCGACCCCGCCCGACAGGAGCGTGCCCCCGATCACGACCGAGGCGATGGCGTCGAGCTCTAGCCCGATGCCGGCCAGGGCGTAGCCTGAGAACGTGTAGAGGCTGTACAGGATTCCCCCCAGCGCGGCGAAGAAGCCGGACAGGGCGTACACCTGCACCTTGCAGGAGCGGACGGGCAGCCCCATCATGGCGGCCGAGCTCTCGCCGCCCCCTATCGCGTAGACGTTCCTGCCAAAGGCCGTCGATTGGGCGACCCAGGTGGCGGCCGCGGCGACCCCCAGGAAGACGAGCGCCACGAAGGGCAGGTTGACCCGCTCCGTCAGAGGGATGCCGAAGGAGGCCATCGCCGTCAGCGACGGGGACTTCAGCGGGATGGACTCCAGGCTGATCATCTGCGCGGCGCCGCGCAGGAAGAACATGCCGCCCAGGGTCACGATGAAGGGGGGGAGGTCGCAGCAGGCGATCAGGACGCCCATCAGGGCGCCGAAGGCCGTGCCGAGGACGAGGACGAGCCCCATCACGAGGAAGGGGTTGAGCCCGTGGACGGACACGAGCCTGGCCATCAGGACGCCGGTGCAGGCCACGACGGACCCCACGGAGAGGTCGATGCCGCCCGACAGGATGACGAACGTCATGCCCACCGCGATGACGCCCAGGAAGGCGTTATCGATGAGGAGGTTCACGAACACCCTCAGGGAGAAGAAACTGGGGAACCGCAGGGAGGCCGCCGTAAAGAGCAGCAGGAAGACCGACAGGGTGGCCAGCAACGGGATGTGGCGGGCCCTGATCCGCCCCGGCCTCCGTCCGCAGAGGGGCCTCACAGCGCAGCCCTCATCCGCGCCATGCCGGCGCGCACCGCAGGCGACTGCATGAGGCTGATCAGGATGACGACCAGCGCTTTCACCACCAGCGTCGCCGGTCGGAGCACGCCCTGGGCCAGGATCGTCGTGGTCAGGGTCTGGATGATCAGCGCTCCGATGATGGAGCCCAGGAGGCAGAAGCGTCCGCCGGTCATCGGCGTCCCCCCGATGACTGTGGCCAGGATCGCGTCCAGCTCCAGGTTCAGGCCGACGTTGTTGGCGTCCGCCGCCCGGATCTCCGTCGTCAGGAGCAGGCCGGCGACGCCCGCGCAGAGGGCCGAGAGGACGTAGACGAGGGCCTTGACCGCCGAGGCGTTGACGCCCGCGTAGCGGCTGGCGGAGGGGTTGATCCCGATCGCCTCGACGAAGAGCCCGAGGGCCGTCCTGCGCGCCGCGAGGCCCGCTCCAATGCAGAGGAGCGCGGTCACGTAGAGGGAGAACGGCAGGCCCAGGAGGAACCCCGACGAGAGGAACTCGAAGGCGGGGTACGAGAAGCGGACGATCTGCCCACCGCAGAGCAGCTGGGCGATGCCGCGCCCCGACACCATGAGGATCAGCGTCGCCACGAAGGGCTGGATGCCGAGGCGCGTCACGAGGAGCCCGTTCCAGAGCCCCGCAACGGCCGCGAGGGCCAGCGGAGCTGCGACGACCAGGAGCAGGGGGCAGTGGGCGCGGGCCAAAAGGGCGGCTGCCGACCCCGCGATGGCGATGACGGCCCCTACGGAGAGGTCGATGCCTCCGGTGGCGATGACCAGGGTCATCCCCATGGAGAGCAGGACGGTGGGCGCCGCCCGGCGCAGGACGTCCAGGAGGCTGCCGTAGAGGTGCCCGTCCCGGACCTCGATGGCCCAGAAGTTCTCCGTGAAGAACAGGTTGAAGATCAGGAGCAGGAGCCAGAACGACAGGGCCCACAGGTAGGGCCGCGACGTTCGGTTCCCCGATGGCTTCAGCACGACGACTCCCCCTTCAAGCTTCAATCAATGGCCTGCCCGCAAGGCAAGAGGCGCTTCCTCAGGCGTTGGCGATGGCCTGCAGGATCCTCTCCCGGTTGACGTCGGCGCCCGACAGCTCCTCCACCTTGCGCCGGTCCCGAAGGACGGCGACGCGCCCGCAGCAGCGGACCGTTTCGTCCAGCTCCGAGGAGATGAAGAGCACGGCCAGGCCGTCGTCCGCCAGGGACAGGATCAGCTTCTGGATCTCGAACTTCGCCGCGACGTCAATGCCGCGGGTCGGCTCGTCGAGGATCAGAAACCGCAGGTTGGAGGCCAGCCAGCG
Organism: uncultured Fretibacterium sp.; assembly: GCF_938030725.1. Classification (GTDB taxonomy): domain Bacteria; phylum Synergistota; class Synergistia; order Synergistales; family Aminobacteriaceae; genus Fretibacterium. Next base: position 48,160 of record NZ_CALHIQ010000125.1, on the reverse strand, counting down.
GGCGATGACGACCTTCTGCTGGTTGCCTCCGGAGAGCTTCTCGACCGCCTGTTCGGCGCCGGGGGTCTTGATCTGCAGCGCCTGGATGAATCGGTCCGCGATCCGCTCCTGTTCGGCGCGCCTCAAGAGCCTGGCCCAGCCGCGGCTTGTCTGCAGCACCAGGATGATGTTCTCCCGGACCGAGAGCTTGCCGACGAGCCCGTCCGCCTTCCGGTCCTCCGGGCAGAAGCCGAATCCCAGGGCGATCGCGTCGGCGGGTGAGGTGATCCTCTCCCGTCGCCCCTCCACGAGGAGCTCCCCGCGGTCCGCCGGGTCGGCCCCGAAGATCATCCGCGCCGCCTCGCTCCTGCCCGACCCCAAAAGGCCGGCTAACCCGACGACCTCCCCCCGACCGATGGAGAGGTCCAGCGGCTCGATCGCCCCGCTGCGGCCCGCTCCCCGAACGTCAAGGAAGGGAACGTCCTCGTCCCGGCCCTTTGGGGTCCGGCGCGCCTCGGTCCCCTCCTCCACCTGCCGCCCCACCATGGCCGTGACCAAGTCGATGCGAGACAGGTCGGCGACCTCGTACTCCCCGACCCGACACCCGTTGCGCAGCACCGTGACGCGGTCCGCGACCTCGTACATCTGCTCCAGGAAGTGGGTGACGAAGAGGATGCCCAGTCCCTTTTGTTTCAGGTCCCGCATCACGTCGAAGAGGAGAGCCGTTTCCTCCGCGTCGAGGCTCGACGTCGGCTCGTCGAGGATCAGGACGTCCGAGGACATCCGAAGGGCGCGCGCGATGGCCACGAGCTGCCAGACCGCTATGGAGTAGCTCTCCAGCCGTTCGCTCACGTCGATCCGAAGGTTCAGCCGGGCCAGGAGCTCCTCCGACTCCCGAAACATCCTGGCCCAGTCGATCCGGCGGAGTCCCCGTCTGGGGAACGCGCCGAGAAAGAGGTTCTCGGCCACGGAGAGCGTGGGGATCAGGTTGACCTCCTGGTGCACCGTCGCGATGCCGGCCCTCTGCGCGTCGAGGGGCGTCCCGAAGGCGACCTCCCGCCCCTTGAAGCGCAGGGACCCCTCATCGCGACGACAGACGCCGGAGAGGACCTTGATCAGGGTCGATTTTCCAGCCCCGTTCTGCCCCATGAGGGCATGGACCTCCCCCCGCCGGAGCGTGAAGTCGACGTGGTCGAGGGCCTTCACTCCGGGGAAGGAGAGAGAAACGTTCGATGCCTCCAGCAGGACGGTTCCTTCCGATACCACTCAAGATCACCTGCCCCAAAAAGTATCCCTCTCCGGCGCACCCCGAAAGGGCGTCGGGAGGCCCCGCCCCTCCGGCTAGTACTTGCGAAGCCCGATCAGCTCCGCGGCCTGGGACATCTCGAACAGCTCGTCCTTCTGGACGATCCACTTCTCGAGCGCCTCACCCGCGATGGCCTTCTTCAGGGTTTCAAAGGCCAGGGGGCCAAGCAGCGGGTTGCACTCCACGACCGCGTTGATGTCCCCGTCGACCATCGCCTGAAAGGCGTGCTTGGTCGCGTCGATCGTGATGACCTTGATGTCCGTTCCGGGCTTGAATCCCGCCTCGCGGATCGCCTGAACGGCGCCCAGCCCCATGTCGTCGTTGTGGGCGTAGACCACCTGGATGTCCTTCCCGTACTTCTTCAGAAACGCCTCCATGACCTGCTTGCCGAGCTCCATCGTGAAGTCGCCGGTCTGGGACTCCAGGATCTTGACGTCGGGGTGCTGGGCGAGCTCCTCCTCGAACCCCTTCTGCCGCTCCAGGGCGGCGGAGGCGCCGGGGGTCCCCTGAAGCTGGACCACGTTGCCCTTCCCGTTCAATTCTTTGACGACCCACTTGGCGGCCTCCCGTCCCTCGAAGACGAAGTCCGACGTGATCTTGCAGACGTAAAGGGAGTCGTCGTCCGTGACGATGCCGCGGTCCAAGAGGATCACCGGGATGCCGGCCTTCTTCGCCTCGTTCAGGACGGGCTCCCAGCCGGTCTCGACGACAGGAGCCAGGAGGATTCCGTCCACGCCCTGAGCGATGAAGGAACGGATGGCCTTGATCTGGTTTTCCTGCTTCTGCTGAGCGTCGCTGAACTTGAGGTCGATCCCCAGCTCCTTGGCTGCGGAGAGCACGGAGTCGGTCTCCGCCGTGCGCCAGCCGCTCTCCGCCCCGATCTGAGCGAAGCCCACGACCAGGGGCTTGTCGTCGCCAAAAGCACAGCTCCCACAGAGCAGAGCACAAAGACACGCCAACGCCGCCGCAAATTTCTTCACTACAAAACGCCTCCTTAAGGATAAACAATTGAACTTAACCGAACTTCATTAAAACTGACGGCATTATTCTAGCATTTTCGTGAGGGGTTTGCACGGGGTTTTGGCCGCGCTTTCAGGAAAACGCCGGCGTTCGTCCCCCCGCCCCGCCGTCGGACGAAGGGGCTGCAGGCGAAGGGTGGGTGGAATCGTTCGGAGATATGAGTCGAAGGGCTCATAGGCATCGTGCGGTAAGCTCACTGGTTAGGTGCCTCAAGCTCCTGAATTGGCAAGAATAAAGGATATTGTTTTATGGGTTGAACGGCCTTATTTTGTGCCCATCGGATGAAAAAGAAATGGCGTAAGTTGAGCATTTATAGTGGTTTAGAATTCTTTTTCGCGGGGAATGGCCCATCGGCCGGCCCTTTAAATTTCTGTGGGGGGGAAGTATCATTGTTACTTATGGTTCATCTGTGGCGGAGGCCTCTGCACGGCTGTCCTGCACGATCTGCCCGTTTGAGCTTCTTTTGATGTGTTTGGGATGCGAATAGCGGCCTGGTGGGCCGAGAGGGCACGGAAAGGACAGGGATAAATTGAAGAGGCTGCGATGGTGGTTGGGTTTCCTTCTAGTAGTCGTCTTCCTTTTGGCCGTGATGTGCATGGCGTACCGAGCGGGCGAGAACTGGGGGCAGTATCGCCTTGCGGCGATCGAGGAGCTTCCCGCGTCCGCCGGGCTGCCGGCCCTTGACGGGGAAACGGCGGAGGAAAGGGCGCGCCGGGTCGAGGCCCTGAGGTCGGAGGCTTTCGTCCCCATGAGGAACGGCGTGATGCAGATGGCGTCGTTCAATGGAGAGCGCTGGTTTCGGATCCCCGTCGCTCAGTTCGTCCATGACAGTGGGTGTCCATTTTTGCGTCGCAGCCAGGTGGCCCTGCTGTCCACCACCCAGGTCACGCGGGTGGAGTGTTTCGTGCCGGATCCCGTGAACTCGGACCGCCTTATGCTCTGGGCCTCCTGGAGCGGCAGGCCCCTCGAGGGGAACGGCGCGATCCGTAACCCGCACCCGGTCTTCCTCATGCCCTGTTTCTTTGACGCGCGGCCGGGCCGCCACGTCTACCTGCGAATCCTGAACACCCTGCCGCTGAGCGCCTACCTGCACATCCTGGACCAGGACCAATTCATGGCGCGGCAGATGGAGGCCTTCTCGTTCCACACCCTCTTTATCTGCTCCCTTCTGGGCTTCATCCTGGCCTACCTCCTGTTCTACCTCTCCACGGGCAGCCCGTTCTACCGCAGCGCCATCGTTGGGCAGGTCGCGTTCTTCTTCTTCATTTTGTTCTTCAACCGCTATCCCAGCCTCTACTTCGACCTGCCGATGCGCCTGATCTACTTCCTCACCTGGCTTTTCTACGGCGTCCTGAACGTCGTCTGGTCTACACTCAACCACGCGGTGTTCTACTCCCTTGGAGGGGAGCGCACCCGGGGAGGCAGCCCCATGACGTGGGCGCAGGTCCTGCTGGGCCTCTCCGTGACGCTGCTGAGCCAGACGAACCGTCCGGGCCTGCTCGTGACGGCGATCCTTCTGGCCTTCTTGGTCAACGTCGCGGGCTTCCTGAACCTGGCGTTCCACCTGTACCGCATGGGACGGCGGGACTTCTACCTGCTGACCTTCTTCGCCGTCAACCTCGCCTTTGCCCTGTCCTTCGTGGGGCTCTTCTGTTATACCTTCCTGTCCCTCGGCGGGGCCTTCTTCATGGGCATGGTCAGCATGGGCCTCTTCCTGATCCTGCTGTTGGGCGTCACCTGCATTCCGCTCTATGAAACGCGGACGCGCTTCCACGACTACACCCGGCTTCAGGCCCAGAGCAGCTATTACCGGGAGCTCAGCCAGCGGGACGCCATGACGGGCCTGTACAACCACGCATTTCTGAAGTACTCGCTGGCCGAGCGCATCGCGAGCGTCCGCTCCAGAAACCGTCCCCTGTCCTTCATCATGATGGACATCGACCACTTCAAGGTTTTCAACGACACCTGGGGCCATCAGGAGGGGGACGGCGCGCTGATCCTGATCGCGGAGATCCTGAAGGGTTCCCTCCGGGAGTGCGACATCGCCGCGCGCTACGGCGGGGAAGAGTTCTGCGCCGTCCTGGACGGCGCGCCCATGATGACCGCCGTTGCCATCGCCGAGCGCATCCGCAGCTCCTGCGAGGTCCGTTCCCGCAGCCTCGGGGAGGGTAAGCAGGTGACGATCTCCCTGGGGGTGGCCGAGCTGACCCGGGAGGACACGCCGGAAACCCTGGTGGAGCGTGCGGACAACGCGCTCTACTCCGCCAAGAAGAACGGGCGCAATCGGGTGGAGCACGCCAGTGTACGGAGGAGGCTTGACGGCCGCCCCAGTCGATCCTATACAAACCATTAAAAACACTAAGGAGAAATTTTCATGAGTCTTGCTTTGATCGTTGACGTTCTGGCTGCGTGCCTCCTGGCCTTCTTTTTGGTGCGAGGGGCGCTGCGCGGCTTCTTTGGCGAGGTCCTGAGCCTTGTGGGTTCCGTCGTCAGCGCGGTGGCCGCCTGGACCCTGGCGGGCCCTGCCGCGGAGTTCGTGCTGAGGCACTTCCCCTCCTGGGACCTTCGGCTGACGGGGCTGGGCTGCGCCGTCGCCATCTTCTTCGCGATCTCCATCCTCTTCGCCGCCCTGGCGGAGCTCTTCTCCATGCTGATCGCGGCGGCCAACCTGTCGCTGCCGGACCACGTGCTGGGGCTCGCCATGGGCGCGGTCAAGACCTTCTGCGTCCTGATCTTCGTCTACGGCCTGCTGACGATGTTCTCCGCCGTCGTCCCCACCGATTGGATGGCGGAGAGCCGCGCCATGCGCGCGGCGGCCATAGCCTGGCCGCCTGCGGTGCGCTTCCTCGAGGGGCAGGGACTGCTGGACCTGGAGAAGCTGCGGTCCGGGGCCCTATCCGTCGGAACCGCCGCCCTGGCTCTCCCCGCATCAGCCTCACAGGACGAGGGGGTGGTCCGGTCGGAGGACGTGCTGGCCGTGCCCGCCTCGCCGGACGTGAGCCACTGATGCACGCGGAGCCCTCCGTCCTGGAGCTCCTGGAGTTCCGCAAGGCCCTGTCGCCCCTGCGGGAACGCCTGGGGGGAGAGCTGGGAGCCCTGGCCCTCGATCGGCTGGCCCCTGCGGAGGACTTCGCCCGCCTCAGCCGTCGCGCGGACCTGTTGAGGGAGTGGCAGGACCTGCTGGACGCCCAGGGAGCCCCCCAGTGGAGCGCGGACCTGCCCGCCGTCACCCCCCTCTTCGAGGGGGCCCGGCGCAGCGGCATCCTGTCGGGGGGCGAGCTCCTGATGGTGCGCGCCCTGATGGGCGCGGCGAAGCGCGTGCGGGACGGCTTGGCGGACGCCCCGCATCCCGCCCTTGAGGCGCTGCGCCGGAGGCTGAGGGACTTCGCCCCGGAGATCGAGGCCCTCTCCGTGGTGGAGGACACGGGGCGCCTGGCGGACCGGGCCAGCCCGAAGCTGGCTCAGATACGGGAGGCACTGGAGTCCCTGAAGCGGTCCGGGCGGCGCACGGTGGAGCGCCTGCTGAACGACCCCAACGTCCTGAACATGCTCCAGGAGCGGACGTTGGCCTGGCGGGACGGGCGCTTCCTGCTCCTGGTGCGGCAGGAGTACGTCAACCGGTTCCCCGGCCTTGCCGTGGAGCGCTCCAGCTCCGGAAATTCCGTTTACATGGAGCCTCGGATGCTCTCTTCCATCAACAATGGCCTCCTGATGCGGACCCACGACGAGCGCGACGAGGAGCAGCTGATCCTGCTGGACTTGACGCGAAAGGTCCTGGCCCGCGCGGGAGCCCTGGACGCGGCGGAGCGCGTACTGGGAGAGCTCGACCTGATGACGGCCTGCGACGGGCTGGTGCGCGGGCGGGGCTGGATCGTCCCGGCGCTGAGCCGGAAGCGCGGCCTCCGCCTGGTGGGGGCGCGGCACCCCATGCTGAAGGACGCGGCCGTTCCCGTGGACGTGTCCTGCGGGGAGGATGAGGGGTTCTCCACCCTGGTGGTGACCGGGCCCAACACGGGGGGCAAGACGGTGGTCCTCAAGACCGTGGGAGTGCTCCTGCTGATGGCCTGGTGCGGCCTGCCGGTGCCCGCCCGGGACGGCACCCGGATCGGCAGCTTCGACGCCCTCTTCGCCGACATCGGCGACGAGCAGAGCATCGAGCAGAACCTCTCCACCTTCAGCGCGCATCTGAGGAAGATCGTGGGCATCCTGCGGGACGCCACGCGCCAGTCCGTGGTGCTGCTGGACGAGCTGGGGGCGGGGACGGACCCCCAGGAGGGGGCGGCCCTGGGGACGGCCATCCTGGAGACCCTGCGGGGCCGCGGCTGCACGACCCTGGCCACCACGCACCACAACCCCATCAAGCAGTATGCCCTGACGACGCCCGGAGTGGAGACGGCCAGCATGGAGTTCGATGCGGAGCGCCTGGCCCCGACCTACCGGCTCCTCATGGGCGTCCCCGGCAAGAGCAACGCCCTGGCCATCGCCCGGCGTTACGGGATGCCGGAGGAGGTCCTGAAGCTGGCTCAGGGAGAGCTGGCCACCCACGAGGTTTCGGCGGAGGAGCTGATGGGGGAGCTGGTGGAGCGGCGGGCGGCGCTGGACCAGGCGGAGCGGAGCTTCCAGGCGACCGTTCAGGAGACGGAGCGCCTGCGGCAGGCCTATCAGGACCGGGTGCGGGAGATCGACGGCCAGCGGGACAGCATCATGGAGGCGGCGGACCGTCGGGCGGAGCAGCTGCTCAGCCGGGCGGAGGCGGCGTCGAAGGGCATGATCCGCGACCTGGAGGAGACGGTGAAGATGAGTGCGAGTCAGGGGCTGGAGGGCCGCCGGCAGGAGATTCGGAGGATACGGAGCGGCATCGATCGGCGCCGCAGCAGGCGCGTGGAGCGGGAGATCGCGAGCCGCCCCGCCACCTTTGTCGTGGAGCCGGGCGTCACGGTGCAGGTGGCCGGCAGCGGCATCGTGGGCGTGGTGGAGTCCGTGAAGAACGGTCGCGCGGCGCTGATGGCGGGCCCCATGCGCGTGGAGGTCCCCCTGGAGCAGCTGGCCCCGACGGAGAAAAAGGCCAAGGTCGCCGTGCCGCCTCCCAACGCCGAGGCCATGTCCAGGGCGGAAACGGTCCCCAGCTCCATCATGGTGCGGGGCATGGACGTGGGGACGGCCATGCCCTTGGTGGAGAGCTACCTGGACCGGGCCTACCGCGCCAACCACACGAGCGTCACGGTCATCCACGGGCGGGGCGAGGGCATCCTGCGCCGGGAGGTCCACGCGCTCTGCGCCCGGCTGAAGTACGTCAAGGACTTTCGCCTCGGGGGCGAGGGGGAGGGCGGCTTCGGCGTGACCGTCGTGTCGTTCCGCTAGGGGCCGGGCACAAAAAAGGGCGCGGCAGTCCGACCTCGACTGCCGCGCCCTTCGCCGTCCCCTCCGTCCGAGGTCAGTCCTGCTCTTTGAGGAAGTCCAGCACCTTCTCCCGGAAGGTTTGGTACCAAGGCTTTTCCATCATCATGGCGTGGGCGGCGCCCTCAACGATCTCCAGCTTTGAACCCTTGTTCGGCAGGGTTTCAAAGGCCTCCCGGCAGAGCTCCGGGGAAACGTAGGGGTCCACCGATCCGGCGATGATCAGCGTCGGCGCCTTGATCTGCGCGGTGGGGATCAGGCGCACGTCGTCCGACACCAAGAGGTCCCGACGCCCGCCGTTGGGGCTCGAGTCCCCGTCGTAGCGCCAGCAGTTGGACAGAAACGTGTCCGCCACGGCGCGCTCCACGATGTCGTAGTCGATGCTCTGGTCCTGGCGCGTCTGAAAATCGCCCGCCGCGTGGGCCCAGGTGTTGTGGTTGAAGGGCTTCGTCACCTCGACGGCCCCCAGGCCGGCCACGATGGGGGCGTAGAGCACGAGCCTGCGCACCAGGTCCGGGTACTTTGCGGCAAAGCGCCCGCTGGTGACGGTGCCCCAGCTCCAGCCCAGCACGTCCAGCTTTGCGCTTCCGCTTTCCTTCAGGATGACGCCCGCCGCGGCCGCGATGTCCTCCGCCGCGTAGTCCGAGTTTGGCAGGAAGCCGTCCTCAACGGCCTGGGACGAGCCGTAGCCCGCGATGTCCAGGCGCCACACCGCGTAGCCTTTCTCCGCGAAGAAGCGGGCGAGGCTGTAGTCCTGATAGTCCACGTCGAACTCGTGGGAGGAGTAGGTCAGTCCATGGACCAGGAGCAGCGGCTTCCGGGGGACGCTCGCGTCCCCGCTTTCGAGGGACTCCAGGAAGAGCTTGACGCCCTCTCGCTCCAGGGGCACGACCCTGCGCACGAACTCAGCCGATGCGGGGCACGCGGCCAACGTCGCGGCCAGCAGGGCGGCCAGAATAACGCAAATCCTTTTCATAACACGACCTCCTTAAGCTGAAGATGGCACTATTTTATTGATTCGCCGTGCTGACGTCAAGGCGCGGGGACGCCCTGAGCCCGCCAGAAGCCCTCGGCGGCGGCCAGGGCGCGGTCGCGGTAGGCCGCGGCGCGAAGCTTTTTGTCCCGTATCCGGCCCTCCAGCGGAGGGAGGATGCCCAGGTTGGCGTTCATGGGCTGAAAGCGCTCCGGGTCCGCGGTTCGGAGGTAGCGCATCAGGGACCCGACGACCGTTTCGTCGGGCCAGACGGGCAGGGGGCGCCCCGTCGCCAGGCAGGCGGCGTGGAGGCCGGCCGCGAGCCCCATGGCCGTGCTCTCCATGTAGCCCTCCACCCCCGTGATCTGTCCCGCCAGAAACAGGTCCCCTCGCCTCGTGGGGGTGGGACGCAGCCACGGGTCCAGCACGGCGGGCGCGCAGACGGAGGTGTTGCGGTGCATCACCCCCAGGCGCACGAACTCGGCGCGCTCGAGGCCGGGGATCATGGAGAACACGCGCCGCTGCTCTCCCCACTTCAGCCCGGTCTGAAAGCCCACGAGGTTGAAGAGCGTCCCCGCGGCGTCGTCCTGCCGCAGCTGCACGACGGCCCAGGCGCGGCCGCCGTGTCCCGGCCGGGGGTCCTCCAGCCCCACCGGGCGGAGGGGGCCGAAGCGCAGGGTGTCCGGGCCCCGCTCCGCCAGGGCCTCGATGGGGATGCAGCCCTCGAAGTACATCCCCCGCTCGAAGTCGTGGGGCAGCGCGCGCTCTGCGTGGACCAGCGCGTCGTGGAAGGCCAGGTACTCCTCCCGCGTCATGGGGCAGTTGATGTAGTCCCCGCTCCCGCCCCACCGCCCTGCGACGTAGGCCCTCTCCATGTCGATGGAGTCGCGGGTGACGATGGGGGCCGCCGCGTCGAAGAAGGCCACGTACCCGCGGCCCAGCGCCGCGGCCAGGGCGTCCGCCAGGGGGGCGGAGGTGAGGGGGCCCGTGGCGAGGATCGCCGGGCCCTCCGGCAGGGACGTGACCTCCTGGCGGATCAGTTGGACCTCCGGGCGGGCGGTGATCCGTTCCGTGACCAGGGCCGAGAAGCGTTCCCGGTCCACGGCCAGCGCGCCGCCCGCGGGCACGCGGCAGGCCTCGGCGCACTCCAGGATCAGGGAGCCGCCCAGGGCCAGCTCGTCCTTCAGGATGCCCCCCGCGGAGGGGCGCTCGCGTCCCCGGTCCGCCCCGAAGGAGTTGCTGCACACCACCTCCGCCAGCCGGTCCGTGCTGTGGGCCGGCGTCGTGGCCAGGGGCCGCATCTCGAACAGGTGCACGGGCAGGCCGCGCCGGGCCAGTTGCCACGCCGCCTCGCATCCCGCAAGCCCGCCGCCGACGACGGTGAACGGCATGTCCATGAGCCCTCCGACCTTTTCGTCCATCTCTTGGCTTCGTCCCGTCACTCGTCGGAGGGCGCGTCGTCCGCGGCCTTGTAGCCGCACTGGGTGCAGAAGCGGGTCCGTCCGCGCCGGTAGAGGTCCGCCCCGCACTCCGGGCACCGGTCGCCCGTCGGTTGGTTCCAGGAGGTGTAGTCGCAGTCGGGGTATCGGGAGCAGCCGTAGAAGGTCCTGCCGGTCCGGCTGCGCCGCTTCACCACCGTGCCGCCCTGCTCCGAGCCGCACTTGGGGCACGGCACGCCGATGGTCTTCAGGATGGCGCGGGTGTAGCGGCACTCCGGGTAGCCGGTGCAGGCGATGAACTCCCCGAAGCGCCCGCGCTTCTTCACCAGAGGCTTCCCGCACTCGGGGCAGTCCTCACCGATGGGCTCCGGCTCCGGAAGGGGCACGCGCTCCGCGCTCTGGGCCTCCTCCACCGTTCGCGAGAACTCGGTCCAGAACTCCCGCACCACGTCCAGCCAGCGGCGGCGGGTTTCCTCCACCTCGTCCAGCTCCCGCTCCATCTGGGCGGTGAAGCCCGCGTCCACGATGGAGGACAGGTCCTTGCGGTCGAAGTAGCGCATCAGGAACTCGTCCACCGTCATCCCCAGGGCGGTGGGGCAGAAGCGCTTCTCCTCGTTCTTCTCCACGTAGCCGCGCACGTCGAGCGTGCCGGAGATCGTCGCGTAGGTGGAGGGGCGCCCCACCCCGTTCTCCTCCAGCGTCTTGATTAGGCTGGCCTCCGAGTAGCGGGCCGGCGGGCGCGTGAAGCGCTGCTCCTTCGTCATGTCGGTGGGGGTCAGGACCGTCCCCGCCTCGACGGGCTCCAGCCGCTCCCCCTTCAGGTCCAGGGGCCACACCGCGCTCCAGCCGTCGAAGACCAGGCTCTCGCCCTCCTGCTTCAGGCCGACGCGGCCGGCCTCCGCCCGCAGCGTGGCCTTCGCCGTGACGGCGGGCGCCATCTGGCACGCCGTGAACCGGCGCCAGATCATGTCGTAGAGGCGGAACTGCTCGGGCGACATCGCGTCCCGGACGGCCTCCGGCGTGAGGGTCACGTCCGTCGGGCGGATCGCCTCGTGCGCGTCCTGGCTGCGGCCCGGCGCCGCGTAGACGTTGGGGGCCTTCGGCAGCCGCTCGGCGCCGTAGGTCCGCTCGATGAAGTCCCGGCAGAGCCCCAAAGCCTCCTCGGAGAGCCTCAGGCTGTCCGTGCGCATGTAGGTGATGAGGCCCACGCTGCCGCGGCCGGGGACGTTCAGCCCCTCGTAGAGCTCCTGGGCCACGCGCATCGTGCGCCGCGGCACCATGCCGAGGCGCCGCGAGGCCTCCTGCTGCAGGGTGCTGGTGCGGAAGGGGGCCGGCGCCGCCCTGGGGCTCTCGCGCAGGCGGAACTCCGAAACGGTCAGGGGGTGGTTCCGCACCTCCTCCAGGATATCGTCCGCCGTGGCCTCGTCCTTGATCAGGAGCGGCAGCGTCCCCTTCATCAGGGACTTCCCGTCCAGCCGGTCCGCCCTCAGCTCGTAGAGGCGGTCCCCCGGCGCGGAGGCCCGCACCGTCACCACCCAGTAGGGGTCCGGGACGAACTTCTGGATCTCGCGCTCCCGCTGGCAGATCAGGTTCAGCGCCACGGACTGCACGCGCCCCGCGGAGAGGCCGTAGCGGATCTTCTTCCAGAGGAGGGGGCTCAGCGTGTACCCCACCAGCCGGTCGAGGACGCGGCGGGCCTGCTGGGCGTCCACCCGGTTCTGGTCGATGAAGTCCGGCGCCTGCACCGCGCTCCGCACGGCGTTGGCCGTGATCTCGTAGAAGCGCACGCGGCACCGGCTGGCCAGGTCCACCCCCAGCACCTCCGCCAGGTGCCAGGCGATGGCCTCCCCCTCGCGGTCCGGGTCCGAGGCCAGGAGGACGTTCGCGGCGCTCCGGGCCAGAGCCAGGAGCTCGTTCTTCAGGGCGGCCTTGCCCTTGACCAGGATGTACTCCGGCTTGAAGTCGTGCTCGATGTCGATGGCCATGCGGCTGCGGGGCAGGTCCCGGATGTGCCCCTTGCTGGACCGGACGAGGTAGTCCTTCCCCAGGAAGCCATTGATGGTCTGGGCCTTCTCCGGGGACTCCACGATGATCAGCGTCCGCCCCTCGGCGCTGAGGGGGCCGGTGCGCCTGCGGGACGCCCTGGCCGGCGCCTTTGCTGCGGCCGCGGGTGCCTTTTTCGTGGCGGCCTTCGTTCGCTTGGCCGCAGGCTTCGCGGCCGGCTCTTTCGTCGCGGGTGCCTTCTCTGCGACAGCCTTTGGCTTCCTGGCCGCGCGCTTTGCGGCCGGCGCCTTTGCTGCGGTCGTGGGTGCCTTTTCCGTGGCGGCCTCCGGCCCCTGGGCCGTACGCTTTTTGGCCGCCGCTTTCTTGGCGGGGCTCATCAGCACACCCAGCTCGGCTGGGACTGGGAGGGTGCCAGCAGGAGCGGGATGCTGAAGGTGGGGTCCAGCGACACGGCGTCCACCAGGTTCTGAAGGGTGGAGGCGTCGGTGGCGGAGTTGCTGGCCATCCCCAGGACGAGGGCCTGTATGAGGGCCTTCTCCATCGTTTCCATGGGGACGGCCCAGGACTCCAGGAGCGACGAGGCCAGGGCCAGGGCCTCCGGCGCGATGTAGCGGCGCTCCACGTCGCTGAAGATGCGGCGGGCCCCCGCGCCGCCCTGGATTCTCCGCACGTCTGATGGGGTCTGGTTTTTCTGCGTCTTTTTCACGGGCACTTCTCCTTAAGGGTTCGGTCGTGTGCACTCCGGGACCTTGGCTCTCCGGCGCGCACGGGGCTATTTATACCATACTTTGCGATTTTGTAGAAATCCTTTTGTGCTTTTCGCGAGAATGGAGGAATGGACGCTGAGGTCAAAATCGAAAAAAGTCAAGACTTGATTTTTTCCCCGGCGTCGCTTCTTCCACACCGTCCACTTATCCACATTGCGGGTCGGAACGGCGATGTCGTAACGCATCGCGGAAAAATATCCACCGGGTTGTCCACTTGTCCACAATTCCATCCACACGGACCAAAGGTTCATTTTTTGCCCCACTTTCGGCATTGGAGCCTCGAAGCCCACAGACCGCAGGTCGAAGGGCTCAGGCTTCCTGCGCGTTTTTTGAGGGGCCGTAAGATTGAGGAAAAGCCTCCAGGATTTTTCCCCCCGTTTCCTTTATAATCGCGTCCAGGGACGCGGGGGAGAGGTGGCCCCGGCGTCCGTTCGCTGTTTTGCGGTTGTGGGAATTGATGAGGAACGAAGCGAGGTCTTTCCATTTGACAAAGTTCTTGAAGGGCCTGTTGGCCCTGCTCCTTTTGGTTGCGGCAACGGCCGCGACGCTCTTCTGGCTGCCCACGGGCTCCTGGCTCGTGCTACCCCTGGCTCGATGGATCGGCGGCGCCATGACGCCGGCCCTGAGGCTGGAGGGGGTGGAGGGGTCCCTGTTCCAGGGTTATGAGGTGCAGGGCCTTGTCCTGGCGTCGGGGGACGCGACGTACCTGACGCTGGACCGGGCCGCCGTCAGCCTGGATTGGGGGCTGACCCTTCGGGGGACCCCCTGGGTCCGATCCCTTGAGGTTCAGGGACTAAGCGCCGACGTGGAGAGGATTCAAGAGCTGGCTGGACGTTTCGCAGGCGGTGCGGAGGGGGCCAGCCCCGCCGTGTACCCCCTGAGGGCCTCCCTGCGGGACCTGCACCTGATCCTTTCTCAGGGAACCCTCGACCTCTCCGAGCTGACGCTGACGGAGGAGGGGGACCTGGCCCTCGCCGCCCGCCTCAGGTCGATGGCGGAGGACCTGCCCATCGCGCTGAAGGGGAGGGTGAGCTTTCAGACCCTCGAGGTCCTCTCCTCAGACCTCCGCGTCGGTGAGGGGCGAGGGGCGGTTCAGGGGCGGATTCTGCCTGTGCTGGACCTCAGGGCGGACCTGTCGGCGCTGCCGCTGGCGCCCCTCATGGCCCTGGCTCCCGATGGAACCCCGCGGGCCTCCGGCCTCCTGCACGGACGGCTTCAGGTCCGTGCGGACTCCGGGGACGTGAAGGCCGAGGGGGTGCTCACCCTCCGGAAGGGCGCGGTGGCGGACGTTCCCCTCTCCCTGCGGGTGCCCTGGCGCTGGGCCGGTGGGGTCCTGTCGGTGGCGGGGGGCGAGCTCCGGACGGCGGCGTCCTCCATCCGGCTGGAGGCCTCGGCGGACCTGAGCCGCGGGATGGAAGCGCTGCGCGTCGTGGCCCGCGGCGAAGCGCAAAACCTCTCCCTGAGGGAGATTGGGCGCATCGCAGCCCCCGGCGCGGGGCTGGAGGGAGAGGGGGGGCTGGTGAGCTTCGACCTCTCCGGGGACCTGGAGAGGTGGGAGGGGCGCCTCGCGGCGCGCCTCCCGGAGGTCTCCGCAGGGGGGCAGCGCCTGGTGAAGGGGCTGACCCTGGACGCCCGCCTGGGGGCTGGGGAGGCCCCCAGGGTCTCCTGTGGCGGGGAGGTGTTCGGCGGCAAGCTCTTCGGGCGCGGCGAGGTGGCGGAGAAGGACGGAAAGCTCCTGCCCCGGCTGATCCTCTCCGTGGTGAACGCCGACCTGTCCAGCGCCGCCGCCGTGCTGCCGGCGCTGGCGGAGCACCGGCTTTCGGGCCGGGCCACCGTCACCCTCAGGGTGGCGGAGGACCTCTCCGTCTCCGGCCGGGTCGCGTCGGAGAAGCTCTCCGCGGCGGGCCTCAATCTGTCGGGCCTTCAGGCGGACCTCCGCTGGCGAAGGGGACGGGCGAGCCTGGACTCCCTGACGGCGCGGCTGGGCTCCGCCTCCCTCTCCGCGTCGGGCGCGGCGGACCTGGGGGATCGGACCCTGTCCTTCCAGGCCAGCCTCCGAGACTTGGACCCCCGAACCTTCCCCCAACTGGCGGGGCAGCTTCGAGGCCTCTGCGACCTGGAGGCGGAGGTCGAGGGGGGCTTTGAGGACCCCCGCGCGACGGTGCGCCTGAGGGGGCGGAACAACCGGGCGGCGAACGTCCCCCTGGGGAACCTGGACGTCTCGGCCACCTACGCGGCGGGCCGCCTCTCCCTGCCCGAGACGCGGGTGAGCCTGGCGGGGGGCGTCGTGTCCCTGCGGGGCGATGTGACCTTCGCGCCGGGCTCCCCGCGTCTGGACCTCTCGGCCTCCGTCCCGGCGCTGGACCTGGCCCGCCTGGTGAAGGACCTCGCGCCCTCCGTCCCGGTGGCGGGGACGGTGCGAGGCCACCTCAGCGTGAAGGGCGAGCTCTCGACGGCCTCCCTGCAGGCGAGCCTCCAGGCGGAGGGGGTGCGGGCCTGGGGGGTCGAGGTCCCGACGGTGACGCTCGCGGCGGGCGGAAACGCGGCCCAGGTCTCCATTCGAAAGCTGGAAGCCAGGGTGGGGTCGGCCCTGATTTCGGGCAGCGGCCGGGTCACGGCGGGGAAGAAGCGTCTGGCGGACAGCGTCCTGGACGTTTCGATGAGCGTCAAGGGGCTGGCGCTGCGGCCGCTGGCCGAGCGCTTCCTGGAGGCTGCCCCCCTGGGCGGCTCCCTGGACGGCTCTCTGGCCCTGAAGGGGACCCTGGCGCGGCCCGCCCTGACGCTGCGGGTGGACTCCCCCGTCTCCGTCAACCAGGTGGTGATCGACGCTGCGTCCCTCACCCTCACGTCCCCATCGGCCGGCCGGTACGCCCTGACGGCCAGCGGGCGGAAGGGGAGTTTTAAGCTCTCCATGGAAGGCGTCCTGAAGCGGGCGGGCAAGGCGTGGGCCTGGACGGTGCGGACGGCGCCGATGGACCTGGGGGTCCTGGCGGCGGAGGTGGCCCCTCAGGCCGTGGGCATGGTCTCCGGCGCGGCGACGGTGAGCGTCAGGGGCACGGCGCCGGGGGACGGGCCCATCGAGGTGACGGTCGCCTCGAAGAAGCTCACCGCCGTGGGCAGTGTGGACGTCGCGAACGTCTCCCTCCCGATGACGGTCCTGACGGGGAGGGGGAAGGTCCTCATGAAGGAGGGCAGCGCCGACCTGGCGGGGGGTGTCGTCCGACTGAGCGTCGAGGCGGACCTGAAGGGCTCCCGATGGAAGGGCCGGCTGACCGCGCGGGACGTGGACCTGGGTCGTCTCACCGCGCCGTTCCTGACGGAGGGAGAGCTGGTGGGCAGCGCGGACCTGGAGGCGGACCTGAAGGGGAACTTCGGCTTCCTGGCCACGAGCTTTGCCGCGGGGCGCTTCATCACCTCCAGCGGCTGTCTGCGGGGGATGGAGCTCATCGACGCGATCTCCCCCACGAAGCGCATCAGCTTTGAGCACGTCCGGGGGACCTTCTTCTGGGACGGGTCGGACCTCTTCCTGAACCCGGGGTCCCAGGCCACGGCGGGGCCGGAGGAGCCGCTCTACCGTTATTTCTCCGTCAACGGCTCCCTGGGCATCCCCGGCAAGGGGCTGAAGCTGGTCTGCAAAGGGCGCTTCGACCTCAAGCTGCTGGACCAGATCCTTGGGGCCCTGAAGGGCGTGTTTCAGTACATGACGGGCGGTCTGTCCGGGGGCCTGGTGCGCGACACGCTGGGCCGCGCCATCGGGCTGCGGGGCCGGGACTTCCAGGACGTATCCTTCACCCTGTCCAACAGTTGGCAGGAGCTGCGCCTGTTGAACCTGAAGATCGACAAGCCCCTGCAGGACTACCTTCCGCTGGACTCCCTCAACGGAAACCAGCAGAAGCAGAGGGATGACACCCAGTTCCGTCTGAACCTGAAGTTCCCCACCGGCCCCGGCGGCGGGAGCCCGGAGGATCGGTCCACGCAGGACCAGCTCAAGGAGCAACTGCTGGACAACCTGCTGCACATCGGCAACTGAGCGCGTTGAAACGCTCCACAGAGGTGTGGTGCAACGGCAATGGGGAGCGTAAGAGCATCATAAAATATCGAGCATCAATATATATTGAAAGGAGCACGTTGATTTGATGAGGAAATTTGTGTGCGGACCGTTGAGGGCTTTCGGAGGGGTGGGGCTGCTTTTGGCGGCTCTGGCGGCGTTTGGCCTTTTCCCCTGTGCTGCGGAGGCGGGGGTGACGAGTTCCGGGGACGTCGGGCTGATCGAGTTCAGGTCCTACCCTGATGAACCCGTCGCGGGCGAGAACATGACGCTGACGGTCCGCTTTCGCTACGGCCTCCGTCCCCAGGACGGGACGCTGGTCGTCTCCGTGACGGATGCTGAGGGCAAGTCCCTGCGCTCCTGGTCCCTCCGGGAGAGCGACGGCGAGCAGCGGACGTACGAGGGCGCCTCCGAGTGGCGCGCCTCCGTGACCTTCAAGGCGGAGTCCGGGATGCGCCGCGCCTTCCTCCGTTGGAACGCTCCGGGTGGGGACGCGGAGACGAAGCGGTACGAGGAGAGCATTTCGCTGATCCGGGAGGAAAGCGTTGAGAATGGTCTCGCCTCCTACCGGGTGACCTCCGGCCCCGCCTACCCGGGCGACTACATGACCACGACGGCGCGCTTCAACCGCCAGCCGGACACGGGCTCCGTCTACATGGTCCTGAGACAGCGGAACGGGAGCCTGAGCGGAAGGTTCGAATACGACGACGCGCGCCGCAGCGAGGGCTTCTACCAGTACCGGTTCAGGTTCCGCATCGGGGAGGGGGAGTGGCGCTCCACGCTCCACTGGAAGATAAACGGGCGGCAGTACAGCCGGGACCTGCCCTTCAGTCTGGACTCGGACCGGAAGAACGAGGGCCTGAACGGGTGCAGCGCCGGCTTGTCGGGCCTGATGGGGTTGGCCGTCGTGGCGGGCCTCCTCCTTCTCAGGAGGCGCTAGCCGGACGGGGGCGGAGGGGGCCGGTCGGTCGGCTGTGCCGAAAGAGGACAATTTATTGTCGTCTTTCGGCGTTGGCGAGAGAGGACAATTTATTGTCGTCTTTCGGCGTTGGCGAGAGAGGTCAGACAGGCGCGTCTTATGAAAAACACTCGCCGCCCCTACACCCCTCCCCTTCGGGGAGCCTTCCGGCTGCCGTTCGCCCTTGCTCACGGGCCGTCAGTCACGCTCCGCCCGGCAGGCGCCACTCCGCATTCGGGACGCGGAGCCGAATGTGCTCCCGCATGACGGCAACGCTGCCCTCCACGTCGCCCGTGCTCACCACGCGCACGATCCGACGGTGCTCCTCCAGGGTCGACTCGTCGAAGAAGGGGTTGAAGAAGGCCATGTAGACCCCCGTGATCATGAGGATGCGCCGGATGAAGTCCACCATCACCCCGTTGCCGCTGCCCATGGCCAGCGTCATGTGGAAATCCGTGTTCACCGTCATGTAGCGGTCTATGTCCCGGTTCTGGATGATGCTCTCCTCCTCCGCAACCTTCGCCTCAAGCCGCGCGATCAGAAGCGGCGTGACGTTGGCGGCCGCCTTGGCGACGGCCTTGCACTCCAGCACCTCCCGCACCTCGTAGGCCTGCTCCATGCCCTCCGGCGTCGGGTCCGCCACCCACACGCCCTGGCTGGGCACGACGACGACGAAGCCCTCCTCCCCCAGACGGCGCAGGGCCTCGCGCACCGGCGTGCGGCTGACGCCGGCCTGGCGCGCCAGTTCCACCTCCGACAGCCGCTCCCCCGCGGCGTACTGCCGCAACAGGATGCAGCGGCGAATCTCCCGGTACGCCTGATCCGCCGCCGTGACGGCCTGAGGCCTGTCCATCCTTCCACCTCCCTGGTTCGCGTGTGCAGCTTCCTTATGAAAAATTCTAGCACAGGCCTTCGCGCGGAGAAAGCGGCGGCGTCCCCACTACTCCACCCCCCAGCTGCGCCAGCGCAGGAGATCACGCTCCCCTGCGCCAGGGCCCGACAACTCCCGGTCGGCCTCATCCAGGCGCTGCAACAGCCGTTCCCGATGCAGGGGGATGCGCCCCTTGATGGGAAAGAGGTTCGTCTTGTGCGTGGCGTTCCACACCGTGGAGAGCGTCAGCCGGGACAGGAGGTCCCGCCCCTCCCGCATCGCCTCCAGGGGCGAGAGGCGCCGAAACTCGCGGGCGCGCACCCGCTCCGCCAGGCGGGCGCCCTTGAAGATCACGAGCGTCACCACCGTCAGCTCGAAGGGGCGGGCCGCGTTCAGCAGGCTGGCCGTCCCCTCCACGTGGTCCGCCGACATCTCCCGCCCTCCCAGGCCCAGCATGACGTAGACGGAGAAGGCTATCCCCGCCGCCTCCAGCGCCGCCATAGCGCGAGCGTTCTCCTCGCGCCCCACGCCCTTCTCCTGGTAGCGCAGCACCCGATCCGACCCGGACTCGACGCCCAGGCAGAAGCGGTCATACCCGGCGCCGCGCAGGGCCTCCAGCTCCGCCGGGGTCTTGCGCAGCACGTCGTCCGCCCGCGCGAAGGCCGAGATGTAGGCGCACGAAGGGAACGCGCTGCGCACCATCCCCGCAATGCGCAGGAGCGCCTCCGTCCCCAGCACGAGGGGGTTGCCTCCCGCCAGGAGGAAGCGCGTGGGAGGCCTGCGGTCCCGCTCGTGGATCGCCTGAAGGCGCTCGACGTTCGCGGCGATCTCCTCCATGGAGAGCGCGCGGAACCGCATGCCCTGGTTCAGGTCGCAGAACAGGCAGCGCCCATAGCTGCAGCTGACGGTGACGGGAAGCTGCACCGCGTAGGACTCCGCCATCGGCACATAGTAGAAGAAGCCGTACTCGTCGTAGAGCTCGCGCTTCAGGCGGCGCACCCGCTGAGCGAACTCCCTGTCCTGTCCCAAGTCCCTTCCCTCCCCGTCAAGCTCTGAAAAAAGGGCGGCCGCACGCGGCCCCCCCCATCGGACCGTGAAGGTCCCCGCCTATCCCTTCGGCGCCAGCTCCTCCGCGGACGCCAGCTTGATGGAGCCGATGTCGCCCACCTCGCTGAACAGCGCGCCGCACCGCTCCAGGATCATCAGGCGATTGTTCCGCACGGCCTCGTCCCGATCCATCACCATCACGTCATCGAAGAAGGTCGTCACCACAGGGGAGAGCTTCGCCAGGAGCTCCATGAGCGCCTGCCAGTCGTGGGACTCCAGGGCGATGCGCACGGAGGGCTCCAGGTTTGAAACGGCGGCGTCCAGCTCGCGCTCTGCCTGAACGGTCATGAGGGAGGGGTCCGCCTCCAGGCGCTCACCCCGCTGCACCTCGCGCCCCGCCTTCTGCAGAATGTTGCGCACGCGCACCGCCGCGGACACCAGGTTCACGAACCACTCCTGCTCCCGGACCTCCGTGAGGACCTCCATCAGGCGCAGCGCCTGGTTGGGCATCCGGCCGATGACGGAGATGGCCAGGACAGCCAGGTCCTTGTCGTAGCCACGTTCATAAAGCTGTCCCTTCAGCCTTTCAGACAGGAAGGCCCCGATCCGAAGCCGCGTGTCTCCGTCCACCTCGTTGATGCGGCAGGCCTCGTCCACGGCGGCATCCACGTCGAGGTCCAGGTTCCTGGCCCAGAGGATCTCGTTCATGCCGCGGGCCGCGCGCCGCAGCGCATAGGGGTCCTGGGCGCTCGTGGGCTCAAGCCCCACCTTGTAGCAGGCCGTGATGATGTGCAGGCGCTCCGCAACGCCAAGGATGGCCCCCACGTCGTCCGTCGGCAGAGCGTCCGACGCGAAGCGGGGGAGGTAGTGCTCGAAGATGGCCTTCGCCACGCGGGGGTCCTCCCCGGAACGCAGGGCGTACTCCCGGCCCATGACTCCCTGAAGCTCCGGAAACTCAAAGACCATGCTCGTCACCTGGTCCGCCTTGGAGAGCCAGGCCGCGCGCTCCACCAGGGGGGCGAGGTCCTTCCGCTTCAGCTCCCCGCACAGCCAGAGCGCCAGCTTCTGCGTCCGCTCCACCTTCTCCTTCATGCTTCCCAGCTTCTCCTGGTAGGTCACGTCCTTCAAGCGGTCGACGTAGGAGGAGAGGGAGCGCTTGAGGTCCTCCTTCCAGAAGAAGGCGGCGTCCTCAAGGCGCGCCCTCAGGACGCGCTCGTTGCCCTCCCGGACCACCTGCATGTTCTCCGCCCGGTTGTTGCTGACGCCGATGAAGAAGTTCGCCAGCTTCTTGCTGTCCGCGTTGCGGACCGGGAAGTACTTCTGGTTCTTCTTCATGGAGGTGACCAGCACCTCCTCAGGAATCTCCAGGTAGCGCGCGTCAAAGGAGCCGACGAAAGGAACGGGGTACTCCACCAGGTAGAGGTTCTCCTCCACCAGCTCGGGCGGCAGCTCCGCCTTCAGGTTCCCCTCGAACTGGTTCTCCAGCTTCGTGACCGCTGCCAGCATCTCCTGGCGGCGCCGGTCCTGGTCCAGGATGACCTTGTTCTCGAACAGCGCCCCCATGAAGTCCGCAGCGTCCTTCACCTCGATGGCCTTCTTGCCCATGAAGCGGTGCCCGCTCGTCGTCCGTCCACTCTCCACGCCGGCGAAGCTGAAGGGGATCACCTGGTCGTCCGCAAGGGCCAGAATCCAGCGGATGGGCCGCGCAAAGCGCACGCCGGGATCGTTCCAGTACATGCTCTTGGGGAAGGTCAGCCCCTCGATGAGGCCGCGCAGCAGGTCCGGCAGGACGCTCCGGGTAGCGCGGCCCTCCTCGCGGACCTCCGCCATGACGTACTCAACGCCCTTCACCGTATCCCTCTTCAGGTCGTCCACCGAAACGCCCCGGCTCTTCGCGAAGCCCAGGGCCGCCCGCGTGGGGTTCCCCTCGTCGTCGTAGGCCGAGGCCAGGGGCGGCCCCTTGAAGCTCTCCATCAGGGCCTGCTGTTGTTCCTCAACCCCCGACGCGATCAGCACCAGGCGGCGAGGCGTGGCGTAAGCGTTCACGTCCTTGAAGCCAATCCGGCTTCCCGTCAGGGCGGAGGCGGCCCCCTGCTTCAGCGCCGCCAGCGCGTCCGGTATAAAACGATAGGGGATCTCCTCCGTTCCGATCTCCAGCACCACGTTCTTCAGCGCCATCACGCATTCCCCCCCTCGAAGAACGATTCTC
Source organism: uncultured Fretibacterium sp. (assembly GCF_938030725.1). Classification (GTDB taxonomy): domain Bacteria; phylum Synergistota; class Synergistia; order Synergistales; family Aminobacteriaceae; genus Fretibacterium. The sequence goes on along the minus strand of NZ_CALHIQ010000125.1, from coordinate 26,142 downwards.
CGGCGCGGGCGGCGTCAAACCGCCCCATCAGCGGAAAGCCCATGTCCTCGCGCTGCTTGCGCCAGGCCGCAGCGCAGCGGCAGGCCAGGGCGCGGACCCGCCCGATGTAGCTGGTGCGCTCCGTGACGCTGATGGCCCCGCGGGCGTCCAGGAGGTTGAACGTGTGGGAGCTCTTCAGCACGTAGTCGTAGGCGGGCAGCACCAGGCCGGCGTCCAGGATGCGGCCCGCCTCGGCCTCGTAGGCCCGGAACAGCTTGAAGAGCATGTCCGTGTCCGCCACCTCGAAGTTGTAGCGGGAGTGCTCGATCTCGCCCTGGAGGTGTACGTCGCCGTAGGTGACGCTGTCCGTCCACTTCAGGTCGTAGACGCTGTCCACCTTCTGAACGTACATGGCGATGCGCTCCAGGCCATAGGTCAGCTCGGCCGGAACGGCCTCCATGTTCACGCCGCCCAGCTGCTGGAAGTAGGTGAACTGCGTGATCTCCATCCCGTCCAGCCACACCTCCCACCCCAGGCCCCAGGCGCCCGTGGAGGGGTTCTCCCAGTCGTCCTCGACGAAGCGGATGTCATGCTCTTCGGGCTCGATCCCCAGGCTCGTCAGGCTTTCAATGTAGAGGTCTTGGATGTTGGCCGGCGCCGGCTTGATGATGACCTGATACTGATAGTAGTGCTGAAGGCGGTTGGGGTTCTGGCCGTAGCGCCCGTCGGCCGGACGGCGCGACGGCTCCACGTAGGCGGTTCGCCACGGCTCCGGCCCCAGCACCCGCAGCGCCGTGGCGGGGTTCATCGTCCCCGCGCCGACCTCGACGTCGTACGGCTGCCGCACCACGCAGCCCTTCTGGCTCCAGAAGCGCTGAAGCCGAAAGCACAGTTCCTGAAAGTTCATGAAACCTCATCTCTCCTTAGGGAAGCGCTGAATCGCGCTGATTGACGCATCGACGGCCGCAGAAGACAAGCCGCCTCAGGCGCAGCAAAGGCGTTCGGAAGCGCTCTCCCTTAAATTGACGAAATTGACGCGGGCTCGGAAGGCGCTCGACGCCGCCCTGCGCGGCTACCGCGCCCCGCCCTCCAGCAGGCCCGCCGCACAGCGTGCGGCGACGGCAAAGGGCTCTCCGCCTCCGGCCGGCCCCCGTCCCTCAAAAGAGCCGAAGGCGCGGGGCAGCGCGTCCGCGGAGGACTCCGCCACGCGCAGGAGCAGCGCCAGCTCCTCGGCCGTAAAGGCCGGATGGGTCCGCGCCGCGTCCGGCGCGCAGTCCGGGCACAGCAGCCCTTCCTCCGTCCAGGCCGCCCGTTTCGGCCGCGCCCCACAGCGGGCGCAGCGCGTCAGGTCCGGCGCCAGCCCCCACAGGACGAGCCAGCGCCGCAGGAAGCGCCAGTTCACCGCCGGCACGGGGACCTCAGGTGCGGCCAGGAGCGTCATGTTCCAGTAGAGGTTCGCCAGCACGTCGTCCGCCGGGTGGTCCGCCATCAAAAGGCGCGTCAGGAGCCTGGACCAGCTCACGGCCAGCCGCAACGCTTCGGGCCGGCGCCGGAGGAAGAGCATGTCCTTCGCGACGTCCACGCTGTTCACGTAGAGCCCGCCGCTGCGCCCTCGGTACAGGCCGAAGACGCCCCACACGAAGGGTTCCGTCCCTCCGCCCAGGCGCACGCGGCCCCGCTCCGCTCCGGGGGCCGAGGCCCAGGTCAGGCCCTGCCCCTTCAGCAGGAGCGTCAGCCTCAGCCCGCCCTCCCCTGCCCTCCGGCGGGACAGCACCGTGCCCGACGCCGAGAGGAGCCCCTGCCTCGGCATCAGGCATAGCCCAGACGGCGCAGCACGGCCTCCGACTGTCGCCAGCGCGGGGAAACCTTTACCCACAGGTCCAAGTAGACCGGCAGGCCCGTGATCTCCTCCAGCTCCGTCCGGGCGGCGCGGCCGATCCGCTTGATCATGGACCCCGACGCGCCGATGAGGATGGCCTTCTGCCCCTCCGTTTCCACGATAAGGGCTGCGCGGATGTAGAGCCGCTTCCGGTCCGGGTACTCCTCCGGGCTCTTGTACTCCTGAACCTCCACCGCCGTGCAGTGGGGCACCTCGTCCCGCAGCAGGGCCAGCACGTGGCCTCGGATCGCCTCGGAGGCCATGAACCGCTCCGTCGTGTCCATCAGGACGTCCGGGTCGTACCAGGGCGTCCCCTCCGGCAAAAAGGGCAGGAGCAGGTCCACGAGGGCCTCGATCCCCCGCCCCATCTTTGCCGAAACGGCGGCACGGCCCGCGAAGGGGCGCAACCTGCCGTAGAGCTCAAAGGCCCCTTCGGGGTCCGCGGCGTCCGCCTTGTTCGCCACCAGGACGACGGGGCCCTTGAAGTCCGCCAGCGCCCGGGCCGCCTCCCGGTCCTCCGCTCGGAGGCTTCGGTCCCCCGCCTCCACGATCCAGCAGGCGGCGTCCGCGTCCTCCAGTGCCGCCGCGGCGGACTCCGTCAGGAAGCGCCCCAGTCTGTCCCTGGGGCAGTAGAGCCCCGGCGTGTCCGTAAAGACGATCTGAGCCCGCTCGTCGTTGTAGATGCAGCGCACGGCGCTGCGCGTCGTCTGGGGCTTGGGGGACACCACGGCCGCCCGCGCCCGAAGGAGCGCGTTCACCAGGGAGGACTTGCCCACGTTGGGGCGCCCCACCAGCGCCACCACGCCGCACCGGAGGCCCGCCGCCGCAGCCCCACTCACCGGCGGCCCCCCTCGCTCAGCGTGAAGGCGTGAGGCAGAAGCTCCGACAGCGCGAAGATCTGCGGCCCCTCCTCCGAGGCCAGCACCACCCGCAGCTCCGGGTTGAACTCCATGAGCGTCTGACGGCAGGCACCGCAGGGGGGACAGGGGACGACGCCGCGGCGCTCCCGCTCCTCCGCCCCAAAACCGACCACGGCCACGGCCACGGGGGAACGCCGCCCCTGCGCGACCATGACGGCCACGGCGCAGCGCTCCGCACAGAGGGTGAGGCCGTAGGAGGCGTTCTCCACGTTGCCGGCGGTCACCACGGCGCCGTCTTCCATGAGCAGTGCCGCCCCCACGCGAAAGCGCGAATAGGGCACGTAGGCGCGCCACGCGGCGGCCTCCGCCCTCGCCAGAAGCGCCTCCGGCGTCACCTCTCGGAAGGGCCACGCGCTCCGTCCCTCTCCGTCCATCACGATCCCCTCCCCCTCAAAACGCCTCAAGCGGAAGCCCCGGCGTCCTTCCGCCTCATGCTCAGGACCTTGATCCGGTGCTCACCAAGGTCCACGACCTTGATTCGCCAATCCCGATAGAGGAACTCGTCGCCCGCCCGTGGGAAGCCCCCCGACAGGAGGAGCACCAGCCCTCCCAGGCTCTCCGCGTCCTCGGACTCGAAGGGACAGCCCAGCGCCTCGCTCAGGTCCTCGAGGCTGGTGCTGCCCTGGACGAGGTAGCTGCCGTCCTCCATCCTCTGGATGTCGGGCGCCTCCTGGTCGTACTCGTCCTGGATTTCCCCAACGATCTCCTCCAGGATGTCCTCCATGGTCACGAGGCCCGCCACGCCGCCATACTCGTCCACGACGATGGCGATGTGGATGTGGTCCCGCCGCATGGCCTCCAGCAGCTCCGCCGTCCGAATCGTCTCCGGAACGAAGATGGGCCGGCGCAGCAGGCTCCGCACCTCGCAGCTCAGGTCCGCGTCCCGCAGGCACTTCAGCGTGTCCTTCACGTAGAGGATGCCGACGACGTTATCCAGGTTCTCCTCGTAGACGGGGATGCGGGAGTGCCCGTGCTCGATAAAGAGGTTCACGGCCTCCTCCAGCGTGTCCTCCGCCTCGAGCGTCAGCATGTCCGTCCGGGGCACCATGATCTCGTGGACGCGGGTTTCGTCGAAGTCGATGATCCCGTCGATCATGCGGCGCTCCGAGGCCTCCAGGGCGCCGCTCTCCTCCCCGATCTTCACCACCTGCTCGATCTCGTCCCGCGTCACGAACACCTTCTTCGTTTCCAGGTTCAGGTGCAGCAGGAAGCCGATGAAGTTCACGCACTTCCGCATCAGCCACGCGAAGGGCAGCAGGACGAAGGAGAGCAAGCGAAGGAAGGGGGACGTGAACAGCAGGATGCCCTCGGGGTGGACCATCGCAGCGCTCTTCGGCAGGATCTCGCCGAAGATGACGATGAGGAGCGTCATGATGGGCACCACCCATACCAGCGCGCGAGGTCCGAACACGTGCAGCGCGATGCTGGAGGCCAGCGTACTGGCGGCGATGTTTACGACGTTATTGGAGATCAGGCAGACCGTGAGCGGCTGCTGCACGTCGTCGACGATCCACTGAAGCACGGAGCGGAGAAACGGCCGGCTCTCCTGCAGGAGGAACAGACGGCTCCGCCCCGTCGTCGTGATGGCCGTTTCCGCCGCGCTGAAGAGGGCGGAGAGGAGGAACAGGAACAGGAACCACAGGCCGTCCTTCAACGCGCCGGCGAGGGCGTGCGCGTCGATCCCTCCCATCTCAGCGCGCCTCCCGTCCGGCGGAGGCCAGCGCGGCCAAAAGGCGATCCCGAAGGCGCGCCTGACGATCCCACATGGCGGCCTGTCGTTCCTCCGTGTCGTGGTCCCAGGCCAGGAGGTGCAGGAAGGAGTGGGCTAGCACCAGGCACAGCGCCTCCTCCTCCGACGCCGCGTCGTTTCGCGCGCGCGCCTCCCCCGGACAGATCATCACGTCCCCCAGGGGCAGGACGGAGCCGGCCAGCATCGAGTCCGGCGTGAAGCGTCCGTCCTCCTCCCACATGGGGAAGGACAGCACGTCCGTCGCCTCGTCGCACTCCCGGTAGTCCTGGTTCACCGCCCGAATCTCCTCCGGACTCAGGATGGAGATGGACACCTCCACGTTCCCATAGCCGGCCATCTCCGGGAAGAGGTCCAGAAGTTCCTCCTCCAGCACCGGTTCAAACGCGCTCCACGCGGATATCGGAACGGGATTTTGAGGATCCCCGCCCTCCGGGGCCTCGACGCTCAACACTAACTTCAAGAGAAAATACCCCCCAAAGAGTTCAAACGGCCCCAAGGCCGCAAAAGACGAAGTCGCGCGGCAACGGTGCCGCCCCATCCGGCGCTCCCGCCCGCGGGGACGCCGTTTTGAAAGTATACCACAAGGGCGCGGCCGCGCCCCGAAGGCACGGCCGCAGATCGGGCGGTCCAGCTCAAGGCGCCGGCGACTCCTTCCCGGCGATCGGCTCCGTCCGCCCCGACTGGGGACGCTCGATCTTCCGGACCCGCCGGGTGTGGTACATGTTGAGCAGCGCCCGCAGGAGCGCCGCCTTGATGCAGGTGACGTCCTTCAGGGTGAAGTCCACGTCGTCGAACTGCCCCTCCGCCATCTTGCTGGCGATCACCTGATCGATGGTCCGCTCCAACGCCTTGATGGACTGGCTGCGGCCCCGGTTGGGGTGCGCCGTCCGGCCGCTGTCGTGGGAGGCCTCCACTCCCTCCGACCCCTGCTCCTGAAGCTCCTGGTCTAGTCCCATGCTGCGCACCGCGGCCTCAAGGGAGTCCACGATCATCAGGAGCGCCGTCTCGCGGGACTGGGGCCGGGGGCCGGGGTAGCAGAAGGAGGAACGGTCCACCTCTCCCTCCTTCCCCTCTTTGGCCTTGGCCAGCGCCTTGTTGTAGAAGTAGCGGACGCAGGTCGTGCCGTGGTGTTCCGCGATAAAGTCCCGGAGCCGGCGCGGCAGGCCGTTCTCCTGGGCCTTGTCCAACCCGTAGCGGACGTGGGAGATGATGGTGTAGGCCGACAGCGTCGGGCTCATGCCGTCGTGGGGGTTGAAGCCGCCTCCCTGGTTCTCGACGAAGAAAAGGGGGTCGTGAAGCTTGCCGATGTCGTGGTAATAGGCGCCCGCCTTCACCAGGTTGATGTCCATCCCCAGGGCCATGGCGGGCTCCTCGATCAGCGTCGCTATCGTGAGGCAGTGCTGGTAGGTACCGGGGGCGGAGCGCTGCAGCTCGCGCAGCAGGGGGCTCGACGGGTGGCTCAGCTCCCGCAGCCGCAGGATCGACAGCACTCCAATGTAGCTCTCCACCATCGGAAGCAGCAGGGTGATGACGACGCACATCACCAGCTCGACGAGGACGAACCGTCCGCTCTCCATCCAGAAGGCGCCGGGGACCGGAAAGATGCGGAAGGAATCCGCATCCAGCGGGAAGCCCTCGAGCCAGCGAATGAGGACGTTGGTCAGGGCCATGAGGACCGCCAGCGCGAACACCCGCCGCGTCAGCTGCTCCCGCGAGTCCAGGCGCATCAGCAGGTAGAAGCCCGCCGTGGAGGCGATCACCGACATGGACAGCAGGAGGAGCAGGTCCGAAACCAAAAGCCCCATGATGATGAACACCCCCGACGCCGTCCCCGCCAGCGCCACGCTGAAGGCGAAGGACCCGGAAACGCAGAGGCAGACCGTCAGGACGGCGGGCAGGACGCCGGCTCCGGCGGAGCCGAGGCGGGCCGCCAGAGCGCCGCAGAGCCACGAAACGGCGACGGTGAAGACGATGCACATCCAGGAGGGGCGGTTGTGCCCCACGTCGCGCCCCAGGACCTCAAGCCACAGCGGAAGGACCATAACCAGGACCAGGACGATGATCAGCTGCACCATGGGGAAGGCGTCCTCCGCGTAGCCCTGCATGTGGAGCAGGGACGCGATCTGAGGCGTGACGACCTGCCCCAGCTCGACGATGACGTCCCCCGGCTCCAGGCGCCGGACGATGGACGGGATGCCCTTCTCCGCCAGGCGGCGCACCCCTTCCGTCAGCTTGCTGTCCACGTGATAGACGAGGTCCCCGAGCTTCGCGAGGATCTGGTAGACCAGGTTCGCGTCCTCGGCGGAGGGGTTCTCCCGGTTGATCTCCGTCCACAAGAGCGCGGCCTTCGTGGAGTTCCCCATCGCGTCGCCCGACTCCAGCCGGTCGATGTAGGCGTTCCCCACGCGGGACGTCAGGTCCAGTAGCTTCTGCCGCCTGTCGTCGCTCAGGCTGACGATGGCGTTCAGGAGGGGAGCGGGAATGAAGGTCACCTCCTCCTGCGCGGGGCTCTGAACCGCACGAAGCTCCGTAAGACGTCGATTCAGGCGGTCCTTCGCCGCCACGTCGCGCACGGTGACGCCCACTACGCTCTCGTTGGCCATCCTGCGCAGCGCCTCCGCCGCCGTGTGGTCGTCGTACCGGATCGGCGACACGACGCGGTAGGTCTCCGGCGAGGGGCGCCCCGTCTGGTAGCCGCGCTCCGAGTTCCTGAGGACCGCCCACTGAACCAGAACGATGGAAACGCCCGCGATCAGCAGGATGAGGACGGGAACGAGGTAGTCCCGCAGGAGCGCCGCGCGCCGCGCCCTGTCCGCGGGCACGGCGCCGGAATCAAGCATTATCCTTTTCATAGCGTTCGTAGGCCTGAACCACCTTTTGGACGATTTCGTGACGGACCACATCCGCATCCGTCAGGTCAAAGAACCCGATGCCCTCGATGCCCTTCAATATCTCCCGGACGCTCAGGAGGCCGGAAGGGCGGCCCTGGGGCAGGTCGATCTGCGTGACGTCCCCCGTGACCACGGCTCGGGACCCGAAGCCAAGCCGCGTCAGGAACATCTTCATCTGCGGGGGGGTCGTGTTCTGGGCCTCGTCCAGGATGATGAAGCTGTCGTTCAGGGTCCGACCCCTCATGTAGGCCAGGGGGACGATCTCGATGACGCCCTTGTCCGCGCAGCGCGCGAAGCGCTCCGGGGACAGGAGGTCGTAGAATGCGTCGTAGAGCGGCCGAACGTAGGGCTCCACCTTCTCTCGCAGGTCCCCCGGAAGGTAGCCCAGGCTCTCACCCGCCTCGACGGCGGGCCGCACCAGCACGATGCGGCTAATCCTGCCCTCCTTGAGCATGGAAACGGCCTCGCACACCGCCAGGTACGTCTTGCCCGTCCCGGCCGGCCCCACCGCGAAGAGGATGTCGTTCGCCCGGATGGCCCGGACGTAGGCCCTCTGCCCCGCGGTCTTGGGGCGGATGGGCTTGCCCCGCGCCGTCGTGCAGATGACCTCGCTGTAGAGCGCCTCCAGCTTCGGCTCGCGCCCTTCCGCCAGGGCGTCCATCGCGCGCCTCACGTCGGCGGCCCGAACCTCGTGCCCGCTCTCCGCCACCGCCGCCAGCTCCCGCAGGAGGCGGGCGACGATGCGGACGGGCTCCTCGTCCGGCCCCGACGCCCGCACGGCCCCCTCCCGGACGGAGAGGGACACGGGATACCGGGCCTCCACGGCCTCCAGGTTCTCGTCGTGAGGCCCGACGAGGCGCGCCATCGCGCCCTCGCCAACCAGCGGCACCATCTCCGCATATGGGGGCACGGCGCGCCCCTGCCTCAGCTCGTCCATGGCGTCTTTACACCGGGTAGGCCATGCCGTCCACGGGGTCTCCGAAGCCGATGTCGCGCTTCGTCACCCTGCCGAACCTGCGCGGCAGGAAGTCCTTCGCTACCGCCGGGAACATGACCCAGGTCAGCGCGTCCTCCGGCTGCAGCGACCAGGCCCTCACGGCCCTGCGCGCTTCGTCCATCTCCGGGTCGAGCTTGTCCGCCGGGCGGCACGTGATGGGCTCCTCGTCGCCGATGGCGATCTTCCGGACCTCCGGGTCCACCGGCGCCGGCGGCTGACCGTAGTAGCCCTGGAAGTACAGGCGAATCTCCTTGGGGATCACCTTCCACCGCTGGCCCGTCAGGACGTTCAGCGTCGCCTGGGTGCCCACCATCTGACTGCTGGGCGTCACGAGGGGCGGGTAGCCCATGGCCTTGCGCACCACCGGCACCTCCTTCAGAACGTCCTCCAGCTTGTCCAGCGCGTTCTGCTCCTTCAGTTGGTTCACGAGGTTGGAGTACATACCGCCCGGAATCTGGTAGCGCAGGATATTGATGTTGACACCCGCCACGGCCGGCAAAAGGGCCTTATACTTCTCACGGACCTTCTTGAAGTGCTCACACACGGGGAGCAGCTTCTCGAGGTCGATGCCCGTGTCCAACTCCCCACCCGCCAGCGCCGCCACCATGGACTCCGTGGGGGGCTGGCTGGTGCCCAGGGAGAAGGGGGAGATCGCCGTATCCACGATGTCCGCACCGGCCTCCAGTCCCGCGTAGTACGTCATGGACGCAAGGCCCGTAGTGGAGTGGCTGTGGATTTCGATGGGCAGGCTCACCCGTTCCTTGATGGCCCGGACCAGCTTCGCGCAATCCACGGGGTTCAGGAGGCCTGCCATGTCCTTGATGGCGATGGAGTCCGCCCCCATCTCCGCCATCTTCTGGGCCATCTCCGCGAAGGCCTCCAGGGTGTGGACGGGGGACAGCGTGTAGGAAATGCAGAGCTGGAGGTGCGCCCCCTCCTTCTTCACCTGATCCGCCGTCGTTTCCACGTTGCGCAGGTCGTTCAGCGCGTCGAAGATGCGCACGATGTCAATGCCGTTGCCCACGGCGCGCTTGACGAACTCCCGCGCCACGTCGTCCGCATAGTGACGGTAGCCCACCAGGTTCTGGCCACGCAGGAGCATCTGCAGCTTCGTCCTCTTGACCCGGGACCGGATCAGGCGCAGGCGGTCCCAGGGGTCCTCGTCCAGGAAGCGCATGCAGCTGTCGAACGTCGCGCCTCCCCACATCTCAAGGGCCCAATAGCCCGCCTCGTCCATCCTCTCCAGGATGGGCAGCATATCCTTCGTGCTCATCCTCGTGGCGATGAGGGATTGATGCGCGTCCCTCAGCACCGTTTCCGTGATGCGAACCCTTCTTGCCTCACCCATCACAAACCTCCGTGCTCTGTCCGCGGCGACCGGCGCCGCGCCGACTCTTTAAGTGATCCCTCGGCGATCAGCCGCCGATTCGTTCCGTACTCGATAAAAAAACCGTAGGGCCTCAGCGTGGGGACGGCCCGCGGCCCCGCTCCTCCTCGCGGAACAGGCGCTCCTTGGCGCGGTCCCACAGGGCGTCCAGCTCCTCCAGTGAGTGGTCGGACATCGTCCGGCCTTCCTCCGCGGCCATGCGCTCCATCAGTTGGAAGCGGTCCTTGAACTTGGTGCAGACACGGGATAGCGCCGCATCCGGGTCCACCTTCAGGCGGCGCGCCAGGTTGACGGTCATGAACAGCACGTCCCCCAGCTCCTCCTCCACGTCCCGGGCGTCCCCACGGCTCGTGGCCTCCCACAGCTCGTCCAGCTCCTCGTCCAGCTTGGCGAAGAGAGGGGCCGCGTCGCCATCGGGCCAGTCGAAGCCCACGTGGGCGGCCTTGCCCTGAAGGCGGCTGGCCTTGAGCAGGGGCGGCAGGCCCTCCGGCACCCCCGCCAGGATGGAGAGGTCCTGGTGCTTCTCCTGCCGTTCCTCGGCCTTGATGCGCTCCCAGTTGCGCAGCACCGCGTCGCTGTCGCGGGCCTCCTCCGTGCCGAAGACGTGGGGGTGGCGGCGGATCAGCTTGTCGCATATTCCCCGGACCACGTCCCTCATGTCGAAGGCTCCGGACTCCCGCGCCAAAGACGCGATGAACACCACCTGGAGCAGCAGGTCCCCCGCCTCCTCCTTCACGCCCGCCATATCGCGTCGCGTGATGGCGTCCGCCAGCTCGTAGGCCTCCTCCGTGATGCAGGACCGCAGGCTTTCCATGGTTTGCTTCCGGTCCCAGGGGCAGCCGCCCGGCGCGCGCAGCCGCTCGATGATCTCCACGATCTCACCGAAATAGTGCCCGCCTTCACGCTCCAACTCCTTCAAGACAAAAGCACCTCCGTAGGGCGTCGGTTCCCCCGCGCCATCCGCACATAATGATAACATAGCGCGGAGGGCTTGAGGTCCGCCGTCCGAGGCATAAAAAACGCGGCATGGAGGGACTCCATGCCGCGGTGTCGTCTTCTGCGCCATCCGGACCCTGCGGCGGCCGGACTACGAGGACTGCGAGCCCGACCCCTTGTTGTTCTGCTGCATCATCCCAATGATGTTGCTGAGGGCATTGGCCTGCTGCGAGAGCTTGGCGATCCGGTTCTCTGCGCTGGCGTACCGCCTGCGCAGGGCTTCCTGCTTCTCCTCCAGACGCTTCTGGAACTTCTCCAGGTCCTTGTCGATGTTGCTGATCTGCTTGGCGAGATCCCCGATCTCGCGGGTCAGCGTCCCGGAGGTTCCCCCTTCGGAGGACCTCAGCATCGACTTGCAGTAGGTGTCCATCTCGCCCGCGAAGGACACCATCAGTTGCTGAACCTCCTCGGGGTTCCTCGTCATGGCCTTCATGAAATCCTTCGAGTCGAACTCCAGCTTGCCGCTCTTGCCGTAGTCGTCCTTCGTCGTCTTGAGCCCCAACTGGTAGGCGCCCCGGTAGGTGTAGTTCAGCTTGAGGGCCTTCATGGCGGCCTGGCCGGAGAGGGAAACCTCCGTCTTGTCGGCCGCCCGGACCACAAGCCGGTCGCCCTCCACCGAGGCCCGGACGTAGTCCTTCTCCTTCCCCTCGCCGTCGTAGTGCAGGGCCGCCGCCGCCCCTCCCTTCGAGGTGTCGTTGATCCTCTCCGCGATGGTCTCCAGGGTGTCCTCCGGCTTCACGGGGATATCGGCGGAGCGGTCCCCCACCTTCACGCGCAGGGTCGCCTCGCCGGCCAGCCCGTTCCGGGCCATCGTGCCGTAGAGGGCGTCCGCGCTCTTCCGTTCCTTGAAGGTAAAGGTGTAGTCCTGAGAGACGATGGTGCGCAGGCGGCTCTTGCAGTCGCGCAGGAGCGAGTTGCCGTAGAGCGCGCCCCACCTCATGCGGAAGTCGTTGGCGTCCACCGTGGCCTTGGCGGACTTGTCCAGCTCCTTCTCGGAGGAGCGGGTGTTGATCCAGCCCATCAGGTCATTGTAGCTCTCCACGAAGCCCTCAATGGCCTTGACCGCCTTCTCCGCGTCGTGCTCCACGTCCATCGACACCTTGCCGACGCCCTTCAACTTGAGGGTCATGCCCTTGATCAGTTCGTTGCCGTAGTCCGCGCCGATGTCGTTGGAGGAGCGCGTCACCTTGTTCCCGTCCAGCAGCATGACGGCGTCCTGAGCCTCCGTGAAGTGCTCCGCGTCCTTCAGATCCAGCCCCAGGGCGCTCAGGAGCCCCGAGCCGTTGTCGGACAGCGTGAAGGTGTTCGCCCGACGCTTGTAGTTGACGGTAAGTTCCGTGCCGGCATTGGGAAAGCCAGTCAGATGCGTGGGCGTAGACGTCGGAGTCCAGGTGAACGTAAACGTCTTGGGCGAGCCCGAGCCGGTATTCGTGACCCCCAGGGTGCCAGCCGTGGAAAGATTGCCGTACTCCACCTTCGCGATCGTGCCCTCTGCCGTGGAGAACCCACGGTCCTTCATAATGAGCGAATCTGTATCGGTGCGCGTCACGCTAAAGGTCTTGTCCCCTCCCGTCAGCCCGGAGACGGAGAGGGTGTAGTCAGCGCCGGGTTTTGGAGCGCTCCAGGCCGCCTCGCGGCGCCAGCGAACGTTGGCCTTTCCGTCCGTGCCCGCGATGAGGTCGAAGTCCTCGCCCTCCCGGTACGTCTTACCCCCCTGCGTGATGACGGCCGTGCCCCCGGCAATCGACGAATAGGTTATAGCGTTACCCGAATCTTTGATCTCGTCCGTGTCTCCCCGCTTCACCTGAAGGGTCAACTTCTCGCCCGCCGCCGGCTCGTAGGTCACCGTGTACTTCTTGCCGTCCGCCGGCCGGTTGTCGCCCTTCCAGACGATGGACTTGCCCGCCAGGGTGAAGGCGGTGCCGTACTCATAGGAGGCTCCGTCCTCGTCCTTGATCGTGATCTTGGACGTGCCTGCGGTCAGGTTCGCGCTGCTGGGGACGAAGTCCAGCGCGGCGCGGTCCAGGAGGTCCCCCGAGGCCCGGGTGACCTCCCTGGAGTAGACGTCGCCCGCCGCCGCCTTATAGGTCACGTGATAGGTGTCGCCGGCCTTGGCCGTCTGGTCGTCGTACTCGCGCCAGCGGATCTGGTTCCCCACCACGTCGAAGTCCTTGCCGTTCATCCAGGTCTTGCCGTCCCCCGTGACGGTGACGTCGCCGCCCGACAGCGTGGACGGGTCGATGGAGAGGGTGGAGAGGGCGTCCCAGGACTGGTCGGAGCGCTTGATGACCTCCTTGGAGGTCGTCTCCTCCAGGCCCGTCTTGTCGCTCTTCAGGATCAGCCGTCCGTCCACGACGGAGGCCGTGACCCCCATGGGCGGGTTCATGGTCTTGATCGTCGTGTTGATGCGTTTGGCCAGCGACTCCAGGGTGTCCGAGGCGAGGACGTCCACCTGGGCCTTCCGCCCTCCGGAGCTGATCCAAAGGCGGGTGCTGGTCAGGCCCTGCAAGGGACCCTGGAAGACGTCGGACAGCGAGCCCGAGAAGGCGTTTGACCGCTGCAACTGAGCCCGGGCCAGTTGCTGGACCTCGAGGTTGTAGACGTTGACCTCCGCGTCGCTCGTGACGGAGGCCGTCAGCACGCCCTTGTAGGAGCCGTTCGAATCCAAGCGCTCCACCTTCACCTCCTTGGCCCGATAGGTCGAGGGCAGCTTCAGCGAGGAGATCGAGGAGTGCATCTTCTGCATCGCGACCTTCATTTCCTCAAAGAGGGTCTTCTTGTTGTTCAGGTTCTTCCGCTTGTTCACCTGAACCTGCGCGGGCTTGGAGGCCATCTCGGTCATCTTCTTGATGATGCCCTCCCAGTCGATCCCTGACGCAACGCCCGACACGGTCGTAGAAGCCATGACAGCAACCTCCTGTTGAATGCTTGAAATCCAGACGGCGGCGCGGATCCATCCTCGTCCGCCACCTCAATATTTTACACCCGGTGCGCCGCCCACTATCCCGTTAAGGTTATCGGCGGCGGGGACGAAAAGTTGAGGGTTGTCGCGGGGGCGGCCCGCTTATGCTAGAATACAGAAGGTTTTTCAGATGACCTTGCCCGTGCGGGGAGGGGAACGCCCCAGGGGGGTGGGGGCCGCTGTGCCCCCTTTGACCTTCCGGCGGTGGAACGTCCCCGGCGGCTGACGCCTTCGTCCCGTCGCCGGCCCGCCATAAATTTCTATTGCTGGAGGAATGTCGCTTGTCCCTTCGAAAAGGCCTTATCGTGTTCGTCCTGCTGGCTTTTGCCGCGAACTCGGTCATCATCGCAAAGAGCGTCGACGCGGGAACCCTGCGTTCGCTCCTTCACGCGGATAAGCTCGCGCTCCTGGGGGCGCTCGGCGTCGTGTTCTTCACCTGGCTGTGCGACGCGGGACGATTCTGCGCCCTGTCCTGCGCGGCGCAGGAACACGTCAGCCTTCCCATGGGGCTCGTGCTGACATGGCTCAACTACTTCGGCAGCGCCGTCACCCCCATGCAGAGCGGCGGCGGCCCCTTCCAGGTCTACGTCCTGTACAAGAAGGGCGTCGCCATCGGGAAGGGCATCGCCATCACGCTGGTGCGCACGATGCTCACCGTCCTGATCCTGAGCGTCGTGGTGCCCACCGTGCTGGTGCTGGACCCGGCGATCCTGCAGCGCAGCCCCTTCCTGAAGGGCATCGTCTCCTACGTCTTCGTCGTCATCCTCGCCACCTGGGTCTTCATCGCCTTTACCATAGCGCGTCCAAAGGCCTTCAAGCGCCTGGCCAAGGTCCTCATCCTCTGGGGCCGGCGGCTGAAGCTCCTGCGCTCCCAGCGGACGATCATCCGCTCGTTTCAGTGGCTGGACCGGGAGATGGACAACTACCTCCTGAACTTCAAGCTGCTCTTCCAATCCCGGTCGGGCCGGCTCTACCTGCTCCTGGCCGCGGTCCTCTCCGTCATGCACCTGCTCGCGCTCTTCACCGTCCTGCCCATCCTGATGCACGCGGTGGGACTTCCCTTCCGCTACAGCGAGGCCGTGGCCATCCAGGCCGTGTTCATGTTCATCCTCTACTTCGTCCCCACTCCAGGGGCCAGCGGCGTCGCAGAGGGGGGCGGTGCCCTCCTCTTCGGGATGCTCATGCCCTGGAACATGGCGGGCATCATGGCCATCATCTGGCGCTTCTTCACGGAGTACCTCTCGATCTTCATGGGAGTGGTGGTGGTGGTGCGCATGTTGGGCTGGGGCGTCTCGGAGGACCTGCACCAGGGGGCCGCACCGGAGGAGGAGGCCCTGAAGGACGAAAGGGCGAAGGGACCGCAGCCGTGACGCTGCGCGAGCGGGCCTTTCAACTGAGAGGCGGGCTGTGGACGGCCCTCTTCGTCCTGATCCTGGCCGTCGCGCGCCCGACGCCGCGCTCCGTGGCGCTGGGGCTCGTGCCCGTGGCGCTGGGGCAGCTGTGGCGCCTCTGGGCCGCAGGCTCCATCGGGCGCTACCGGGGGGAGGCCGTGGGGGCGGAGCGGCTGGTCACCTGGGGGCCCTACGCCCTCATGCGCAACCCCCTCTACTTCGGCAACGGCCTCATCGGGCTGGGTTGGGGACTGATGGCCGGCCCCTGGGCTGCGGGGACCTTCCTCGCAGGCTTCGTCCTCCTCTACAGTCTCGTCATCATCCCCCACGAGGAGTCCTTTCTCCTTCAGAGGTTCGGCGAGGAGTACCGCGCCTACCGGGCGCGGGTGGGGGCCTTCTTCCCCCGCTCATGGCCGGGTACGGTCTGCGGGCCCTTCAGCTGGGCGGTCCTTCGCCGGAGCGAGGTCCACACGGTCCTGAGTACCGTCGTCGGGACGCTCCTCATCGCGGCAAAGCTGCTCCTGCCCTAGGGGCCCCTTTTCGCCGCCATTCCAAAAGCTCTGTGCTATACTGTATCCGGACGCGGCCCGTCCGGGAAGGAGAAGACACCATGGACCAGAAGAAGAACGATTCCGGCAGGGATATGACCGTCAACGACCTCATCTCGGCGATCTCCATGACGGAGTACCCGCAGTACATCCTGGACGCGCTCTCCCGCATCCAGGGGTGGATGCGGGACACCATCAACGCGCCGGCCAACCGCGGCGTCGACCCCTTCTCCGCCCTGTTCGAGGGCGAGGATGAGGACGATGAGGGCCCCGGCGTGGACACGCTCTTCGAGAGCCTTGAGGAGCTGGAGGAGTACGTCGACCTGATCCCCAACACCCACCGCCCCGACGGCAGGGCGGACGTGATCGTCGTGAGCCTGACGCCGCCCCCGGACTACGAGAGCGGCCTGCGCACGGCCATCGACTACGCGGCGCTCTTCAACCGCCCCAACTGCAAGCGCGTCTGGATCGTGAGCGACACCTTCATCTTCGACGACGTCGTGCGCTACGCGGCCCACGTGGACGCGCTGACCGAGCAGGGCGTGACGCTGCGCTTCATCCTGGTAACCCCCTGGGGATGGGTCGAGCTGCCGCTGAGCGGCGCTGCGGCCTCGCGCCAGCAGTTCACCTGGCGCACCCAACTGAAGGACGGCACGGGGAAGAAACGTCAATAGCCGGATTGGAAACGCGGGATCGGCGGGAACGATCTTGGCGGCGGCCCTGCGGGGCGCCGCCTTTTTTTGTCCAGGATAGACGTGAGGACAAAAAAAGAGGAGGACGCCCAAAACGGCGATCCTCCTCTCGTGTCCTTCGTCCTTAAAACGGCCGTCCGCGAACGCTTAACGCTTCGAGAACTGCCTCTTGCCGCGGGCGCCCTTCTGGCCGAACTTCTTGCGTTCCACCATGCGGGGATCGCGCGTCAGGAACCCCTCCTTCTTCAGGACGGGGCGCAGGTCCGGGTTCATCCGGATGAGGGCGCGGGCAATCCCCATCCGCACCGCTCCGGCCTGGCCTGACAGGCCGCCGCCCGACGCGTTGACGAAGACGTCCACCTTGCCCTCAAGGCCCGCCGTCTTCAGCGACTGCGTCGCCAGCGACTGCCACACGAGGCGCGGGAAGTAGTCCTCCACCGTCCGGTCGTTGATCTTCAGCTCGCCGCTGCCAGGGCAGAGCCTGACGCGGGCCAGGGCGTTCTTGCGGCGGCCGGTCCCCCAACTAAAAGTGCTGTTCATCTGAGTATCCTCCTGTTCAAAAACTATACGTCAAGCGTTTCAGGGGCCTGGGCGGCGTGGGGGTGACTGGAGCCCGCATAGACCTTGAGTTTGCTCGCATACTTCAGACGATTGCGGGGAAGCATCCCGCGCACCACGTGCTCCAGTAGGAATTCGGGCTTCTCGGCCACCAGCCGTGCCCAGGGGATGGCCCTGTAGCCGCCGGGGTGTCCCGTGTGATAGTGCCACTTGGACTGCGTGGCCTTCTTGCCGGTCATCTTCACCTTCTCGGCGTTGATCACCACAACGTAATCCCCCGTGTCCACGTGGGGGGTGTAGGTCGGCTTGTTCTTGCCCGTCAGAATTCGGGCGATCGCGGACGCCAGACGGCCAACCGGCCGATCCGCCGCGTCGATAACGTACCACTTTCTCTCCACCTGACCTGGCTTCACCAGGTAGGAACTGCTGCCTGCCATCTTGCTTCCTCCTCAAAATCGCCCCGGAGAGGGACGTCATGCTGTAAAGCGCGGTTAGCGAAGTGCCCTGAGGCAAAAAACGATCTATGGAACCGAAATCAGGCAGCGCGCCCCGGGGCCACGACAACGCCGCGCTCCTTCCTGAGGGATTTGTGGCAGGGGGCCATCCCTCGAAGGCGCTGCGTCCGGAGTCCCGTCCCTGGCGCTTGACCCGAAAACTTTTCTATTGTATACGAACGAGGCGGTCGTTGGCAAGTATCCCCGGCAGCCTTCCGCGCTTTGCCACGGGCACGCCGCTGACCTCCTTCAGATCCATGGTCATGTCCATGGGCTCCGCGTGGGCGATGTAGCTCCCCACGCCGAACACGTCCGCCCCCACGGTGGCCAGCTCCGCGATGCGGGCCGGCGTCAGCCCGCCGGAAACGACGATCTGGACCCCGTTGAAGCCCGCGCGGTCCAGGCGGCAGCGCGTTTCGCGCACCAGGTCCGCCGTCACGCCTCCCCGCTCGCCCGGAGTGTCCAGGCGGACGGCGTCCAGGCGATCTCCCAGCGCATCCGCAAGGCGCAGGGACTCCTCGCACTCGTCCTTGAAGGTGTCCACCAGAAAGACGCGGCCAATCCCCCTGGGGACCACCGCGTCGTAGGCGTGCGCCAGCTTCAGCGTGTCCCCGACGATCAGCACCGCCGCGTGGGGGACCGTGCCGGAAGGCTCCCGTCCGCGGAGCTTGGCGCCCAGAACCGTGCTTGCCCCGGCGCAGCCGCCGGGCGTCACGGCCACGGCGTCCATCACCGTCGCCACGGCCGGGTGCAGGTGACGCCCTCCGAAGGAGAGGACGGGCTTGCCGCCTGCGGCGTCCACGCACTCCCGCGCCGCCGTGGCCCAGCCGCAGGAGCTGGCCAGTATTCCCAGCATGGTGGCCTCGTAGATGCCGAAGGCACCATAAGGCCCCCGGATGCGGACCAGGGTTTCCTTCGGGGAGAACCGCTCTCCCTCCGGGAGGGCCTCCACCTCGATGGGAAGGCCACGCAATAGCTCCATGAGCTCGTCCAGTCCGGCGAAGAGGCCGTGGGTGCGCGTGAATATCTCCGCCGCAACGGGCGTGTCCAGACACCCCAGCGACGCCAGGATATCCCGCGTATTGACGAAGTAAACGTCCGTTGTCGCCCCAGAGCGGATCTCCTCGTGGGTCGCGCTCAGGAACCGCCCCTTTTCAACCTTGAAGTCCGCCACGTCCTTCAGGGAACCCAGCATCTGCACCGCCCCTCTCTGAATCGTCCATTCCAGCCTTCGCCGGCGGCGGCCTGCGCTACAGGATCGCCAGGAGGAGCGAGGTGAGCATGAAGACCCCCGCCAAGACGATCGTGAGCTTCGTCAGTCCGGTGAACCTCTGCCACTGCCCCGTATCCGCCTGAGTGCCTCCGCCAAACACGCCGGTGAATCCGCCCTGCTTGCGCTGCTGCGCCAAAACCGCGATCATCATCAGGATCGCGACGACAACGTGTACGACCGACAGCAAAGTACGCAAAGAAATTCCTCCCAAAATTGCCGTTCTGATTCGTTCCTCCCGAAGCCCTTGGCCTCAGAGAAAAATCGCATTTTATTCTACCACATAAAGCCCGTCGTGCCGCAGGCACGCGCCGTATTCCTCATGGACCTCATTGCATCAGTATCTCCAGGAGGTTCCTCAGTGCGGCGGCGCGGTGGGAGATGGCGTTCTTCATCTCCGGGGGGATAGCGGCGAAGGAGGCGTTCAGGCCGTCGGGGAGAAAGAGGGGGTCGTAGCCGAAGCCTCCCTTCCCCTCCGGCGCCGTCGCGATGCGCCCGGGGCACTCGCCCTCAGCGATCAGCGTCCAGCGATCGGGGATGGCCAGGGCGAGGGCCGCCACGAAGCGGGCCCGCCGGTCGGGCCGCCCCTCAAGGCGCGACAGGAGCCAGTCGTTTCGCGCCTGGTCCGGACCGGGGACGATCCGAGCGGAGAGTACCCCCGGCGCCCCTCCCAGGGCCTCCACCTCAAGCCCGCTGTCGTCCGCAAGGCTCGGCAGTCCGGAGGCCTCGGCCCAGGCCCGAGCCTTCAGACGCGCGTTCTCCGCGTAGCAGGTCCCCGTTTCCTCCACCTCGATCTGCGCCATCTCAGGCGCGAAGATCAGCTCCCCCACCACCTCCCGTGGCAGCATGGCGGCGAACTCTCGATACTTTCCCCGGCTGCCCGTTGCCAGGACAAGGCGCTCAACGAACATGACCGTCAGGAGCGGGAGGGCATCTTCCAGACCACCGTCAGGTCCACGGGGCCTCCGGGGCTTGGGGACCTGGATTCGATGAGGAAACGGACCTGGACGCCGGGCTGAAAGTTCTCCTCCAGGGTGCGCACGATGGCCGTGAGCAGCAGGAGGCCCTCTCGCTGCCCCATGGAGGCGAGAGCCGACACGAAGGCGGCGGAGAGGTCCAGGTAGGTGGTTTCCGCGCTGCGGAAGACGTGCAGGACGGATATCTTGTCCACGCCCGGCACCCCGCTCAGGACAAGGACAGACTTCACCGCCTCCGCCATGTTGTCCTCCTTGAGCCGGGACACGAAGCTCTTCCGCACGGGCTCTGCGATCCTCCCGTCCTTCACGGAATAGAGCTTCAGGGATATCTGCTGGACGTTGCCGCTTCGGGCGGCAGCGGCCTCCCTCTCCCGCTCGACGGCCTCGTTCAGCTTCGCCAGATCGCTCTGGTTCTCGATGCGGTTCTCAGGCTTCAGCAGGAGCTTCTCGTTCAGGGCGTCCATCAGCCAGGACGTGCCGAGGTAGCCCGCCACAAAGCAGAGGAGGATGACGCCCAGCCAGGAGAGAACCCGCAGCATGAGAGGGGTGTCCTTCCGCCTCGACACGGGACGCTGGTCCCTGCGGGGGCGCTTCGGCCTCCTTTCGATCTCATCCTCGTATTCATCCCGATAGGGGCTTCGGCGTACCATCTCTCGATCCTCTCCCTCACATGATTCGTGGAAGACGTTCCGGCGCGGTCGGGCCGGCCCGCTCCAGTCCCCTTCAGCAACTTACTGCAGGTATTGTGCGACCCCCGTGGCCATCGCTTCGGCGATGCGCTCCTGGTAGCCGGGGTGAGCCAGGAGTTTGGCCTCCGTCGCGTTCGTCACGAAGCCCGTTTCCAGGAGGACGGCGGGCATTCCGGCCCCCCGCAACACGAAGAAGGGCGCCTGAGCGACCCGCTTCATGGGGATTCCGCCCCCTCTCCCGGCCTCAAACAGCGCCTCGGCAAGCCCCGTGCTCTCGCTGATCTTGTTGTTCTGCTGCATGTCGCCCAGGATCTGAAGCAGGACCTCCGTCCGGCGATCCGACGCCTGGCTGGCCTGGCTCTCCTCCGCCAGCTCCCGGTTCTCGATCTTCGCCAGCGTCAGGGCGTCCTTGTCCGTCGGCAGGGCCATGAGGTAGATCTCAAAGCCCGACGTGCGCTTCACCGAGGGCAGAGCGTTGGCGTGGACGCTGACGAAGACGTCCGCCTGCTCCCTGTTGGCGACGTCCGTCCGCTCCTGAAGCGTCAAGTAGACGTCCGTCCTTCGCGTCATCACGACGTCGATGCCGCGCGCGTTCAACGCCCTCTCAAGGGCCAGGCCGATCGCCAGGTTGATGTCCTTCTCTCTCACGCCGTTGGCGCTGGCGCCCGGGTCCTTGCCGCCATGGCCGGGGTCCACCACCGCCAGCTTCCGCCCTCCCTGCCGCTGCCGTGCGGGGGCCTTCGGAGGGGCTTGAGGGACCGGGGTCCTCACTTGGGGTGCCGTGAGCGTCGTTTCGACCTCGACCGCCGGAGCGGGCTGGTGGTCGGGCGCCGGACGCGGCACCTCCTGAATGCGCGTTTCAGGAGAAAAGAAGAGGTCGAAGACGATCCGGCGGGGAGCGTCCAGCACCATCTTCTCCACCCGAAGGCTGTCGGAAGCGAAGGTCAACTCCACGCCTCCTTCGACCTTCTTCAGCTCCGCCTCCACGTTCTTGTAGGGGGAGGGAAGCCCTTCCAGGTCCGCCCTGGCGGAGGCAAAGAGGGCGCGGAGGACACTGCCCTCCATCCGCACCTCGGGGTCCGCCCCGTCGCTGGTGTCCGCCACGACGCGGATGCGCCCGGAGGACGTGCTCCAGCGCAGCCCCCTCAGCTCCCCTCCGTCCAGGCTGGGGTGGGCGGGACGCCGGGTGGGGGCGTCCTTCCGGAAGGTTTCGAACCGCTCCTGGCGGCGCGCCGGCTGCTGTGCGACCGGGGCTACGCCCTCATCGGGAGCCGGGCTTGCCGCAACGCCTTCCGAGGCCGGCACGGGTTCGTCCACGCGAACGGCAGCGGGCTCCTCCGGCCCCGCAGGCTCCGACACCTCCGCAGCATGGTTATCCGCCTGAAAGCGCAGACGGTTCCGCTCGCCCTCCCCCGCGGCCCTCTGGAACAGTGCGACGGCGCTCCCTGCATCCAGCCAGCATCGGCCGTCCCGCTCGAAGGGGGCATCCGAAAGGGGCACGAGGTAGATGTCGCGCCACGCCACTGCGGCATTCATCACCACCCGAAGGCGGACGTCGTCGCGGACCAGCTGAAGCTCCTCCCCGCTCCGCAGCCCCGTGAAGCCCAGGAGGGCGCCCACGTCCTCCAGGCACACCCAAGCCCCCGCCCGCGGACCCGTCGTCGTGGCGACGGAGCCCAGGACCTCCTCCCCCCGATAGAGGGAGGCGTTGGCCAGGGCGGAGACGGGGGACAGGGCGCAGCAGAGCGCAAGGACAAGACAGGCCAGAAGGGCCCTGAAGCGAAAACTCATGTCACACCCCTGCGGCGCTCATCGCGCGAGCGTCCGGGCGAAGGGGCCTGCAAAACCCGCCCCCGGCGCCTGTCCCGGTGCGGTCCGATGGGAGCGCCTTGCCGCAGGACCGTTCATCCACTCCATAGGGCTGCAACAGCAACACCTCCGAAAGTTTTGAGTTGGACGGCCCGCTCAGCGGCCGCCGCAGAAGCGGGCCCAGGGGAGGAAGTCGTCCTCCACCAGACGGCCGGCCACGCCGGTCGCGTCCCCGGCTCGCCCGTGAAAGTCCGTGCCCGCCGTCCTGTAAAGGCCGAGGCGACCAGCCTCCATCATACAGAGGAGGGCATCCGCCGAGGACGAGCCGCGGGACCAGCACTCCACGCCCCACAGGCCGGCGCCCTTCAGCCGGTCCATCACCGGTCCCAGGGCGCCGGGGTCCGAAAGGGAGGCCAGGGGGTGCGCCCAAACGGGAAGCCCTCCGGCCTCGAGGATCAGCCGAACGGCCTCCTCTGACGGGAGGAGCTCTCGAGGGACGAAGGCCGCCCCTCCCTCGCCCAGGTAGCGCGCGAAGGCCTCCTGAACCGTGGAAACGCATCCCCTGTCCACCAGCGCCCGGGCGATGTGGGGCCGCCCAACGGCGCCTCCGCCCGCCTGCGCCTCGGCGTCCGCCAGCGTCACGGGGACCCCCAGGCCCTGAAGCCGCGAGCAGATGGCCGCGTTGCGCGCCTCCCGCGTCCGGATGAAGCCGTCAAGGGCGCGGGTCAGGGCCGGGGCTTCCAGTTTGAAGCGGTAACCCAGGATGTGCAGCTCATCCCCGTTCTCGAAGCGCGACGAGAGCTCCACGCCCGATACGGCGCGGATGCCCCGTCTGCGGCATCCGGCGAGGAAGGTCGGGACCCCCTGGACGGTGTCGTGATCCGTCAGGGCGGCGATGGCAACCTTATTGAGGGACAACAAACGCACCAGTTCCGAAGGGCTGAAGGCGCCGTCGGAACAGGTGCTGTGCGTGTGGAGATTGACGCGGATCAAAGGCTATTCGTTCTCCTCCTGGAGGATCTGATCCAGCTCAAAGAGCGCGGAAACGTCCAGCAGGAGGATCAGGCGGTCATCGGTGGGCTTGGCCACCCAGAGGACGTAGCGCTTGTCCATGGCCGAGGAGAGCTTCGTCGCCGGCTCCAGCTGGGTGTCGTAGATCGTGCGCACCTCCCGGACCGAGTTCACGATGATTCCGAACATGACGTCGTTGACGGAGAGCACGACGATGCGGGCCTCGTCCGTAAGGGGCGTGGAGGGCATCCCGATCTTGAGCTGCATGTCGAAGACCGGCACGATGGTGCCCCTCAGGTTGATAACCCCGCGGATGTAGGCGGGGGCGTTGGGCACCCTCGTGATGAACGAGGGGACCCGGACGATCTCGCGGACAAGGTTCACGTCCACGCCAAAGTCCTCGCTGCTCAGCGCAAAGACGAGGTTGATGTGCTCCTCGCCCAGAGATTCGACGTCAACGTCCTTAGGATCCTGCCTGGGATCGTTGGCCACCTTCGCCGCGCTCCCGGCCCCGACCTGCCCGGTCAAGGCCCCTTCCGTCAAAAGCTGTTCAGTCAAAACCCGTTCGCCTCCTTACGGACGCACGCAGGGCATCCGTTCTTCCGCGCCGGCCCCGGCGGGAAATCCTGCCGTTTATTATAACGCATCTCCGGCTCGTTTGGGAAAGGGCGCGCGGCGCGGCGCCAGCCCGATCACTTCTCGTCGTCGGAGAGGTCCAGTATCCCCTCCTCCACCGCTTCCTCTCCCGGCATCCCCGCGTCCTCCAGTGCCGGCACGGGGCCGGGCACG
The DNA here is from genome assembly GCF_938030725.1 of uncultured Fretibacterium sp. Lineage (GTDB taxonomy): Bacteria > Synergistota > Synergistia > Synergistales > Aminobacteriaceae > Fretibacterium. The sequence goes on along the minus strand of NZ_CALHIQ010000125.1, from coordinate 2,153 downwards.
CCATCGGGCTCCTCCGTGGGCAGGCCGTCGTCGTCGTCCGCACCCTCCGGTTTGAAGCCGATGCCCTTGCCGACCTCCGCCAGGATCTCCTTCACGATCTCCTCCTGCAGCGTCGGGTTCGCCGACAGGAACTTCGCCACGGCTTCCTTGCCCTGCCCCAGGGTCTCGCCCTTGTAGGCCAGCCATGAGCCCTTCTTGTGGATGACGCCGTAGTCCACCGCCATGTCCACCACGGCGACGCCCATGGGGATGCCCTGCCCGTAGATAAGGCTCGTGTGCCCCGTACGGAAGGGGGGCGCCAGCTTGTTCTTGACCACCTTCAGGAAGAGCTCGTGCCCGATGGTCACGTCCCCCTTGTCGATCTTCTTGCCGCGCCGGACCTCAAGGCGGACCGAGGAATAGAACTTGAGGGCCCGCCCTCCCGTCGTCGTCTCCGTCGGGCCCGATCCGTAGCCAGTGGAGATGAGGGCGCGCAGCTGGTTGATGAAGATGACGATGCAGTTCGTCTTTGCGACGATTGAGGTGAGGCGCCGCAGCGCGTAGGACATCAGGCGCGCCTGAAGCCCGAGCTGGCTCTCGCCGATCTTGCCGTCTATCTCCGCCTGAGGCGTCAGGGCCGCCACGGAGTCCACCACCACCAGGTCCACCGCACCGCTGCGGACCAGTGCGTCCAGCACGAAGAGCGCCTGTTCTCCGCTGTCCGGCTGAGAGAGGTAGAGGTCCTCCACCTTCACCCCAAGCGTCGCGGCGAGGCGCGGGTCCAGCGCGTGCTCCGCGTCGATGAACGCAGCGACCCCTCCCGCCTTCTGCGCCTCCGCGATGCCGTACAGGGCCACGGTCGTCTTTCCGGACCCCTCCGGCCCGAAGATCTCGATGATGCGCCCCCGCGGGTACCCCCCGATGCCGAGGGCGACGTCCAGGGGCAGCACCCCCGACGGGATCACGTTGACGTTGGCGTGCGCAGCATCGCCAAGGCGCATGATGGCCCCTTCCCCAAACTTCGAGCGGATCTCGCCGATCGCCTCATCCAGGATCTCCTCACGGGTCTGGGGCGCCTTCTTCTTCGCCAAACGACTCACTTCCTTTCATGAAATTTGCCCTGTCCCTTACGCCGTCGCGCCTTCCCGAACGCCGGGCGCAAAACACGGCATCGGCGACGGCCGTCCGTCCCGGACCGTGCGCCAGAGCTCCGCCAAGGCGCAGCTCACGGCGCGTCGCCGCACCTCCTCCCGCCCCCCGCGAAAGAGGCAGTGGAAGGCCCTGCTCTCCGCCCCGCCGTTCTTCTTGCGAGACGCCAGCCCGAACCACACGCCGCCCACCGGCTTGCGGGGCGTTCCGCCCCCGGGACCGGCGACGCCCGTCACGGCGACGGAGAAGTCCGCTTCATAGAGCCACAGCCCACCACGGGCCATGGCCTCGGCGCACTCCTGGCTCACCGCTCCGAACTCCTCCAGGAGCCCTCGCGGCACCCCCAGGAGCCTCTCCTTCATCTCGTCGCTGTAGGTCACGACGCCGCCCCTGAAGACCTCGGAGCTGCCGGGGACCTCGGTCAGCGCCCCCTGAAGCAGGCCGCCGGTGCAGGACTCCGCCGCCGTGACGGTCCTGCCCTGCCGGCGGGCCTCCCAGAGCACCGCCTCCGCGAGGGAATGGCAACCCGGCGGCAGCGCGTCGGAGAAGCGGGACCGCACCAGGGCCTCGGCATCGGCCACGCGCGTGGGGTCCCCCCGGATCACAAGCTCCACCTGAGGGAAGGCGGGCAGGACGGAGACGTGCAGCTCCCCATCTCCAATGACCTCCGGGATTCGCTCGACGACGGCGGTCTCCGGCAGGCCCAGGACGATGACGGAGGTCCAGCGGCGGGACGCGGCGAACAGGTCCGGCAGCTCCTGCCGTGCCATGGCCGCGTACTCCATGGGGACACCCGGAAAGGCCAGCACGTGGGTGGAGTCCCGGTCGAAGGCGATGCCCAGGGCGGAGCCCTCCGGGTTGTAGACGGCCCGTGCCGCCTCTGGAATCATGGACTGGGTGTCGCGGGTCCTCTCAAAGAGCAGCCGCATCTCCCCCGTATAGCGGCCGACCACCTTATCGTACAGCAAGTCGGACCTGAGGGGACACCCCAGGTAGCGCGCGAGCGCGACGCGCGTCCGGTCGTC
>NZ_CALHIQ010000124.1 GCF_938030725.1 uncultured Fretibacterium sp. | reverse complement strand
AAAGGCTTCAGCGTCGAGCCAGGGGAGCGGAGCCCCAGGCCGCAGTCCACCCAGGCTCCCGTGCCCCTGCCGCCGAACCGGGCGTTGCCGACCCAGGCGACGAGGCGTGCAGTGCTGTTCTCCACGACGCCGGCGGCCAGCGTGATGTCCTGAGGGAGCTCGCGGGCCGCCTGCCTCAGGATGGACTCGAGCCGCGTCTGAAAGTCCAGCCTCAGAGAGGTCGTGATGCTTCCCGCCCTTTCCGACCGACCGCCGAGGACCATCTCCGCGAAGTGCCAGGCCCGAAGCGGCGGCGCCGTCCGGCTCCGGGGCAGCTCCTCCAGGAGGGCGCGCTCCGCCGCCTCCCTGGTAAATACCCCCTTCCTCTCCATGAGCCGGATGATGGCATCCCGTCGCTCCCGCGCGGCTTCGGGCCTTGTGTCGGGGCGATAGAGCGTCGGCCCCTTCAACATGCCGATCATGAGACATGCCTCGCTGGGGGAGAGCTTGAAGGCGGGTTTCCCGAAGTAGATCAAGGATGCAGCCTGAACGCCACGGATGTTCCCGCCGAAGGGGGCGAGGTTGAGGTAGCGTTCAAGGATCTGTTCCTTGGAGAGGACGCGCTCCAGCTTCAGCGCCAGGATGAACTCCCTTACCTTCGTGGCGAGGGTGCGGGGCCGGCGCACTAAGCTGGAGGACCCCTCCTCCGTCTCGCGCTCCGAGACGGCAAGACGAATGAGCTGGCTTGTTATGGTGGACGCGCCAGAGACGACCCGGCACGCCGCCGCGTTCTGCGCTGTTGCCCGTGCGATGGCCATCAAGTCGATGCCCCGGTGGCTGTAGAATCGTCCGTCCTCGACCCCAACGGCGATACGGGGGAGCCATGGTCCCATCTCGGCGAGGGGGATCGGGAGGCGCCATTCCGATTCGGACGAGAGTCGAAGGTGAAAGAGTTTCCCCTCGCAGTCGAAGAGCGCGGGGGAGGCGCTGGGGGAGTCGAGGCGCTGCAGGTCGAGGGGGATGCTCTGCCAGAGCGCGGCAAAGACCGCCGCTCCGGCCAGCAGGACCAGCCCCAGAGACAGCAGGATTTTTTTGACAAGGGGTGCTTTCAGCATATCAGGACAGCGGAGAGCCGGCGTACTGGGCCGGCGGGACGGGGCCGCTTGAGAGTTTGACGATGTCGTGGGTGTAGTAGGCGATGTTGTGGCTGTGATCCCCGATGCGCTCCAGGTTGCCGAGGAGGTCGATGAAGTCCACGCCCTTCTCCGGGTCGCACAGGCCATGATTCAGGCGCTCGATGTGATTTTTTCGGTACTGCCTCTCCTGGTCGTCGATTTGGTTCTCAAGGTCTTTGATGACGCGATCCGCCTGGGAGGCGTCCTCGTTTTTGATGGAAGAGAGGGCCGTAGCGAGGGCCAGATCGGCCGTGTCCAGCATACTGTCGAACTCCGCCAGGGCGGAGTTCGACAGGCAGCCGTTCAGAGGCTCTGCCAGCTCCATCAAGTTCTCCACGTGGTCACCGATGCGCTCGAGGTCCGCGGCCGCGTTCACGTAGCAGCCCAGGACGGTGGAGATGTCGGCGGACACGCCCTTCTGCCAGATCTCAGAGGCGTAGGAGGCGATGGCTCGGTTGATCGCGTTGACCTCCTTCTCTTTGGCGGCAAACTCCTCGGTCAGCTCGGCGACGCGGGCGCCCGGCACGTAGGCGTTTCGCGCGACGGCAAGCATCTCCTGCGCGATGTCCCCCATGTGCAGAAGCTCGTCCTTGACCGCCTCGACCGCCGCTGTGGCCGAGGCGGCGATGAGCTTGGGGTCCAGGTAGAGGGCGTGTCCGATCTGGTCGGCCCCCTGCGTGGGGACGACCCTTTCGATCATGCGGGCGAAGATGGAGACGAAGGGGAAGAACAGGAAGGTGTTGACGACGTTGAAGATGGAGTGCGCGTTCGCAATCTGGCGTCCCACGTCGGAGGCGGAGCGGAGGACCAGAGTTCTGTAGAGCGGCAGAAAGAGGAGGAAAAGGACGACGCCCAGGAAGTTGAAGAGCACGTGGGCTGCCGCCGCCTGCTTGGCGGAGCGGTTCGTCCCGATGGCCGCCAGAACGGCCGTGATGGTGGTGCCGATGTTGTCGCCCAGGATGATGGGGATGGCCGCGTCGATGCCGATGAGCCCTTGGGAAGCCATGGCCATGGTCAGACCGATGGTGGCGGCGCTCGACTGGACGATCATGGTGATGAACGCACCTGCGGCCACGCCCAGAATAGGGTTGCGGCTGAGGGCCAGGAGCAGGTCTCCTCGCGACGCCATGAAGGAGGTGGCGGCCTCCATCGTCTGCATCCCCATGAAGAGGAGCCCCAGGCCGACGACGCCGTTGCCGAAGTAGCGCAGTTTTTTGGTTCGTCCGAAGATGGCCATCGCCACGCCGGCGGCGACGAAGGGCAGCGCCATGTCCTTGATGCTGAAGGCGATGATCTGGGCGGTGATCGTCGTCCCGATGTTGGCCCCCATGATGATGCCGATGGCCTGCTTCAGGGTCATCAGACCTGCGTTGACGAAACTGACGGTCATCACCGTGGTTCCGCTGCTGCTCTGGATCAGGATCGTGACGAGGATGCCGACGAAGATTCCCCGGAGGGGCGTCTTCGTCAGGGTCCCGATCAGGTGGCGCATGCGGTCGCCCGCGATGAACTGAAGGGCTTCGCTCATGAGCTTGATGCCGTAAAGGAACAGCCCAACCCCCCCGGCGACGCGCAGCAACGTTGACCAATTCACAGGCCGTACCCCCAAAAAAGATATTTTTTCCGTTCCGTAAGTATATCACGTCCCCGATTTTGCGGGGTCGCCAGCCCGGACGGTCGCTGCGAGGCGACGGCCGCGACAGCATTCCCATGGGGCTTCCTTCTGTAAAGGGGACTTTAGGATTAGCGTTATTAAGCCTTAGGGCTCTTAAGTTATTTCAACTACGTGATAAAGTGGTCCTGAGTGTAATGAAGTGGTGTGGAGTGGTAGAAAAGGGGAAAGGGCCTGAGGGGAAGGAGACGGTCCAGGGTGCTGATGGGGACTTTTGAACATCGCCTGGATGCAAAGTCCCGCCTGGTGCTTCCTGCGAAGTTTCGGGAAGAACTGGGGGGCACGGTGATTGCGGCCTTCGGGATGGAGCGCTGCGTCTCCCTCTACTCTCAGGCGGAGTGGGAAAAGCTCATTCGGTGGATGGATGCGGAGTCCTTCATGAGCAATGCCAAGGCCCGCAGGCTTCAGCGGATCGTGTTGGCGAGTGCCCACGATCTGGCCCCGGATGGAGCAGGGCGAATCCTGCTGCCGACGGTGCTGCGCGACTACGCCGGAATTCGGCAGGACCTGGTGGTCAACGGCGTGAACGACCACGCCGAGGTCTGGGATCGTACCGCCTGGGCGGAGTACTGCCGGGCGGGATTGGACGCCCTGCAGGAGCTCGCAGGAGGGGAAATGAATGGAAACGCATGAGCCGGTCCTGTTGTCGGAGGTCCTTTCCTTCCTGAGCGAGGCGTCGGGGTCGCGCGGAGCGCTTCGGATCGTGGACGGCACCCTGGGGCTGGGCGGCTATTCGGAGGCGATCCTCCGGACCTTCCCCGACGGGCGGGTGTGGGGGGTGGATCGCGACCCGGATGCGCTGCGCCTGGCGCAAGAGCGCCTGGCCGCTTTTGCACCGCGATTTTACGCCGTACACGCCAACTTTGGGGATATCGCGGGGGTTTTGGGAGGGGAAGCGCCCTTTGATGCGTTCGTGTTCGACCTCGGCGTTTCCAACCTGCAGCTGACGGAAGCGGCGCGGGGCTTCTCGTTTCAGCAGGACGGCCCGCTGGACATGAGGATGGACCCCGACGGCGGAGCCCCAAGCGCAGCGGAGGTGCTGAACGGCCTGAGCGCCGACGAGTTGGCGAGAATCTTCTGGGAGTACGGCGATGAGCGTCACTCCCGCCGCATCGCCGAGGGCATAATCCAGCGTCGGGCCAGGGGGCTGCGGCTTGAAACGACGGGAGAGCTGGTGGCTCTGATCCGTGAGGTCCTCCCTGCTCCCGTTCAGAGGAAGATGGGGACCCACCCCGCACGAAGGGTGTTTCAAGCGCTGCGCATCTTCGTGAACGACGAACTTTCGGCGATCGAGTCCATGCTGGAAGCCCTGCCGGGGTTGGCGGGGGAGGGGTGCGTGGCGGTGGTGGTGTCCTACCACTCGCTGGAGGACCGGATCGTGAAGCACCGCTTTCGGAGCTGGGAGAGGGAGGAAGGGCTGGGTCGTGCGCTGACGCGGCATCCGCTCCTGCCTCAGGAGGAGGAGCGGGAGCGCAACTACCGGTCGAGGAGCGCAAAACTTCGGGCCTTTCGTTTTTTTGGGGGCGGGTAGTTTCCCGCCGCAGGGAAC
>NZ_CALHIQ010000123.1 GCF_938030725.1 uncultured Fretibacterium sp. | reverse complement strand
TCGTCGCTCCCCCCGTGGAGGACGAGGACAAGCTGCTCCTCTCCCCCGGATCGGTGACGGTGGTGCGCCCCCAGGAGATGAAGGGGGAGCAGAAGAACCTTCCGGAGCTCCTGAAGCAGGTTCCGGGCCTTCACGTCGTGGAGACCAAGGGGCGCGGGGCCTATACGGTGGCCTCCATCCGCGGCAGCAGCGCCGCGCAGGTGGCGGTCTACGTGGACGGGGTCCTGATGAACCTGGGCAGCGAGGCGGCGGTGGACCTCTCCACGATCCCCGTCGAGAACGTCGAGCGCATCGAGGTCTACCGCGGCTACATTCCCTCCCGGTTCGGGGGGGCCTCCATGGGCGGCGTCATCAACATCGTCACGAAGAAGCCCGAAAAGTCCGGCGGGACCCTCTCGCTTGGGGCGGGCTCCTGGGGACGGGCACGGGCCGGCCTGGCCTGGGACGCGCCGCTTGGCAGCGGCAGCCTGTTCCTGGGCGTCAACCACGACCGCACCGACGGCGATTTCAAATATCCCAACGACAACAACACCCCCTACACCCCGACCGACGACTACGAGGCGGATCGTGAGAACAACCGTTATGCAAACACGGACGTGCTGCTGAAGTGGAATGACGAGCATTGGCGCGTCGAGGGCGGCTGGAAACGGAACGACCGCGCGCTGCCTTACCCAGCCCCCGGAGCGGACAAGCCGGAGAGCCCGCAGGGCGCGGACTTCCGTGTCGATCAGTGGAACGTGGTCCTGGCGCGGCGCCAGACCTGGGGCGATCTGGAGTGGGGGTTCCGCGCGGAGTACCTGGGGCAGAGCAAGAGGTACGACGACCCGGCGGACACGATCGGGGGCTGGGGCGAGCAGCACAACCGCTACGACACGAACCGCCTGAGCTTCGCCCTGGACGGCGCGCTGCCCGTCGGGGACCACCACCTGCTGGAATTCCTCTGGAACTACTACGACGAGACCCTGAAAACGGATGGGGACATCGTGAAGAAGATGCGCGGATTTCAGGAGCACAACCGCTACAGCTGGAACGCGCAAATTCAGGACACCATCGGCCTGGGCAGGGGGGACGACCTCTGGCTGACCCCGGTGGTGCGCTGGAACGCCGCCGATGGCCGCACGGAGTTCTCGTGGGGGGCGGCGCTGGACTGGCGGATGAGCCGGGAGTGGACCCTGAAACTGACGGGCGGCACGTACAACCGGGCTCCGAACCTCTACGAGCTCTACGGGGACGGGGCGTTCGTCATCCCCAACCCCGGCCTGCGGTGGGAGAGCGGGACGCAGTGGGACGTCGGACTGGCCTGGAAGGGGCAGCTGTGGGGCGGGGAGGCCACGGCGGAGCTGACGGCCTTCGGCCGACACTCGGACGACCTGATCGACTACCTGATGACCAACCCCCGGTTTGCCCAGTACGTGAACATCGGAAAGGCCAGGGTGATCGGGACGGAGCTGGAGGTGAGCGCGGAGTGGGAGAAATGGGCCCTCTACCTGGCCGCCACCTGGATGGACCCGAAGAACGAGACGCCGGGCTACATGGACGGTGACCCTCTGGCGAACCGGCCCGAGTGGGAGGGGCTGCTGAGGGCGACCCGGAAGTGGGAGCGATCCTCGGCCTTTGCGGAGCTGCGCTACGTGGGCAGGAACTACTACGACATGCAGGGCGAGGTGGGCTGGACGGACCTGCTGACCGCCGGGCTGGGCGTCCGCTGGCAGCCCAAGGAGAACCTGAAGCTGGTTCTGGGGGTGGACGACCTCTTCGACAAGGGGCCGGACCTGAAGCTCTTTGCGGTGGGGACGGGGCCGGAGCGCATGTTGTGGTACCCGCTCCAGGGCCGGACGTTCTACGTCTCGCTGATCTGGACGTTTTAGGAGGCAATGATTGGCCCCTCGGCTTTATTGGGCTCCCCTGGAAGGGGAGCTGGCGAGACCTGCAAGGGCGCGCCTGAGGGGTTGGTTTAGCCCCGCAGGGGCTGGGGGGTGCTGAGTGTAAAGGACGACCTCTCTTTTCAAAAACGCAGGAGGTGATTTGGAAAAGGAGGACAAGATAGTGGGACTTCGCGTGCGCGGTGGTCCGTCGGAACATCAAAAATCATTTCAGTGAGGAGGTAACGTGATGTATCGCAAGACGATGAAGCGTTGGCTTTCCGGGATGCTGCTCTTTGCGCTGGTCCTGGCCTTTGGGGCCCCGGCCTCGGCAAACCTGCTGTACACGGCCCAGACCAATTACTCGAACACCACGCTGGGCAAGATCGTGGGATCTACGGTCACCAGCAATCTGGGGACCAATATCGGCGGAAACTGGGGACAGGGCATCTTTCCCTTCAGGGATGCGCAGAACCAGAACCGGGTGGCGGTGGCGCTCTATCAGGGCGGAGCCGACACTATCAAGATACTGGAT
>NZ_CALHIQ010000122.1 GCF_938030725.1 uncultured Fretibacterium sp. | reverse complement strand
GACGAGCCCTACGCCCGCGAGGCGCTGGATCGGATCGGGAATCACGCAGCGCTGGAGGGCCGGGGCTTCGAGGTCAATCCCGCCCGCAGCGTGACGACGAAATACGAGCGCAAATGGCTGGAGCTGGGGAAGCCTATCTACCGGTTGACCTTCGTTAAGACGCGCCCCTTCACCACGGCGCGGCAAACCTGGGAGGGATCTGAGGTGCACATCAGGACGAGGCGCCGGCCGACGGAGGAGTGGCTGAGCGCCCTGGCGGACGTCAGCGGAGGCGTCGGGGACGCGCGGTGGTCCTTCGGACGGCTCGCCTTGGAACGGGGTCCGGAGGGCGGCTTTCTGCTCGAAGCCTTCTCAAACGACGAGGAGTTCGACCAGCGCTACTACATCCACATCTCGCCGCGGGACGGAGGCGCGCTGGTCCGGCTGGACCGGACGGCAAACGCCTTCCTGACCCCCGCCGTGAAGGGAGCCCTCGCCGACGTGGCGGCCCGCATCGACGCAGCGGAGGAACCGTCAGGATGAAAGCGGTCCGCCCCACGGCAGGCCGCGTGTTGCTGGCCCTCTTCAGCATCCTGGGGAACGTGGACGGCGGGAGGTTTCTGGACCTCTTCGCCGGGACGGGACGGGTCGGGAGGGCGGCCCTGGAGCGGGGCGCCAGCGTGACGTGGGTCGAGTCCCTCCGAGAGAGGGCTCAGGCCATTGAGCGCGCGCTGCCCGCGGACGCTCGACGCCGCGCCGTGGTGCTGTCCCTGGAGCTGCGTCGCGCCATCGCCTGGCTCGGAAAGCGGGGCCTCCAGTTCGACGTCATCTTCGCCGACCCACCCTATCACGAGGGCTGGGGGGCGTCGCTTCTGGGCGTGCGGGGGCTTGAGGGGCTGCTGGCTCGCGGAGGGGTCCTCGTCGCGGAGCACTCCGTCCGGGAGGAGTTGACGCTGACGCCCGCGTGGGAGCTCACTTCCCAACGGGACTACGGCGAGAGCCGCCTGTCGTTTCTGAGGGCCGCGGAGGCGCGAACGGACCAGGCACCGGCGCAAACACTCGTTTAGTTCAGGAGGCGAACCATCATGCAGAGGAGCGTCCGCGCCGTCTACCCCGGCTCCTTCGACCCCATCACCAACGGACACATCTACATCGCAGAGCGGGCCTCCGCCATCTTCGACGAGGTGCGGGTGAGCATCCTCGTGAACGCGCAGAAGAACTCCACCTTCAGCGTGGAGGATCGGTGCGCCATGGCGCGCGAGGCCCTGAGCTACCTTCCGAACGTCAGGGTGGAGCACTTTTCGGGCCTGCTCGTCGACTACATGCGCCAGGTGCAGTCGCGCGTCATCATCCGGGGGCTGCGGGCCATGTCGGACTTCGAGTACGAGTTTCAGATGGCGCTGATGAACCGTCAGTTGGCTCCGGAGATCGAAACCTTTTTCATCGTCACGGACCCGCGATACTCCTTCGTTTCCAGCAGCGGCATCCGCGACATCTTCCGCTTCGGGGGGACGGTCCACGACATGGTGCCCCCCGGCGTGTTCCGCCGCCTGCGCGAGCGCTTTCCTCCGCTGCCCATGCCCCACAGGCCCCAGGAGGACCGGTGATGTCCCAGCTCCTCCCCCCATCGTTCTACCAACAGGGGGCCGTCGCCGTCGCGCGGGGCCTCCTGGGGTGCGTGCTGGCCCGCAGCGCGCCGGAGGGCACGGCCTCCGGCGTCATCGTCGAAACGGAGGCCTACGCCGGGAGGACGGACGCGGCATGCCACTCCTTCAAGCTGGAGGGCCCCCGTCCGGGGCACCGCACCGAGGTGATGTTTCGTCCGGGGGGCCTGGCCTACGTCTACCTGATCTACGGCATGTACTGCTGCTTCAACGTCACCTGCGCGCCCGCGGGCCGGGCCGAGGCGGTGCTGGTCCGCGCTCTGGCCCCCCTTGAGGGGAAGCCCCTCATGCGCGCGCGCCGCGGCACGGAGGACGAGCGAAAGCTCTGCAGCGGTCCCGGAAAGCTCTGCATGGCTCTCGCCGTCACGCGAGAGCAGAACGGAGCGGACCTCCGCGGGGGAACGCTCCGAATCTTGCGAGGGGACCCCATTCAGGACGCGGAGGTCGCCAGGACGCCGCGCATCAACGTGGACTACGCCGGAGAGGACGCCGTCCTGCCCTACCGCTTCGCCGTGAAGGACAGCCCGTTCCTCTCGACGCGGAGGTTCTTGAAGGCGGCGCTCCGCAAAGAACGTTTCAGTGGCACAACGCCCTAACGGCACATCACTTGGAATCGAGCAGGGGGACTTGCGGTGGAGCGGCAGAATACATCCGGTATGGTGAAACACGCGATGATGATGATGGCGGGGACGTTCCTGAGCCGCATCCTGGGGCTGGTTCGGGAGGTGGTGGTGGCGGCGTTCTTCGGCGCGTCCCGCGGGCTGGACGCCTTCAACGTGGCCTACACGCTGGCGAACCTGGCCCGTCAGCTCCTGGCGGAGGGTGCGCTCTCCGCCGCTTTCGTGCCCGTTTTCTCCCGCGCGCTGCAGGAAGGCCGGTCGCGCGCTTTGGCGCTGGCTCGCGGAACGATGACGGTGCTGCTGTTCGCGAGCTCTGCTGCCGCGCTGGTGGGCATCCTGTGCGCACCGCTCCTGACCCGCGTCATGGCCCCCGGCTTCGACCCCGAAGCGGCCTCCCTCGCCTCCAGCCTGACGCGCTGGATGTTCCCCTTCCTCATCCTGATCTCGCTGGCCGCCCTCACCATGGGCGCACTGAACAGCCTGGGCTCCTTCTTCGTCCCGGCCCTGGCCCCCGCCTTCAGCAACCTGGCCTTCATCCTCACCGCCCCGCCCTTCGCCGCCCGCTGGGGCGTGCATGGCCTGGCGCTCTCCGTGCTGTGCGGCGGGGCCATGCACTTCCTCACCCAATGGATCTGGACCTTCAAGATGCGCGCCCCGATTTATCCTGCGCGGCCCGACCTGCACGACCCGGACCTGCGCCGCATCATGGCGCTCTTCCTGCCCTACGCCGCCGGCTTGTCGTTGAACCAGGTCAACCCCGTCGTCAGCCGGATGCTCGGCTCCTTCCTCCAGGAGGGCAGCATCTCGGTGCTGAACTACGCCAACCGCATCCTGCAGCTGCCCCTGGGCCTCTTCGTCATCGCCATCTCCCAGGCCGTGCTGCCCCAACTCGCCCGGGCCGAGGGGCCGGAGGACTTCGCGGAAACGCTGCGCCAGGCGCTGCGCTTTGCCCTCTTCATCGTGCTGCCCGCGTCGCTTGGCCTGATGCTCATCTCAGGGCCCTTTGTCCACGTCGTCTTCGTCCGGGGCGAGTTCAACGACTGGGCCTGGCGCGCCACCTCGTCCTGCCTCGCGCTCTCCATGCTGGGGCTGCCGGGCATGGCCTGCTCCACCGTCGTGATGCGCGCCCTCTACGCGCTCTCCATGCCGCGAGAGGCCTTCAAGACCACGCTCTTCAGCGTCGCCGCGACGGCGCTCCTCTCCGCGGCGCTGATGCTCCCCATGGGGTACAACGGACTGGCCCTGGCCCCCAGCATCGCCTTCACCCTGTCGGGCCTGCTGGGACTTCGCTACGTGCGGGGGAAGCTGGGCCGCTCCCTGAACGTCCTGAGCCAGGCGTGGCTCACCAAAACCGCCGCTGCCCTTGCAGCGCTCGCCCTGGTCACGGCGGCCTGGCGCCTCGCCCTGCCCTACCGCCCCGAGGCGATACTCGCCCTGCGTGCGGCCTGGCACCTGGGCGTCATCATCGTCGGCATGGCGGCCTACGGGGGGGCGACGCTGGCCCTTCGCTGCGACGAGTGGGGGCTGATCCGCGATGCGTTCTCCCGACGTGGCAAAAAGGATAGAGATAAGGGACAGGGATAAGGTTTGGAAAGGTTGAGGTCATGATGAGAAAGTTTGCAGGAGCACTTCTCCTGTGTGCAACGGTCCTGACGGCGCTCTCTGCGGATGCGGCCCCGTCCCCCCAATGGAGGAAGGCCATCGGCGCGCGGACGATCCGCCTCTGGGTGGACGCCCAGTTCATGGATGAGCTCGTGCTCAACGCGCGGGCGCGCATCGACGTCACGTGGCTGCCGCGCTCGCTGATGCGACTTCTGGACCGCGACAGCAGCGCGGAGGACTGGGTGATCACCGCCCTGAGCAACTACTACACCTCCAGGAAGGAGGCCGCCGAGAGGATGCGGGGACACGACGTGCTGGCCCTTCGCTACCGCGCAGAGAAGAACTGGAACTTCGACCCCACGGCCCTGACGGTCGACGGCTACCGCGTGACGTCCGAGGACCTGCTGGGCAACGCCAGCATACGAGTCGTCGGAGAGCTTCCCTCCGGCACGGAAGGGACGCTCCTCGTCCGCGTCCCGGCGCTGAAGGGAGGGCGCAGGGTGCGCCTCGCGCTCGGCCCGGACAGCGTGGACCTGGAGGCGCCGGCCCGATGAGCGACTTCCTGACGCTGGGCATCGAAACCAGCTGCGATGACACGGGGGTGGCGCTCCTGCAAGGCGAGCGGCACATCCTCGCGGAGCTTCTGTCGAGCCAAATTCGGGACCATGCGCGATTCGGCGGCGTGGTCCCGGAGTTCGCGGCGCGGAAGCACCTGGAGAACCTCCTGCCTCTGGTGGAGGCGGCGCTACGGGAGGGCGGCGTGAGCGGGCGGGACCTGGACCTCATCGCCGTCACCTGCGGGCCGGGGCTCATGGGCTCCCTCATCGTGGGGGTGCAGGCAGCCCGGGCGCTCTCCCAGGCCTGGGAGGTTCCGGTCCTGGGGGTCAACCACCTGGAGGGGCACCTGTTCGCCCCCATGGTGGACTCGGAGGACCTGAAGCCCCCGTTCCTGTCGCTCATCGTATCGGGCGGGCACACGGAGATCGTTCGGGTGGACGCCCTGGGCAGCTACGAACTCCTCGGCCAGACGCGGGACGACGCGGCAGGCGAGGCCTACGACAAGGCCGCACGCATCCTGGGGCTCCCCTACCCAGGCGGGCCGGAGATCGACCGCCTGGCGCAGGACGGGGACCCGGACGCCTTCGCTTTTCCCGTCCCCCTTCAGCACACGAAACAGGTGGAATTCAGCTTCAGCGGACTCAAGACGGCGCTCCTGTGGCAGGTTCGGCGCCTTGAAGCCCTTGGAACGGAGGGAGGCGAGCTGACGCTGGCCGACCTCTGCGCGTCCTTTCAGAGCGCCGTGACGAGGGCGCTCATCGCCAAGGTAGCGCTCGCCGTGCGCACGACGGGCATCCGGAGCGTGACGGCATCGGGAGGCGTGGCGGCCAACAGCGCCCTGCGGCGCGCGCTGACGCAGGGCGTCGAGGCACGACGCTGGCGCGCCTGGCTGCCCCGGCCCAGCCGCTGCACGGACAACGCCGTCATGATCGCCATGGCGGGCAAAAGCGGATGGGACCGCGGCCTGCGCAGCCCGGAGGACCTGTCCCCCGATCCATCGCTCGAAATCGGGGCGTGAGGCCCGCGATCGTCGCGCGCGGGATACGGGTAAACGCTCAGGCGAAGGGCGACCGACCACGATAGAATAAACGGCGATAGAGAATCCTCTCTATGAATTAGCAGCATCAGAGACATTATCTTAAAGGAGGCATCGCCATGGATTTCAAACAGCAGGCGCGCGACGGCAAGGAGCTCATGGGAAAGCTGGCTCAGGCCGCGCCGGAGGTCGTCGGGGCATTTCGTTCCCTGAACGCGGCCGCACACAAGGAGGGCGCACTGGGCGCCAAGACGAAGGAACTGATCGCGCTGGCGCTGGGCGTTCAGGCCCGCTGCATCCCCTGCATCACGGCCCACGCTCAGGGCGCCCTCAGCGCGGGGGCCACGCGCGAGGAGGTCGTCGAGGCCCTTGAAGTGACCATCACCATGGGTGGCGGCCCCAGCGCAACCCACTCGGCCATCGCCCTGGAGGCCTTCGACCAGCTCAGCAAAAAGTAGAAACCCACAAGCAACGATAACGTGGCGAGGGGACGCTTCCGGGCGTCCCCTTTTCTATGGGATCCCACACCCCATCAACACCACGCCAAAACAGTACGTAAATTTGACGATGTACTTTCGAAGAACAGGGGCTAATATTCTTCGTGTTGAGCAATTAGCACTCTTAGTGATCGAGTGCTGATACAAAAGATCAGGAGGGAATTTTAAAGATGAATCTCAAGCCACTTGGAGACAGGATCGTTGTGAAGGTGCTCTCCCGCGAGGAGAAGACGAAGGGCGGCATCGTCCTTCCCGACACGGCGAAGGAGAAGCCCACGGAGGGCGAGGTCATCGCGGTGGGCACGGGGAAGGTGCTGGACAACGGCCAGAAGCTTCCCATCGAGGTCAAGGTGGGCGACCGCATCATCTTCAGCAAGTACGCGGGCACCGAGGTCCAGTTGGACGGCGAGGACTACGTGATCTTCAGCGAGCGCGACGTCCTGGCCATCGTGGACAAGAAGTAGTCCACGCGGGACTTTACAGAAATATTTGAGAAGGATTTAGAGGAGGATACAAACCATGGCTAAGATTCTTTCCTTCGGCGAGGACGCTCGCCGCGCGATGCTTCGCGGCATCGATAAAGTTGCGGATACGGTTGGCGTGACGCTTGGGCCCAAGGGCCGCAACGTCGTCCTCGAGAAGAAGTTCGGCTCCCCCACGATCACGAACGACGGAGTCACCATCGCGAAGGAGATCGAGCTGGAGGACCCCTTTGAGAACGCGGGGGCTCAGCTTCTGAAGGAAGTCGCCTCCAAGACCAACGACGTCGCCGGCGACGGCACCACCACTGCCACGATCTTCTCCCGTGCCATCATCCGCGAGGGCATGAAGAACGTCGCGGCGGGTGCCAACGGGATGCAGATGCGTCAGGGCATCGAGAAGGCCATCGACTTCGTGGTGGAGGAGCTGAAGAAGCAGTCCATCCCCGTGAAGGAGAAGGAGAAGATCGCTCAGGTCGCCTCCATCTCCGCCAGCGACAACGCGGTGGGTTCGCTGATCTCCGAGGCCATGAACAAGGTGGGCCAGGACGGCGTCATCACCATCGAGGACAGCCAGACGCTGGGAACGACGCTTGAGATGGTGGAGGGCCTGCAGTTCGACAAGGGCTACATCAGCCCCTACATGGTGACGGACAGCGAGCGCATGGAGACGAGCTTCGACGACGCCTACATCCTGCTCCACGACGGCAAGATCAGCAACATCAAGGACCTGCTCCCCGTGCTGGAGAAGGTCGTGCAGACGGGCAAGCCCCTGCTCATCGTCGCTGAGGACGTCGAGGGTGAGGCCCTGGCGACGCTGGTGGTCAACAAGCTGCGCGGCGTCATGCAGGTGGCTGCTGTGAAGGCCCCTGGCTTCGGCGATCGCCGCAAGGCCATGCTGGCGGACATCGCCATCGTCACGGGCGGTCAGGTCATCAGCGAGGAGCTGGGTCTGAAGTTCGAGAACACGGAGCTCAACATGCTGGGCAAGGCCAAGAAGGTCCGCATCACGAAGGAGGACACGACCATCACCCAGGGCGCCGGCGACAAGGAGGATATCCGCAAGCGCGCGGCGCAGATCAAGAAGGAGATCGAGGACTCCACCTCCGACTACGACAAGGAGAAGC
>NZ_CALHIQ010000121.1 GCF_938030725.1 uncultured Fretibacterium sp. | reverse complement strand
AAAACTCTTATTTCGATAGCTATGGTTATGTTTCTACCCCCTGTCGGGGAATCACCTCTACTGAGTATACCATTTGTGGATACGGATGACAACACGATTTCAAACGCCGTTTACTCCACCCTGCGCCGCTCGGCATCCCCTGGCGCAAAATAGAGCCTCAAACGCTCTTAAAAGTGTCCCTAAACCCTTGCTGGAGGCCGTACTCCACCCTAAAATTGATCATGAATCCCCACCAGAGCTAAATGTAAGCCGGATATTCAGTCCCCTTAAAGGCCTCGTTAGGACCGGTGGAGTCGTGGACCTCCCGGTTAATCGGAGAACCAGGAAAAGAGGTTGTCCACGGCATCTCCGACCCATCCACTGACCAGACCTCCCACCGCCACGGCCGCCGCGATGGGGATGACTACCGGGGCAGCGGCAATGACGGCTCCGCCAACAGCGGTCGTTGTCGTCACAGCGGCCAGCCCTGATGTGACGGCCGAGGCAGCTAAAGAAGATGCGACGGCACCGGCAGCGCCTCCCGCATAGCCTGCAACCCCTGCCGATACCACTTTGGCGGCGGCCTCCTTTTCGTCGATCTCCCCGTTGAAGTAGTCTACAGCGGACGTCGCTGCCGCAATGCCCGCAGAAACTATCGCCCCTGCCTTTCCAGCCTGTTTTGCCCCATGCAGCAGAGACTTGGCGGAGGGCATACTTCCCTTGACCTTGGCTGCCCCGCGCTCCGTCGTATTCGTGGAGATTTTCGAGGAACGCATCGATTTGCCGATCCCCTGTTTGGTGGCCACCTGATTGTATGCCTTCGCAGTCTCCTCGGTCCCCAGCAGTTTCGTGGCGCGATATTGCCCCTGCTTGACCCTGCGGACGACGTCACCCACCGACTTGGGCGTATCCTTCAACTGCAGTCGTTCTACGATCTTCTTACCGTCCCGGATCAGGACGTCGTCTCGGACCGCCTGCCGCGAGCGGGAAAGGATGGCCTTCTTTCCGGAAAAGGCGTTTTTGAGGTTGAAGCGGTCCTTGAACATCACTTCGTGGACGACCCCCTTCAACTTATCGGGGGGCAAATCTCCCACGCGCTTAACCGCCTCAAGTCCGGACTTATACTCATATGCCTCTTTGACAGCCGTCGTTGCCTGAACCTCAAGCTTGCTCTCGTTCTTCCTGCTCATCTCAAAATCCTCCTTGTGATTTCTCTTTTGCTTTGCCGTTTTTGCTTCGGCACCCTTGAGCTTAAAAAACTCCACTGTCCTCTACCAGCCCGTTCTCCTGCGCTTTCTGCCTGTTATTATCCGCTTAGAATAGGACATATCTTGTCTTGAACGCTGGGAGCTTCTTTACACCAATTCGCGTTTAATGTGGATTGCCTTCCTTGTAAGGGGAGGTGCGGAACGGAGTGAGAGGAGGGAGTGGAGACAGCAGCAGGACGTTACGCTGAAGTCCGTTTCGTCTCGATTGGCTTAACGCATTGCGACGGACAGGGGCCGGTATTCCTCGTCGTTTCTCAGGGCGTTCAAAAAAGCCCTGGCTTGAAACAGAATGTGCTCTCGAAAGGTGGTCGTGCGCCCCGTGATTTCGTCCGTTGCCTTCACATCCAGGCGCTTCACGAAGTTCCGCAGGAAGACCTTGCGTGCCGTGCCGTCCATGAGGACGCCTCCGTCTGGCGTTTGATCAAACTGATTGGGCTTCAAGAGCCGTTGATTGAGGATCGACGCCACCAGCCGGTCCACCACGGGAGAGCGAAACTCCTCCATCAGGTCCAGAGCCAGGGCCGGCCTGCCGCGGTATTCCGGATGGAGGAAGCCCACGCAGGGGTCCAGGCCTGCGATACAGGCCGCTCCCACAACGTTCGACAGGAGCATCGTGTACCCAAAGGAGAGCAGCGCGTTGACCGGGTCCCTGGGTGGCCGGCGCGTCCTTGAGACGAAGGACCAGGGAGGGGGCAGCGCTCTCCCGAACACGGAGAAGTACGCTGCGGCGCCAGCCCCCTCCAGGCCTCTGATGGCGTCTATGTCCTCGTACCTCCGGCAATACCCCATGGCGGACGTCAATTCTCTGCAGGCCTGGGACATCGCCTCGTCTCCCGGCAGACGCCGGTTTCGGAAGCGCAGAAGCGTCTTGTGCTGGCTCAAGAGTTTCCCTGACACCACGCTTCTTGCGATCGCCAGGGTCCGCTCCTCCGAGGCTGCGGCCTCGAACTGAAGCCGTTTTGCCGCATAGCCCCGTCCGCGGCCAGAGGTCAACGAGCCCTTGTACCGCCCCTTCCCGTCGATGAAGTGGACGGGGACATCGTTCTCCATCAGCAGGTGCAGCGCCGGGGTGGTGACGCTGCCCCGCCCCAGCACCATCACCTGGTCGATCACGGCGGGGGGGATCGTTTCCGCCTTCTCCGCACGGGAACGCCGGAAGGACAGGGCCTCTCCTTTCTTTCCAAGGATCCCGTTGTCGTGCGTCAGGTAAAGAGACGTCATTTTTTGCTGCTCCTTCCCTCGTTCCTCTCGCCGATCGGGCCGGATTGCCCGTACTGAGCTTCGAGGTGGAGCAAACGGGCTCTTGCCGCGGTGAACTCGTCCGAACTCCTGGCCTTGCCCAGGCGATTGATCGCCTTTTTGAGGGAACGCCAAGCTCCGGCGGAGGGAGAAACTTCCTCGGCCCCGATCCCGTAGCCCAGAAAGACGATCGTTTCCTTCGACAGGTCTCCGATGCCGCTCTTGCCCTCAGCGATTTCGATCCTGAGGTCCGAGAGGACGTCTGCGGCCGAGTAAAAGCCGCGGGTCGCCTCCTGTTCGTCATGGACCAGGGCCAACCAGTCGTCCCCGTAGCGCACCGCCTGATACCCCAAGTCTGACATCCGCAGGTCGAACTGATGGAGGTAGAGATTGCAGAGGGTGGGCGACACGGGCGACCCTTGCGGGATGCCCCGCGAGCGCTCGTAGAGGTTACCCCGATACGCCACCGGAACTCGGATGGCGCGGTTCAGGAGCTTGCGCAGACCCGGATCGGCGACCGTGGACCGAAGCATCGCGGAGAGCAGATTCCAGTCCAGGTTGTCAAAACAGCCTCGAATGTCCCCCTTGACGTACCAGCTTCGCCCCTCCGCGAGAAAGTTCTTGACCTTATGGATCGCGTCGTTAACTCCCTTGCCGCGGCGATAGGCAAAGCTGAGCGGCGAGAAGATGGGGTCCAACAGCGCCTGAAGTCTGGCGTTGACGGCCTGAAATACCACCCTGTCCCGCACCGTAGGGATCCCCAATTCCCTGTAGTTTCCGTCCTCCTTCGGAATCCGCGCCCTCCGCAGAGGCATGGGCAGGTACTCCTCCCGCTTTAAGAGATCTTTCAGTGCGGCGAGGTTGCGGCCAAGGCGGTTCCGAAAGGTTTCGAGCGTTTCTCCGTCCACGCCGGGTCCGCCTTTCTTCCGCTCCACGTGGACCCACGCGGCGTACAGTTCGTCGATCGAAAAACGGCACGTCGTGCAATTGCTTGGCATGGCTCCGCCCCCGTCCCTACAAAACGATGTCCCCGTCCCATTCCACCCTGACTCCGCCGATCTGGAGTCTGTGTGCGGCGCAGGAGGAACACACCCTGTACACCCTCAGGGAGTCACCCGCCGTAAGCATGAGTTGCGTCTGAAGCTCGAGGACCGCCCTCCGTATCTGTCCGGAGGTCATGAACGTTTCGAAGACGCTCTCCTGCACGCGGCGGCCAATCCCCTCCATGCGTTTGACGATCTGCCTTCGGCGCCTGTCGTTGGCGATGTCGTATGCGAGGACGTGGAGTATTCCAGGCATGGTCCCTCACCCCCCCTGATTCACGGCGTTAAAAGTAGTCCATGCTTCCGGGAATGTCCCGGGCGCACTTCTCCCGAAGGTCGTCCGTGTCCTCATCGCACGCACCGTCGTCCAATGCGTCGTCCTCGCTGCCGTCGCTCTCCTTGTCATCCTTTTTAAGGAACTTTCGGAACTTTTGGAAGAACGGCTCGGACTCGTCCGCCTTATGATCACCTCCTGTCTCGCTTTCGTCGTCGAATTCATGGGGACGGCCCGCCTCTTCGAAGTACTTCTCCAGGTTTATGAACCCGGAAGCCTCGTTCAGCAGGACGTGGGAAACGTTCTCCGGGAAGGCCGCCACCTCCACGCGGACTCCGCGCTCTCTCAGTTTGCGCACCACGGCGGCGAAGTCCTGGTCCCCCGACACGATCACGACGATGTCCGGCTTCGCATCGTAGGCAAACGCGATGATGTCGATCGCCATCTCCACGTCCACGTTGCACTTGAATCCTCCGTCGGGCCGGGGCGCGCCCAGCTTGGACTTAACCATCCAGCCGTCCTCCTGCATCCGCAGGACCTCCCTGTCCAGCCTGTGCTCGTTCCTGGGGTCGATGGCCACGTAGCAGAAGGCCTCGAGGGGCATTCGTCCCTCCTGCTCCTGCGCAAGGTAGTCCTTGAGGTCGTAGTAGTCCACCTCCAGGCCTCTGTTCCGCACGCAGGCGTTCAAGTTAGCATGATCCACAAAAACAACGGTCCTTCTCATGACAGAAACCTCCTCAAAGTTGACGATTGGCGGGCGAACCCGCGCCGTGCTGTACACTGTGCAGCGCCCTTCCTTACATTGATACCTTCATGAGCCCCTTCCGGGAGAAGGCCGGAGCGGTTATCCTCCGGACGCCAGGACTTCGCCCACCAGGGTGATGTAGTCGAAGAGGTTGTCCCCCCTTTTCCAGTCTTCGACGTAGCGTCCGTAGGCGGGCTGCCAGCTTCCCGGGTTGACGTAAGCGCAGTACCATTTCCACCCTTTTTTCAACGGCGCGCCGTCGGCGTTGTGATAGACCGCGTCGTAGAGGTGTCCGTGAGGGGATTGTACCCAGTCGGGCAGGTAAAAGCCGATGGGAGGGGTGCTGGGGTATTCCGTTGGGAAGAGGATCATCAGGGGGCTGACGGAGGGCGTCCAGCCGTTGGGAAGCACGTAACGGGTGATCGTCATCCAGTCGCAGCGCTTATCGTCGAAGTCGATGTCGGTGTTTTCTTTGAAAAGGTGCTTCGACACGGCAAAGATCTGTTCTCGGATGACTCTTTTGGAAAAGTCGCTGCGCGTCCGAAAGAACCCTCCCTTGGAGCGGTCCGGCATGACCCGGATGCGCTCCAGGTCCTCAGGGCTGTAGTTCTTACGCGGGTCCAGGTTCTTGACGACCTTGCCCTGGATGTAAACCGGCCTTCGCCCCTTAGGGATGGCGATGATGATCTCCTCGCCGCTGTGGTACCTTCCGTCGATCAACTTGCCGTTGTTCAGCTTTGCCATGATTTTTCCTCCTTTGGGTTATCTGCCTTTTTCCCGGTTCAGCCTTTGTGTGAAACCGCCCTGAACGCTAGAGGTGGGTCACCAATCCCAACCGTCCTTTAGCACCTTCACCAACGCACCTATCGCTCCTATTGCTCCTAGGAGTGCGAAATCCTTTAAAACGTCGTCATCGGTTTCGTCCCAGGGTTTTGGTATCGGCATCTTCCAGGGGTCGGGTAGCCTTGGGATGCAGTCCAGTCCCTTTATGCCGCTGTTCAGCTTTGCCATGATTTTTCCTCCTTTGGGTTGTCTGCCTTTTTTCCGGTTCAGCCTTTGCGCTTCTGGCATGGGGATGTCAATGGCGGTAACGGTACGCATCGGGCACGTCAGGCTCATAATCGCAAGCCTCGTCCTGTACCTCATGCATTTCGAACAGATCGTCGTCTTGATTGTTATCGCCAAACAGATTGGTCAGCACCGTGCTAAGAAAGTCTAAAAAGCCTCCCATGGCGTTCTCCTCCTTGCAGCAAATTAATGATTGCTTCAGCCTCTCTCCGCGCCTATCTGTTTCTTAAGATACAGGACGGTTGGGACATAAATCATGATGTTCTCATTTTTCAGCAACGGCTGGTTGCTTTGCTCTTTACTCGTGCCTGCCTGTTTCTAAAATACAGGACTACGCGGACATAAATCGGGTTTTTATGGAACTGGCTCCGAACTTCAACAAAAGCTGTGCCCCGACAGGCTACCCGACCGCATCCGACGCGAACTGGACTCCGTGGCAGAAACAATTCTTCGCTCGAAAGGCCACGCTGTCGCGATCGGGGTAAATTGCCTTTGCGGCATTGTCCTCGTACACCCATATGGGCTCATGCTTCTGGCGATCCGTGTAGTGATTGACCAAGACATCCGAGGCGATGCAGGCGACGATAGCGTTGAGAGTCTTGACGGCGGGCTCCTTGACATCCAATCCCGTAACATATCCCTTGCGCACCAACCCCTCCCTTATGGCGGCGTCAGGGTGGCTTTCGGCCGCGATCCGTATGGGGTCCAATCGGCCAAGACAGCTCAGGCAGAGGTTGTCCCCGGGGCGTACTGTAATCACCTCGCCGCTAACGTCTTCAACTGTGCCTTTTTCCGGGTTGACCGAGATGTTTACGCCGGCTGATATGAAGGGAGTGAAAAAGCGCAGGCAGGCGTCCTGAACCGCAAAACGGCTCGAATGGTTGTCGGTGGCGACGACAACCCAGTCGGAGAGGGCAAGGAGTGCGGCCATCTCCGGCGACCCGTCCGTCACGTTCTGGACGTGGGCCGTGACCTCCGCTTCCGGATTGATCCGCTCCAGGTGCTCCTTGAGACACTCCGCTTTTGGCCGCTCCTCCAGAGCGTCTTTGTAAGAGGCCCCGACGATGCGGTTCATGTTGGACACGGAAAGCCTGTCCGCATCAACGAGGTGCAGCCGGTTAAATCCGAGGTGCAGAAGGTTCTCAGCGATGATGGATCCCAGTCCGCCGACGCCGACAACTGCGATGCTCTGGCTGTCCGTAATCCGACGCATCGCATCCAATCCCAGGGCCAGCACGCCGCGGCTGAACTGCCCCTCTTTGTCGGCGAAAGGGTCCACGTCCTCCATGCAGGGCCTGTATCGCGTTCGGCGGACCCGCTCAGCCGCGATCGGGCAGGTGATCTCAGCGGCAATGGGGCAGATTTTTCCCTCGTTGTAAATCCATATTCTGGCGTCATACTCCTTTTGGGATAAAACAATGCTCCCGTAGCCGACGCCGGGGAACTCCTCAGCGAGGTAGGCGGAAAATTCGCGTTCGTCCTGGTCGTCAATCGATGAGAAAATCGCGGCCGTTTCACTGAAGGGATGCGTGTGTACATCCAGGATCATATCAACGTCCACACGGTTTTGCACCTCCATCAGGACGTCCAGAACCCGATCTTTTCGGATGTGCAGGGAAGCGGCGCCCTGTCCCTCCAGGTCTGCGGCCCCAAAGAGGCGCATATCCGTCACACAGCAGAGCGCTGCGCCTCCATCGGGCTCTCTCCTGGCCAGGAGCAGGGCGAACTGTTCCCGGCTCAGGTCCTGCAAGAGGCTCGATCTCAGGTGGCTCAGCATTCCCACGGGGAACTTGATCACCCCCTCAATCCCTCTTCTCAGCAAAGCGTTCCGACCGTTCTCGTTTTTGTACTCCATGGTTGGGTCCTCCTTTGATTGATGAATGAACTTGGCAAACGAATCGACGTCCCTCACGAATTGGCGGCTTCGCGATCACTCTGAAGAGTATTATCAGACCGTAGAGGGACATATTTTGGAAGGCATTGCTTGAGCTCGGAGTGCGTATCTTCAGAGAAAGTGATTGAACGCAGAGTTTTTATTAATGAAGGGTTCGCGGATTCAACTCGGGTTACGCTTAATTCGGTGATTTGCAAATTTTGGGGTTTGCGATCCGTTGTTGCTATAAGAAAGTCAGCGAATACGTCACCTGTGGAGGCGGTGAGGGAGAGGGTCGTACCGGTCATGACGAAGCGCGAGCGGCAGGAGATGCTGAACCTGCAGGAGCAGGGGGAGTTGCCAGAGAACATCGACTGCTCCACCGACTTGTACTTCCGCTTCCTGCTGGGAACGCCGGCGCAGGGCCGGCTGCTTCGCGATATGCTGAGCTGGACCTTAGTCAAGCAAGAGGACAGAGGAAGTGACGGGGTGGTGCAGGAGTACTGGAGTTCCTCGGAGAAGCGCTACTATCCACTGCGGAAGCTGGCAACGCAGCTGGATTTCAAGGCGATCCGGGAGGACCGGCTGGCGAAGGCGACGAGGATCGCCCGGGAGAAGGGCTGGACCGAAGGCAGAATGAAAGGCGAGGACGAGGGCAGACTAAAAGGCGTAGCCGAGGGAGAGCCAAAGGTAAAGCTGAGGGTGAGGCTAAAGGCAAGCTGCTAGGCAGGCAGGAAACAGCGCGCGCCATGCTGCGGGAGGGGATGCTCCAAAGTTCGTCGCGTGTTTCACCCATCTTTTCCTGGACGAGATCGAGGCCCTGAAGGAGAGTTAATAGGTCGGCCGGTCGGTGGATTCCCGCAGGGCATTTGCTAGGGTGGAGCGCATTACACACAGGATTGCAGAGAAAGTGTCCACGGCAAAAACGCCGTTCATGGGGCAAGGTGAGGGCGAAATTTGCATCCGGCTCCGGCAGAAACCCACGATCAATTTCAGGTTAGGGCATGGCCTGCGGCAGGAGTTTCTTGAAATCCGCCTGCTATAGACAAAAGCCCCCCGTCGTCGGACGGGGGACTTTCTGCGCCGCAGGGCGCGCTGTTCCGTTAATGCCGCAGACGCCCTACTTCTTAGGTTCCGCGTCCTGGTCGCCGAAGCCCACGGTCTTGAGCCAGTCCGTCGGGTAGCCCAGAGGCTCCATCGTGTCGGCGGTGATCCTGTAGCCGTCGTTGTACTTGCCCACAAGCGTCCAGGCCAGCGTCCACCAGTCCCGATCCACCAACTTCATGTTGTCGTTCACGTGCTTCGTGATCATCTCGGAGGCCTTCTTGGGGTCCTTCTTGTAGAGCTCGGCGGCCTTCTTTTCAAAGTCGGCCTGCTCGGCAAAGAACTTGCCCTCGAGGCGCTTCTGCTCGGCGCGGACATCGCCGATCATCGCGGCGAAGTTGAGGTCCGCCCAGTTGCCCACAAAGTTGAACGCCCACCAGGTGGACTTGGGATCGAACTTGACGCGGTCGCCGGTGTTGTAGGATTCGGGGACCTCCTTCGTTCCCGCGTAGATGGGCATGTAGCACGTCGTGATGGGCTGGTCCTCGCCGAACCAGGCCACGGCCGCCAGGGGCTCCGGCAGGTTGTCGCGCACCTGGCCGATGAAGCTGTAGCTGCAACGGAACAGGCTGATGCTGCGGTTCCAGTCGTTGCCCTTGCGGTCCTCAGGCTTCATGTCCTTCGTCACCGCGTAGCGCGTCGGGGTGCCGAACGGGCCGGCGGCAAGCCCCTTGGTCATGTCGAAGCGCGTGCCCTCAAGGACGTCGCGGCAGAGCGCCATCAGGTCCTGGGGCGTCACGGGCTTGTCGGGCTTCTGGAACAGCGGGTACTGCTCCGCCGCATCCTCAGCCAGCTTCACGCTGGGGGTGAGCAGGTTGTAGGCCCGCCACTCGCGGCGCTGCTGGTAGTAGGGGGAGCCGTAGGGCTCCGGGTTGTAGAGCTTGTGGAATACGAAGGGCTCACCCTCCTTCCACCACCCCATGTCCTGAGCCACGGTCTTGACGTTCGAGGAGTACATGAAGTTGTCCTTGTCGTCGAAGTTGATCTCCGCGATGCGGGAGCGGTTGGAGCCCATGGCGTAGCTGTCGTCCGGGCACCGCACGGCCGCCCAGACCGCGCCGGGCTTGCCGCTCTCCGGCGTCCACAGGGGGCCGGGGCCGGTGATCTCAAACAACCAGATCTCGTCCTTGTCGCCAACGGTCAGGGCCTCGCCGCCGTCGGCATAGCCGTACTTCTCCGCCAGCTCGCCCATGACCTTGATGACCTCGCGGGCTGTTGCCCCGCGCTGGAGGCCGAAGACTTCAAGCTGCTCGATCATGAACAGGCCGTTCTGACACTCGCTCTCCTCGCGCCCGCCCCAGGTGTACTCGCCCATCACGACGGACTTCTCGTTCATGATGGGGTAGCCCACGTGGAAGTAGGTGTAGGTCGTCTCCGCCTGCGGGATCTCTCCGACCTTCCTCAGCTCCTTGCCCGGCCGCGTCTGGTAACAGATGTTGTGGTAGACGGGGACCATCTCGCCCTTCTTGTGTTTGCCGCCAGGGATGACCTTCAGCCGGTGGTCGTACCAGCCGTCACAGGTGTAGGAAACGAGGACGGAGCCGTCTGCCGTCGCCTTCTTGCCCACCATCACGGACGTGCAGGCAAGCGCGGCCCCCGCCAATAGAGCGGTGAGCGCCGCAGCCAGGGCAATAACCTTGATCAATCGCATGAACAACAACCTCCTAAAAAATTTGAGATAACCAGGGCGCCGCACCTGCCGCACCCTGTCGCCGCAGGAAACGAGCCCCTGCGATGAACACAACACAAACGCACCGGCCACCCAGAAGACTGCGGCCATATCGGCCGCTTCGAGGCCCACGTTGCAAAGGAGCGACGAGGCCGGACGACCGTTTCGCCCCGAATCAAACCGTCAGGGTGCAGATAGCCTCCCTCGCCCTGGCGCCCTTTTTAATCGTAAGCGACGCGGCCCAGCGGGGCCTCCGCCGGGTCGTGAAAGAAGGACCCGACCCCCTTCTCCTTCACCTCCGCGTAGCGCGGAACGCCGGTCAGCACGATCTCCCGTCCCGGCGTCATGGAGGAGAAGATGTCCATGCACTGAAGGAACGTCGAGAGGTGACGCCCCACCCGCACGTCGATGTGCCAGCCGTTCTCGTCGATGGGGGCGTAGAGCAGCTTGTGCTTGCCCGCCTCCACCACGAACTCGTCCTTGCCCTCCAGGACCAGTTTCTGATCGGTGACGCCCCGGATGCGGTCCAGCAGGGGCTCCGCCACTTCATAGAGCATGGACATGGCCTGGGTGTGATCCCCCACCTCGCGGTGCGACAGGCCGTGCAGCGTCTTGGGGGAGAACTCCATCCCGATGGGCACCTCGAACTCCGTGCCCGTCAGGAGCATGGAGGCCATGGCCGCGATCTCCTGAGCCTTCTCGTGGGCGACGATGGTGTTCTCCACGCTGTACTCCAGCTCCGCCTCGTGGAGGTCCACCACGACGTCCACGCTCTCCGCGCGGATCATCTGCGCCAGGCCGTAGGTGGTCCGCTCCACCAGCAGGCCGTTGGGCCGGCCCGGCCAGCAGCGGTTCAGGTTACGGATGTCCATGTAGGCCAACATCTGCTTGCTAGGGTAGTGCACGTAGACCTCCGGGTCCGGCCAAGAATCCAGAGGGCTTCCGGAGCGGTCCCCAAGGCGCCAGGTCTTCTTTCCCCAGGGCGTCTTGATGTCGTAGAAGCTGGGGTAGGCCTCGCCGTTGCGCGAGTAGAGGGAACCGCTGGTGTTGGCCCGCGTCACGACGATCAGGCGTCCGGCCTCAGGCTTCGCGTTCTCCACCAGGATCTGCGCGGCCAGGTTCGCCGCGGGCTCCTCCGGGTGGGTGCCGCCGAGCAGCAGGACGGTGCCACCGGGTTTGCCGCTGTCAAGGAAATAGATGTTGCAGTCGTTGGCCGTGCCCTGCAGGGAGGGCTCGTAGAGGCTCAGCTTCTGCACCTGCGTCACTCCGGGGCCCAGCGCGACCGGTTCCTTGTAGTGCCGCATCGCGTAGAACTCGGCCCCGCTCCAAGCCGCCGCCGCCGTGCACAGGACGGCAGCCATCCCTTTGATCCACTTCAATTTTTCCATCGTCGTCGCCCCCTACTTGATGTGCAGAAAGCGCAGGACGAAGGGGATGAGGATCACGGCGTAGAGGACGGCCTCCTGCGGGTCGCGGGTCTTCTTGAAGTTCCAGGCCAAAGCGCAGGCGAAGAGGAGCGTCATGGCGTAGTAACCGTAGGTGATCACCTGATTGATCAGGATCATCAAAGCATCGTTCATCTTATACCTCCAGACGGGTTGTCCCACGGGCTACATGGCCAGCATGGAGAGCTCTTTGCTGTAGATGAGGAAGAGCGTGCAGCAGATGGCCACGAACGCCATGGGGACGAGGCACGCCGCAACGAAGTCGGAGTAGTAGCGTCCCTTGTAGTTCAGCTCCATCACCGAGGCTCTGCCGATGACGGCCGTCGGCGGCAGGCAGTCCCCCAGCGGCCACAGTACGGCCATGGCGGACATGGCCACGATGGGGTTCATGTCCTTCATGTTGAAGAGCATGATCAACGGGACGCCCAGGAGCGGGGCCACGGCGTACTGCAGGATGCCCTCCGAGATGGGAAGGATGATGAAGAGCGTCGCAAAGAGCGTCGAGAGCGGCAAGATCACGACGTGCAGCGAGATGACTCCCCGTGCTCCGGAGAGGGCCAGCACCTGGATCAGCGCGCCCACCACCACCATGATCCCCACGAGGGGCAGGAGCTTGTGGATCGTTTCGCACAGGATTTCCCACACGTCGAGCTTCACCGGCGAGAGGACCCAGACGGAGAACGCTGAGATCATGAAGATCATGGGCAGGCCCACGATGGGGAAGTCGAAGGGCCAGATGCGGCCCGCAGCCAGCAGGCCGCCGAAGACCACGAAGGGGATCAGGACCCGCAGCCAGTTCATCCCAGCCGGGGCCTCCGGCAGCCTCTCCAGGGCTTCCTCTCCCGCCGCGGCGCTGCCGCGCCCAGCGAGCCAGAACATGGAGAAGAGCGCCCCCGATATGGAGAGCACCGCCAGGGGACCGTTGAAGCCGACGTAGGGCATGTTCGCCCCTGCAGCGGCCATCATGGCCCAAAGGTTGATGGGGGGCGCAGCGGCGCTCATGGCCGCCGTCATGAAGATGGCCGCCGTCTTTCGGGTGTCGTCCACCCCCATGGCGGACAGCACGGAGCCCACCAGAGCCCCCACCGTCAGGACGCTCGTTGCCCCCGACCCGGTCAGGGCGCCTGGGATCAGCATCACGAACGTCAAGAGCAGCAGGCAGATCACGCGGCGGGCGTGAAAGGCCCTCACGATGCGGCGCACGATGAAGGCCACGCCGCCCGACTCCTTGATCAGGGCCATGAAGAACGTGGCGCTGATGAAGATCAGGCAGACGTCAAAATAGGTGAAGGTCCCCTCCACGATGTGGCGCAGGGGAAACTCGCTGAAAGCTGCCTCTCCCGTCGGCCAGGCCGCGCAGTGGTACGCGGCGGCAGCGATGGCGGAGAGCAGCATTGAAAGCTCCGTGGAGAGCCGAATCGCCTTCGCGATGAGGAAGGCCACGACGACGATTCCCAGGATGGTATAGGCATGAGAAAACATCAATGTTCTGGACGCCTCCTTTTTCGAGATTAAAAATTGGGGAGGGCGCTCTGCGCCCGCCCCAATCGGTATCCTACTTCAGCTCCGCCAGCTTGGCGCCGATGGAGAGTGCGTCCTTTACGATGATGAGCTCCTTGCCCAGCTCCTTGGCGTAGTTCGTGAAGAACCCGTCGCTGTCGCTGTCCTGGATGATCAGGATGACGTCCGCCAAAGGCATGATCGCCTTGATGGTGGCCTCGTCCGAGGCGTCCGTTCGGCGGGCCATGCCCTCGATGTGGGCCCCGATGACGAGGATGCCCTTCTCCTTCGCTGCCTTGATCAGCGCCGTGCAACGGGCGATCTCCTTGTCCACGTCCGTGCCGGCCGCGCCCATGCCCTTCATGCTGGTGCCCGTCGTCACGACGAGCGTCTTGCAGTCCATCCCCGCGAGCTCCTCCGCGGTGATCGTCTTGCTGGCCTCCGTGGGCATGACCTTGGCCTGCATGGCGGACATCTTGACCATCATGGCACCGGGGCTCTGCCCGCAGGTCGTCGCGACGATGGGAGTTTCCACCTTCGGCAGCTCCGCGGCAAAGGCGGAGGCGGCCGTCAGGCAGAGGGCCAGAACCAGCAGAAACAAACTCTTACGATTCATTCACACGATCTCCTTTCAAAATGTGGAACCGGCCGCAAAACGGCCGAACCCAAACGCCCGAAAGGGCGCTCAACGGTTGTTCGTGTACTTCGCGATGCTGGAGAAGTCGAGGTCCCAGTAGGCCTTCTCGGCGCGGTCCATGCACTCGATGGTATACTTCGTCAGAAACTCCGACGCCTTCTCCGGGGACTCCTTATAGAGGTCGGCCGCCTGCTTCTCCACCTCGGCCTGTCTCTTGAAGAAGTCGTCCTCAATGGGGTTCCTCACGGCCTCGAGGTCCTTGATGGCCTCCTGGTAGCGCCAGTTCACCACGTCGTCCTGGAGCATGAAGGCCCACTGAGCGCAGTCCAAGCTCAGCTTGTCGCGGTCGAAGTGGGACTTCCAGCTCTCCTTCGTGTCGCGGGTTCCGGTGTAGACAGGCACGTAGAGGGTATGGGCCGGGTTGTCGTACCCGAACCACATCACGCCGCCCACCGGCTCCGGCAGGTCCTTCCGCATCTGGGAAACCCAGCTGTAGGCGCAGGCGTTGGTCGCGATGCTTCGGGAGTAGGGGATCTTCAGCAGGTTGCGCTGCAGGCGGGTGGGGAAGGGGGTCGTCAGCGGGCTGAGCTCCGCAACACCGTCCTTGCCCTCCACGATCCAGGCGGGGTCCATCGTCATGTCGAAGGGGCTGCCCTTGTGGTAGCCGCGGATGAAGCCCATGATGTCGCGGACGGAGAGCTTCTTCTCCGGCTTGATGGAGAAGGGGTAGGCGTTGACGGGTGCGTAGGGGTCCCACTCGCGGCTCGGTGCGAGGGCCTTGTAGATCGTGTAGAGGCGATTGCGAATCCAGAGGGAGCTCAGGGCCCAGTCGTCGTTGCCCGTGGCGGGGGAGTAGGCGGCCTGGAAGTCGAAGGGCTGGCCGCTGTCGGGGTCGTAGAGCTTGTTGTCGATGGCGTGCTGCATGTAATTGTCCGAAACGATGAAGTTCTTCGTATCCTTGGGGTCGATGAAGCGGATGCGCGCGATGTTGGGGACGACCACGACCTCGTCGTCCGGCACGCGCTGGGCCGCCCACACGGAGCCCGGCTTGCCGCTCTCCTGCGTCCAGCCGAAGCCCGTGCTGAACACGTGGAATATCCAGGCCTCGTCCGGGTCGGTGATGGTGAGGCACTCGCCCTCCGTGCCGCAGGAAGGCATGAAGCCGTACTTCTGCGAGAGCTCTCCGATGACCTGAATGGCCTCCCGCGCCGTCTTGGCGCGCTGCAACGCGAGGACTTCCAGCTGCTCGATGGCCAAGAGCGCCTTGCCGCCGGGCACGGTCTTCAGGATCTCCTTCTGGCCGATCGTGGTCTCCCCGATGGCGACGCGGTGCTCGTTCATCGCGGGGTATCCGACGTGGAAGTAGCCGTAGGTTTCGGCGACCTGGGGAATCTCCCCAACCTTGACCCAGCCGCCCGGCTCCTCGCCGACGATGTTGCGATAGACGTCCATGTTGGTCCCCGCGGGGTACTTCTGGCCGGGGATGAAGCGAATCTGAGCGTCGTAGTAGGCCCCGTCCGCCGTGTGGCAGGTCATGACGGACCCGTCAACGGACGCATCCCTGCCGACCACCACGTCGGTGCAGGCCAGTGCAGGAGAAAACGACAGCAAACACAACGCCGAACACAGAAACGTGCGGAACAAACTGCGTCTGGAACGAAACATGCCAAAGATCTCCTTTCCTGAGTTATACGATTGAAAAGAAAATGAGCGCCGTCGGGAGCCGGTCGGCCCGACCAACCTCCGTCCGAGTCTCCCGATCCTCACCATTATATCAGCATTGTCCTGGGATTTCATATCTCTAAATTTCAAATTTAACGATAATATATTAAAAAATATTATCAAGTATAAATTTATTTTATGTACAGATTACAGAACGTAGGAAAACAGGAAAAGACGAGAGCTCAACCTTCGGTCACTCCCCTTCCCAGCCCCACCGGCGGTGCGTGGCCAAAACCAGGACGAAGAGCAGAAGCCCCGTCGTCCCCACCAAGACGCTGCGCCCCCGGACAAAGGTCGGACGCCGCGCCTCCCAGGCCACGCCGCAGGCGTCCGCCATGCCGCGGAGGTAGAGGATGTGGACCACAGGGTATCCTTCGCGCAGCGCGCGCCCGATCACGCCGTCACCCCCGTCCTGCCGCGGCAGGATGAGCCCTGGGGGGAGGCGCAGGACGTCCGGACTGTCCCCCATGTTGCCCTCAGGGCCGCCGACGCTGACCACCAGCCTCGTCCGCCCCTCGCGAACGAGCTGCATCTTCGCCTGGACGGCCTCCTCCAGGTCCCTGTTGGCCAAGAGCGGCAGCCCCTCCGCCTGAGCCGCTGCGGTCAGGATATCCCGCGCCTCCTGAGGCATCCCGCCCCCGTTCTCGCTCCCACCCCCCAGCGTGCAGAGCACGGGACGGGTGCGCAGGAATCCGGCGTTGATCAGGGCCTTCGACAGCACGGGCCACGGCGCCTCGGGGCGGTTGGCCCCCCAGTTGGAG
>NZ_CALHIQ010000120.1 GCF_938030725.1 uncultured Fretibacterium sp. | reverse complement strand
TCAGGGACGCCAGCCAAGTTTGCCAGGTACCTGGCCAAATTCGCCGGCCCCCGCAGGGGCCCGCCTAAACATCTCAACGGGGCGCAGCCCCAACAATTAAACACCTACCGAACCACCACCTTCTCCGTCAGCGGGCCGACCTTGACGATGTAGGTGCCGGCGGGGAGGGTCAGCGAGGTGTCGCCGGCGGGGGCTTGCCAGGTGCGGTAGAGCGTGCCGGCGAGGGTGTAGACCTGCACCGCCTCTGCGGTGGGGAGGGAGAGGTAGAGCGTCGGGCCGACGGTGTAGACCTTCGCCTGTGGGGCGTAGGGCACGGTGTTGGCGACGGTCGAGAGGACGTTCACCTCGCAGCGGGCGACGATGCCACTGCCGTCGGAGGTGGTGGCGGCGATCGTGGCCTTACCCTTGCCGACGATGGTCACGAGTGCGTAGTCGTCGGCGTCGGGGGCGAAGCGCAGCTGGGGCAGTGCGGCCGACAGCGTCGGGGTGAAGACTTGCACGGTGGCCACGGAGGCGTTGGAGCTCATCCAGAGGAGACCCTTGTTGCGCGCGTTGTCCGGCGAGACGATGGCCGAGATGAGCGCCGTGGAGAGGTCGCCGTTGACGGTGATCGTGGCCGGGTCGAGGGTGACGTTAGAGACCTTCACCTCGGAGGGTGGCACGATGGTGCCGTCGTTGCCCTGCTGGTGGATGGCCACTTTCAGCTCGTCCATGCCTTGCTCGGTGCGGACGGTGATCGTGCCGTGGCGCATCTCCTTGGACGGGTTGGGGGCGACGGTGAACGTGAACGAGCCATTGCCGCGGCCTACGGCTTGATTGAGCTTGATCCAGTCCTCGGTCGTGGAGCCGGCCCAGAGGCGACTCGTCGCGACGCTGATCGAGCTACCGGCGCCGTCCGACGGGCCGACGGTGATCTCTTCGGGGTTCAGCGCCAGGTCGTAGTCGTATTCCTCGGGTGGGGTGCTGCCGGGGCTGGGCGTGGGCTTGCGTTGGCCGGCGCGCTGGGTGAGGGTGAAGGTGCGTTCGGCTTTGCCGTCGTCGCTCTTGACGGTGAGCTTGCCCGTGCGTTCGGCGCCGGACTCATTGCGGTCGAAGCGGACGATGACGAGGCGCGTGCCCGAGCCACGTGTGGCGTCGGGGTGCATCCAGTCGGGGCTGCCGCTGATCGTCCATCCCTTGTCGGCATAGACGTTGAAGCCGACCGTGCCGCCACCGCCGCCCATGGTCATGGCTGCGGGATTGAGCGAGATTCCGCTGACGGCCACGGCAGGCTTAGTCTCCGGATCCTGCACTACGTAAAACTCGTCTTCGATCTGCTGGCCGTTCTCGTTTAAGATCACCTTCACTAGGCCGACACGCTTCTTGTATCCGGTGTTCTTTTGAGTCTCCACTTTGATTCGGTTTGTGCCCTTCTCAAAAGAGACCTTCAGCCAGTCGGCGACATCTTTCCCCACGGACGGCTGAATATCCGAGTTGGAGGATCCGACATTGACATCGACCAATTGTGTCCCGCCGTCTTTCTTCAGATTCAGCCGTTTGGCAGCGCTGCTGATCAGTGATTGGGGCCTAATGCTCGCGCCCTGCTTAATTGTGACCGTGATCTCACCTTTTCCGTTGTTGAGCTTGAAGGTGAGCTTGGCGGTGCGTTCCTTGGAGCTATTGTTGGGCTTAGCGCCGACATTAATCTTCTCGTCGCCGGCCCCCGATTTAGGAGCAGTGACCCAGTTCTCCGAGGCGCTCACCGTCCAGCTGCCATTGGCCCGCACTTGCAGGTACTGCGAGGTACCGTTGGCGTTCAGCGTGAGCTCATCCGGCTCTGTCCGAATGGGGGAGGGGGGATTGGGCTTCGCGCCGCCCGCCTGCGTCACCTTGACTTGACGGACAAGGAAAACGTGATGCACTGCCCGGACCTGGTGGACTTCGCCGTGAAGAACGGCTTCATCGAGGCCAAGGACGTGAACGAGAAGGACTTCAGCCCGGCCGATGTCTACTCGCCCTCGACGGAGCTCTACTCGACGCGCCGCGAGTGGCGCGTGCTGTCCCTGTTGGCGCCGGAGAGCTTCAAGATGGGACCGGACGAGTACGATTATCCGATGTCCATCAAGCCGGACCGCAAGCTGACCGTTCAGGACATCTTCACGATCAAGGGCGACTGGTACGCGGGGACGTCCTTCGACCTGAGCCAGGGCATCCAGGCCGGCCCGTGGGGGAACCCCATCCGCTTTGCCAACTCCAGCAAGGAGAACCCCGACGCTTCCTGGGAGCGCTCCATCAACATGATGCGCACCTGCTACGTGCACATTGCGCAGGTTCGCGGGGACCTTCCCGAGGAGGTCCGCGGCATCAGCTGGTACGGCTATGGCGCGCCGGACACCACCTACATCACGCCGCTGTGGCCGATCATGAGGGCGCTGCCCCCGCTTTACTCCATCGGCGACCGCTTCCATCCCTACGACCCGAAGTCCGGCTGGTGGACCTGCACCCGCGTGCAGGAGATCGCGGGCCTGCGCTACCAGGATGCCCGCGAGGAGATCCACAAGGCCCGCGACGCCAAGCTGAAGCCCCTCTACCTCCAGGCCCCGCTGATCCAGAACGCCGCAGCGCAGTTGATCAAGGACGACAAGCGGGACGACGCCATCGACCTGATCACGGACTTCGCCTACAGCCACGCCACGGATTGGCACGACCGCTGGCAGTCCTTGGGAGATCGCCTGCTCTCCAAGTACGCTCTGGGTTACACGGACGTCAAGGCAACGCCGTATCCTGAGTGGTGGAACAAGACGGTGGGCTTCGATACCCTGCGCCGATCCTCCAAGGAGGCCCCCAAGAAGTAGACGGGGACGTCATGAACGTCGTTCAACGTGTTGCGGAGCGGCCTTCGGGCCGCTCCGCCCTTTTGGGGCGAAGTGGGAACGGGTTCCCGAGAAAGGCTTTGGCGGCTTTGCTCTGCGCGATGCTGCTGGGGCCGCTCCCTTCACCGGCCGCCGCACGGCAGGCCGCAGAGCTCATGCGGCGGTGCGAGAACGTCCTTCTGGTGGAGAGGAGCCGGCTGGGGCTGTTCGATCCGGAGACGGACCCCGACGGAAGCGGCCTGATCGGCGTGGAGTTCTCCCCGCTGACGACCACCCTCGGCGACCTGGCGGACAAGCGCGCGTCCGCGCGGCCTGAGATGGCGGACGCGGTGGAGGCGTACCTGCGGCGAGCCGGAACGGTATCGGGGGACTGGATCGCCGTCAACGCCAGCGGCTCATTCCCCGGCTATTCCCTTGCCGTTCTCTGCGCCGCGGAGGTCATGGGGCTCAAGGTGCGGATGGTTCTGTCCTATGGGTCCTCCATGTACGGCGGGACGACCCCGGGGTTTACATTCCCCGTCATGTTGGACCTCTTGAACCGACAGGGGCTTCTGCGAACGCGCCTTGCGGCGGTCTCACCGGGCGGGGCAGGGGATCGGCTGGCGGAGACGCTCCTGGAGGACCCCTGGCCGACGGTGCGGTCCTTGCTGGATTCGCGGAGCGAACCCAGCATCGAGGAACCCTCCCTGTCGGGCGCCATTCGGCGGCGACTCGACATCTTCGACGCGCCCCCCGGCGTCCGGTGTTTTGTCAGTTGCGGCGGCCCCGCCACGAGCCTTGGGGCGGAGGGCGCGGGGGAAATGAAGGTCCTGAGCCTCGGACACGGGCTCCTGAGGAAGCCGGCCTCCATCCCCCAAAATGAGGAACGAGGACTGATCTATGAATACCTCGCGCGCGGCGTTCCGGTCGTTCACTTGCTCTTTACGCGGGGTATCTGCGCGGACTTCGGCATCCCCTACGAGGCTCCGCGCGGTCGCTTCAGCGCGCCGTTCGACCCATGAGGTCCTGCGACGTCTTTCCGGACAGGCGCATCAGCATCTGTGCCGCGCTGGAGGACAGGCGGAGTCTTTGCAAGGACGACTCCGCGCGCTCGATCTTCTTCGTCCCCTGCCCTCCGGCCAGCTCACGGGCGCGGTGGAGGGCCCGTTCTGCCGCGGCACAGTGATCCTCGTCGTCCTCCGGCCCGAACAGCTTATCCATGGCCCCCGCAGCGGCGTGGGCCTCCACCAGGACCAGGTAGGCGTTGAACAGGTCCGTGGCGCACTTCCGAGCGAGGGTCGGGTTGGTCCGGTCGTAGTAGGCGATCTGCTCCAAAGTCTGAACGGCCTTGCGCAGGGCGTCGCGGTTGACGGCCTGATCCATCAGGATGCGCGTCCTGCGGGCGTCGCGCGCGGCGTTCCGAAGGATATCGCCCGCCCCGGAGCCCATCTCGATCCCCGCCTTCTCCAGCCTGTCGAAGTCCTCGTGCTTTTTGGGCAGGAAGGTCATCCCCGTCAGGATCGCGGCCTTGGTACAGGCCGCCTGGATGTGGTTCGACGTGTAGGGGGTGAACGTCCAGACGTCGAGGACCCGGTTCACGCTCGAAAGTGCCCGTTCGAGGTCCTCTCCGTTCTGCGCCGCCAGCCCCGCGGCGAGGGAGGCCCGCGCCAGCGCGAAGTGCAGGAAAGCGTCCGAGGTCAGATGAGCGTAGCGGTTCATGACGCCGAAGGCCGCCGACAGCGCCATTTCGGCATCCCTGCGCGAGACGGGGTCCTTCGTGCCGAGGCAGAGCACTGCGTTGGCATCCGCCAGAGCCGCGGAGAGCGCGACGTACAGGTTGGGCTGGAGCTGCATGTCCGTGTGCCGGAGGCCGTCCGTGAAGGCTTGAATGGCCTTTCTGGCGTTCTCCTGGGCCGACAGGGCAAGCCCCAGTGCCAAGGCGAGTTCAGGGTACAGGAAGCCCTCGTTCCGCGCAGAGAGGGCAAGGCCCTCCCGCGCGGCCTCCTCGGCGTGCCGAAGGTCCGCCGAGTTCGGGTCGATGGACTGTCCTCCGCGGAAGTAGAGAAGGTGGGAACGGGCCTCCTGAGCCACAATCGCCTCCCGTGGCTCTCGGTCCCGCAGGAGCGACGACGCCATGTCGGCTGCGCGGATGGCCTCGTCCGCACGTTCGCCCCACAGGCCGCGCTCCATGCCGGCGTAGAGGACCTCGGACAGCGCGAGGGCGGTCCTTCCCCGAAGGACGTCGTGTCCTCGTCCGGCCAGCGTCAGTTCCTCCCTGGTCTGGAGCAGAAGCTGTTCCGCCGCCTGGAGCTTGGTGAGGCCCGACCGGTAATCGTCGAAGGCCCAGTGGAGGTAGATCAGGGCTTCGTTGACGCGCAGCTCGGAGCGGAGGGGCCGGAGGGACTCCGGGGTCTCCCGCGCCTCGGTCTTGTGCAGCATCTGCTGGTACTCCGCCTCCGACACGGGCGTGTCGGTCCTGCGCCGTTCCCGCAGGAAGGCGTGGGTGACCTGCAGCGCCTCCTCCAACATCGCCTGAGTTTCGGCGGTCCGCCTCGCCTCGATGCCCTCCAGACGGGCGATGCCCTGCTGAAGGTCCTTCATCAGGGGGATGCGCATCAGGGGGCTGGGGTTCTCCGCGGAGAAGCCGCGCCCCACGAAGCAGAGGACCCACAGCCCCAGGAACAGGATCGCGGTGGACCCCGTGGCGCCCCAGAAGGACCGCGGCGGAACCCTGTACCGCAGGCACAGGAAGCACGTCGCGAGGACCAAAAGAGCGATCAGGGGGAACCAGGCGTAGAGGCTGCTCAAGATGAGGGACAGTTCCGAGTAGATCGACAGGAGGGCGGCTGCGCTCAGGTTCCCCTTCCAGTGCGACATGCTGTGCCAAAGCTCCGTGAAGGCGTCCTTGAACCCTCCAAGTGCCGCCCCCCTCGGCTCTCCCTCGTCCGGAACGTCCCCGTGATGAGACGGCCTGTCCCATGGGAGCCGGAACGACCACTCCGGCTCATCTTCGGCCGAAACGTCCATGACGAAGCGCAGCAGCTCTTCCTCCTGCTCCGGGCTCACCTCCGGCTCCTCGGCCCTCCTGTCGTCGTACGCTCTCCTGGCCTCGTCCATTGCCTCCTGCCAGAAGCTACGGATCTGATATTCATCCTCCTTGGAGAGTTTCTCCCCCTTGTAGTGGTGCGGGTCGAGGATCGTTTTCTTCAGGTAGTCCTCGGCCTTCCAATCCATCAAGACGTCGAAGATGCCGTCGCCGTATACGGGAGGTCTCTCCGTCTTGTGCGTGCAGGCCTTCAGTCGCCTCCGCCAGTCCGCCGAGTGGGCCTTCCCGATCGCGTTCAGGCGGCGCGTTATCGTCGTGACGTGCAGGTCCGTCACCGCGGCGATGTCGTTCGGCGCCCAACATCGAACCTTATCCGGGCCATCTACGATGAGGGCGTAGCCTTTATCGAGTTGGAATTCACCGTTGAGCTCATCGCGTATCTTTTCGACCCACGTCCTCCCGGCCGGGTCGTCATCGAGGAGGGTGGGATTCCCCTTCTCCGCCTTTTTCTTCTCGAAAGCGGCGTAGTCCTCCTCGTAAGCGTCCATGCGGCGCCGCACGACCGCTTGAGCCTCCACCCATTTTTCGCAGTAATCTCTTATCCTTTTGATCTGATCAGGGGTTGGATAGAGCACATCCTTCGGCATCTCAAGGCCCTCCTCGAAAGTTTTACCCTGTTTCGCCGTGATCGCGGGGTCGTATCCATGTGGATTCAATCCCGAATGACCTCGTCGATGATCCCGTACTTCTGCGCTTCCTGGGCGGACATAAAGAAATCCCGATCCGTGTCCTTCTCGACGTTCTCGAGCTTCTGAGCCGTGTGACGGGCTATGAGGGCGTTCAGGACCTTGCGCGTCCTGAGGAGCTCCTGGGCGAAGATCGCCACGTCCGAGGCCTGTCCTCCCGTCCCGCCGAGAGGTTGGTGGAGCATGATCTTCGAGTGGGGGAGCGCGCTCCGCCTGCCCTTCGTCCCAGCGGCGAGGAGGACGGCTCCCATGCTTGCCGCCTGACCGATGCAGGTGGTAGCCACCGGACAGGAGACGAACTGCATCGTGTCGTAGATCGCCAGTCCGGCCGTCACGCTGCCTCCGGGGCTGTTGATGTACAGGCTGATCTCCTTCTTCTGGTCCCGATTTGCCAGCAGCAACAGTTGTGCGACGATGTGGTTCGCGACCTCGTCGTCGATGGGGCTTCCAAGGAAGACGATGCGATCCTCGAAAAGACAACTGTAGACGTTGCGGGTCTCGCCTTTGCGTCCTGTGATCATGATCGTTCCTCCCTAAATTATAGTCCATGGGGCCCACGGAATCCCACCCTGGGTTCCGCTCCGAAAAACTGTTCCTGCACCGTCGTCCTCACCTCGTCCACGTTCAGCGCGGCGCCCGGGGTCAGAAGACGGTGTCGGCCGCTTGCCGCGTCCAGGACCTCCAGGCTCTTGTCCGGGTTGTATCGCTCCTCCATGATCGATTGGCTGAGCTCTGCGATGAAGGCGAAGACCCCGTCCTCGAACACAATGTCCTTGTAGCGCACCTTAGCCACGCTCTCCAGGATGCGGGCCGTATCCTCCGCGTTGGGCTCGGTCACCTCCAGCTCCCGGAACCGGCGGCGAAACGCCCTGTCGGTGGTGATGTAGCGCTGGTACTCCTCGCACGTCGTCGCCAGGATCAACTGAAGCCTGGGGTTCGTGACGAGCGGCTTCACGATGTTGGCGATGCTGTTGCTGCCGTGATCGTTGCACAGCCGATGCCCTTCGTCGAAGAACAGGACGATCG
Organism: uncultured Fretibacterium sp.; assembly: GCF_938030725.1. Taxonomy (GTDB): domain Bacteria; phylum Synergistota; class Synergistia; order Synergistales; family Aminobacteriaceae; genus Fretibacterium. Next base: position 13,579 of record NZ_CALHIQ010000120.1, on the reverse strand, counting down.
AGTGCTCCTCCGCCTCACGGAACAGATGCTTCAGCCTCAGCCCCTGCTCCGAATACGTGGGACATTCGGCAAAAAGCAGGTTCAGGTCGATCTCCGCAAGCCTGAAACTCTGGTTCGTCCGGACGAGGAACTGACCGAGCGCTTGGACCGTGGCCGTCTTGCCGACCCCAGGGTCCCCGACCAGGGCGATGTTGTTGTGGTCGGATTGCATCAGAATCCCCGTCAGCCTCTCCAAAAGTTTTTCGTCGACCAGCAGGCCCTGCTGGAAGTTATCGGGGTCGGACAGCTCCTTTCCGAATTTCCTGCAGTTGGGGGGAAGAACCTTCAGCCTCATCTCAAACGCTCCTTTCTGCCAGAGCGTCCTCGGTCGGACCGAGGCGCTCAGGCTCCGACAAGTCATCCTCCGGGATGAATTCGAGTTTCCTTCCCCTCCGCTCCCACGCGACGTACCCCTCAAGCATGTTCAGCTCGCAGACTCGAACCTTGTTCGAGAACCTTTCTTTGAAGACGTCGTTCAGCATCGGGTCCTGAGTGTGGTGCCAGGCCACCGCGTCGGCATGGGGCAGGAGCTGGCTGAGGACTTCATCCCTGCGCTCCTGTCCCAGCGCCTGCCTCAGCGCGTAGAGGTCGCCGTACCCGACGATGAAGCGCACGCTCTCAGGAAAGACGTCCAGCACGTGAAGGAGCCCCCGCCACAGTCCCCACCGTTCCAGGTCCGGCACGAGGAACGTCACCCGGCGCTCCTGGGCGTCGGCGGCCGCACAAAGTCCCGCCAGCGCTACCCGGGCCAGGCCGGCGTTCGCTTCCGGATTGCGCAGCGCTGGAACGAAGAGGGCCTTCGTTGGGGTGCGGACGAATTCTTCGACGCCGAATGGGGCGCCGGACAGGAGCTTCGCCCGCTTTTCCGCCCGAATCATGGCGTTGAAAAGCGCCGCCAGGGAGGAGTGCTGCGCCTGAGCCGTGCGAAGTACCGAGAGTGCCAAGTGTCCGCCCTGTGTCCCTCCCTTTCCCATGAGCGTCCCCTTGAAGGGAGCGGTGGTGTACTGGAAGAGCCCCATGGCCCCCAGCGCTTTAATTTCCTGCCGGGCCTCCTTTGGAGCGCCTTGCCCCTGGGGCGGGCTGGAGAGTACCGATCGGCTGCGGAGTACCGGCTTCCATGCGGGATCGAAGGGGTCGTCCTCAGAGAATATCTTGGGGTTGAGCCCTTGATCGGCGGCCGACTCCTCCTTGATTTTTTTGATCTGGCCTTCGATTTCATCTTTGTTGCTAAGAGCGATTGCCTCCATCCCCTCCAGCAGGAGCCTGTGCCTCTTCGCCGCCGTGCGGAGGGTGTGTCCGTCGTCCTCCTGCTTCAGGAGCGCAACCTGGTACTCCAGGTACTGGGCGTTGGTCTGGAACGCCATGTTCTCCCAGAACTCATCGTTTGTTACGTTCAGCCTGAAAGATTTTGGCGTGCAGATCGGGGCCAGGTACTCGGCGGCTGCGCCGGGGGTCGCGCCCAGCTCAGGGTGCTGCAGCACGGGCTGCAGGTAATCGGGGACGTTGCCCGCGCCGGATGCCGCGAGATGCCCATCGCCGTACTCCTCGCTCCATCCCCTGGAGTCGAAGACCACCAGGGCGCCCTCCCGTCCACTCCAGGTACGGATCAGCCTCTCGCATGTTTTCTGCTTCTCCTCATCGTCGCCGAGGAGCAGCAGGTTGCCGTCACAGCGTTCCATTGCAATAGACCCTCCCTTTTTTCCCCGCAGCCTCGTGCGGCGGGTGTTTGTCGTTGCAGCCCGAAGTATATCCGCGCCTTAACGTTCGGCAAAATGCGTTTGAACTGGGGAGGCTGCGCCGGCCTGGCCTCCGGTTTTTCTGCTTTTTTGCGGGGGAATCGGGGAGGCGATCAAACGCATTTGCAACGTGGACGCCCTCGCGATAAATTATGGGCGTAACGCAGGCAGGGGCACAAAGGCCCCCACAAAACGAAAGGAGAGATTGGTATGTCGGAGAACGGAGTGAATCAGGTGAATGGAGCGGAGAAGGGACAGACGGTGGCGGCGCCGGCTCAGAGCAACGCCCTGGGCATCTGCAGCATCGTATGCAGCATCGTCAGCATCTTCCTGGCCGCGCTCGTGTTCGCGCCCCTTGGGGTCCTGTTGGGGCTCGTCGCAGCCTTCAAGAAGCAGGTGGCTCTCGGCGTCATTGGCATCATCATCGGCGTCATCTCCCTGCTGCTGTCCCCGTCGTTTCAGCTACTGCTCGTGGGGATGGGGCTGCGCATGGGGATGCGTTGAGGGCGACCGCGGGATTGTAACGCGGAGATTGTTTCTGTAAAATTTTGGAAGATCGTTTGAATGATTCAGAAAGGAGGAGTTGGTGTATGCGTCGTTTTGAATGGTCTCGCGTTCTGATCGTGCTGCTGGTCGCGGCGCTGCTGTCCCTGGGGGGGTGCGGCGGCGGAGGCTGAGGCGATAAGGGAGGGGGGAAGCCCACCCCCACCCCCGATCCGGGGGGCTACCGCCTCGAGGACTTCAGGGGGGAGTGGAGGGCAGAGGATGCGGCGGGGACCCTCCTCATGGAGGGGAGCGAGGAGTCCGTGGAGGGGGAGGACGTTCGAGTGAAGATCCTTCCCAGCTCTCAGGTCGCCCTGTCCGTCGAGTACTTCGGGAGCGAGAAGGAGTACGCTTCGAACGCGTTTTTGGAGGCCAGGGAAAGCGCTGCAGACGTCCTTACCCTCAAGTTCAAGGAGACCGGGGAGACGTCCGGAAGCATGACCTTTACGGTCGTGGACAGTGAGACCCTTAAGGTCGTGGAAAAGGGAACGACGATGGAGCGGGGAAGGATCAGGGAGCTTCGGTATACGCTCCGGCGCATAAATTCTGCGCTGTCGCCGGAGCCTGCGCCGAACCCCGACCTCAACCCCGGACCTTCCCCCGCGCCGGGGGGGCCTGTCGACCTCGCCAGGCTTAACGGCAACTGGAGGCCCTACGACGGCCGCGGCACCTTCGTCGGTCCCAACGGTGACGTCCACGAGATGGTCCTCAAATCGACGTCCTTGTTGACCTGCACGTACATCCGTCCGCCCAGCCCGTACGCCGGAGAGGTGATGATCCTGCAGACCTTGAATTGGGCGTCCGGGGAGAGGGGCCTCCAGGAAGGGGTTCAAGACCGGACACAAGGCGGATACGCCCTGCAAGGGGACGAAGGGCGAGTACGGGACGAAGATCTCCTTCGAAGACGGCAGCACGATGGAGATCATCGACCCGAAGACCCCCGCGTACTTCCTGATCCACGAGAAGGGCAACCTGCACGAGAAGGGCGTCCTGTATCGATACGATCTGCAGTACAAGATCGAGAGGTGGTCGTAAGGGCGCGACGCTGCATTGGATGATGACTGCGTCGGCGTTCGTCCTTGTGAAAGGCCACGGCCGGTCGTCAGTGGGGCGGTGAGATAAGGCGTCGGCGAACGCGGGCGGAGGACAGACGAAAGCGGAGGGCTGCTGCCCCTCCGCTTTTTTGACGTTTTTGGACGCGGCGCGCTGCCGTGTGGGTTGGCCGGCAGTGCGCCGCCGCCGGCTCGTTGACCGGGCCTCAGCCTACCACAGCTCCCAACGAGCCTGGTCGGTGTGCAGCAGGTGGTGCGAACGCTCGCTGAGGGGCTTGCCCAGGTAGTCGTCGTAGCACTGCACGATGGAGGGGTTCTCGTGGGAGAAGCGGATGGGGGCCTTTTGGTCCAGGTTCAGCAGCAGGCGTCCGCGCTCCTCTCCCATCTCGATCCCGTCGTGGATGGGCTGGCCGCCGCCGCCGGCGCACCCCGTTGGGCAGGCCATCATCTCGACGAAGTCGTACCGGACCTCCCGGTTTCGGATGGCCTCGCAGAGCTGGCGCACGTTCTTCAGCCCGTGGGCCACGGCGACGTTCAGCGACCGGCCCGCGATGTCGAACCGGGCTTCCTGCCAGCTTCCCTTGTAGTTGCGCACCCCCTGGAAGGCGTCCGGGTCAGGGTTCTTGCCCGTGACAAGGAAGTAGGCGCTGCGCAGAGCGGCCTCCATGACGCCTCCCGTGGTCCCGAAGATCACGCCTGCGCCGCTTCCGAGGCCGAGGGGCAGGTCGAACTCCTCCTCCTCCAAAGATCTCAGGTCGATGCTCTCCGACCGCAGCAGGCGATCCAGCTCGCGGACGGTCAGGACGACGTCCACGTCGCGCACGCCGGACCCGTTCATCACGGAAACGCCGCACTCGTACTTCTTTGCCGTACACGGCATGAAGGAAACGTTGTAGATGCGGCCCGGCTCGACGTTCAGGATCTTCGCGTACCAGGACTTCAGGATGGCGCCGAACATCTGCTGGGGGGACTTGGCGCTGGAGAGCAGGGGGACCAAGTCCGGGTACTCCATCTTGGCGAAGCGCACCCATCCCGGACAGCAGGAGGTGAAGAGGGGGAAGCGCTCGGCCGGAGCGTCCTTCAGCATTTGGACGAACTCGCTGCCCTCCTCCATGATGGTGAGGTCCGCCGAGAAGTCCGTGTCGAAGACGTAGTCGAAGCCGATGGCTCGGAGCGCCGCGACCAGACGGTTTGCACTGGCCTCCTCGTGCGTGAGGCCCAGCGCCTCGCCCCAGGAGGAGCGGACGGCGGGCGCCAGGGAGGCGACGACGATCTTGTCGCGGTCCGCCAGCGCGTGCAGGACCTCCTTCGTGTCGTCGCGCTCGTAGAGGGCTCCCACGGGGCAGTGGGTGATGCACTGGCCGCAGATGCTGCAGCTGGCCTCGGTGATGGTCTTGTTGCCGGAGCAGTCCACCGTGGTTCGAGAGCCCGTTTTGGAGAGGTCCCAGACGTGCATGTCCTGAATCTTGTCGCACACCTGAACGCAGCGCATACATTTAATGCACTTCTGCGCGTCGCGGATGAGGGGGAAGCTCGTGTCCCACTTGAAGTCCGGCTGGTCCTCGTGGTAGGGCGAGGTCAGGATGCCTAGGTCGTTGGCGATGGTCTGCAGGGCGCAGTTGCCGGACCGCGTACATTCGGCGCAGCGCGCGTTGTGCTGAGAGAGCAGGAGCTCCACGTTGACGCGGCGGGCCTGGCGAACCTTGGGGGGGTTCGGATGACCATGCCCTCCTCGGCCGCGTTGTTGCACGCGGGGACCAGCTTCTCCAATCCCTCGACCTCTACGGCACAGACGCGGCAGGCTCCGATCTCGTTGAGCCCCTTCAAAAAGCACAGGTGCGGGATCGCGATGTGGTTCATCTGGGCGGCCTCCAGGATCGTCGTTCCCTCGGGGACCTGAATCGCCTTGTCGTTGATCGTGACGTTTACCATTTCAGCTGACGGCCTCCTTTGAAAACTCCAAATCCGTAGTGGTCGCAGCGCAGGCAGCGGTGGGACTCCTGTTGTGCCTCCTCAAGGCTCATGCCGCACTCCACCTTCTCAAAGTCCCCAACGCGCTCCGGAACGGGACGTTCCCGCAGGTTCACGCGGCCGCAGGGCGTCCTGTTGTGGGGCGCGGGCGTTGGGATGTCCACCGGAACCTGAATGACGTGGTGGAAGCCCAGGTACTCGTCGATGTTGGCCGCAGCGACCTTGCCCGCGGCGATGGCCCGGATGACGGTAGCCGGCCCGGAAACGCAGTCCCCGCCGGCGAAGATGCCTGGCATACCGGACACCTCCTCGCTGTCCAGGGAGGCAATGCTTCCCCTTCGGACGGCCACGCCCTCCTTTTCAAACTCCTTGGACTCGATGCCTTGTCCCACGGCCACGATCAGGAGGTCGCAGTCCAGGCGCGTCGGCTCGGTGCTCGCGGGCCGCGGGGTGGGACGACCGCCCTTGATGGCGCTGATCATCTGCTGCTGAATCCACAGGGCCTTCGCATGTCCAGCCTCGTCCACCTCGACGCGCAGGGGCGTCGCCAGCTCGTAGATTTGGCAGCCCTCGACCTCCGTGGCCTCGACCTCCTCGGCCAGCGCCGTCATGTCCGCCTTGCGCCGGCGGTAGACCATGTCCACGTTCCTGGCGCCAAGGCGCAGCGCGGACCGCGCGCAATCCATGGCCACGTTGCCGCCGCCGATGACCACCACGTCCCTGCCCTTCAGGTCCGGATAGTCGTCGTCGCCGATCCGGCGCAGGATGGAAACGGCGGAAACGACGCCCTTTGCGTCCTCGCCCGGTATGTCGAGGGGCTTGTCGATGTGGGCACCGATGGCGATGTAGACGGCGTCGAACTCGCCGCGCAGTTTTTCGAGCGGGTAGTCCGGTCCGATGGAGGTTTCCAGGTGGACCTTGACCCCCGCGGAGAGCAGCGCCTCGATCTCGCCGTCCAGCGCCTCGCGCGGCAGGCGGTAAGCGGGGATGCCGTAGCGCAGCATGCCGCCCAGGTGCTTCCTCTGCTCGAATATCTCCGGCTCGTGTCCCATCAGGGCGAGGTAGTAGGCCGCCGTGATGCCGCTGGGGCCGCCGCCCACGATGGCCACCCGCTTGCCCGTGCCGGGGGCCTTCTTCTCGATGGGGACCTCCCCCGCGTGCTCCACCGCATAAAGCTTCAGGCCTCGGATGTTTATGGAGTCGTCCACCATGTTGCGGCGGCAGCGCCGCTCGCAGGGGTGCTCGCAGACCATGGCGCAGACGGTGGGGAAGGGGTTGTCCTTCCGGATGAGGCGGACGGCGTCCTGGTAGCGCTCCGCGGCGACGAGGGCCACGTAGCCCGGAACGTCCACGTGGGCGGGGCAGAGCGAAACGCAGGGCACCGGCTGCGAGAGCCCGAAGGTGCATCGCCCCTTGGTGACGTGCTCCACGTAGTCGTCGCGGAACCCACGGACCCCCTTCAGGACCATGGAGGCGGCCTCAAACCCGATGGCACAGTCCGCGGAGTCGTAGATGGCCTCCGCCGTGCGCTCGATCAGGCCGATGGTGTCCAGCGTCCCCCGGCCGTCCAGGATGTCCTCGATGAGGCGCTCAAGCTGCGGCAGCCCCACCCGGCAGGGAACGCACTTGCCGCAGGTCTGTGCGGCGCAGAGCTTCAGAAAGCTGCTGGCCAGGTCCAGCGGACAGATCCCAGGCGGGCTTGCGATGATCCGGCGTTCGAGGTCCTTGTAGAGGGACTCGACCGTCGCCTGGGCCTGGTTGTTCGTGATGATGCTGAGACGACTCAAAACGATCACTCCCTTACCGTTGGCGTTGCGAAATTATGGAACGGATTCCTGCCTTCAGCGCGTCGCGAAATTCCTGTTGGATCGGTATAATAATTTTAAGGAAGGACAGAATTAGCAGGTATCGGTACGGCGGATCAGCAGCGCCCTCGGTGTGCGGACGATGCGCTCATCGGGGAAGAACGCTCGATAGAGTGAGTTAAAATAGATTAAACTCTGTTAATCCTGTTCCCTTAAAATAAAAAATGATTTAAAAGGTGTTGAGGTTTTTATATTATAGCAAAAATTATAGCAAAGACCGCAGGAAAAAATTCTGAAGAGAAATGGAGGAAGTTTCAATGAAGTGGAAAGTTTCGATGAAACACGGGGCGGAAATGGGATTTTTTGCGTGGGCTCGTGCCTTGGCGGGGCTCTTCGCCGCTGTCGCGGTCCTTGCCCCGCTGCTCGCAGCTCCCGCGCTGGGGGCTGAGGTGGGAGGGGAGGGGGTCGTTCGGGTCCTCTGCCTCAAGGGGCCGACGGGCATGGGGCTCGCCAGGCTCATGGAGGAGGCGGAGGCGGGACGGACGGAGAACCGATACGAGTTTCAGCTCGCTGCCTCGCCGGAGGACCTGACGGCGCGCTTCGTCCAGGGGGCTGCGGACATCGTGGCCATGCCCTCCAACATGGCCGCGATCCTGTGGAACAGGACGCAGGGCGGCGTGCGGGTCCTCTCCGCCAGCACGCTGGGAGTGCTGGCCATCGTCGAGAAAGGGGACGCGATCCACGGCATGGGGGACCTGAGGGGCAGGACCATCCTGGCGTCAGGCCGGGGGGCCTCCCCGGAGTACGTGCTGAACTTCCTCTTGAGGTCGAACGGCCTGGAGCCGGGGACGGACTGTAAGGTCGAGTGGCTCAGCGAACACGCTGCCGTCGTCGCAGGCCTCGCCGCGGGGAAGGGGGACGCGGCCCTGCTGCCGCATCCCTTCGTCGAGGTCGCCGCGATGAAGGTGAAGGGGCTGAGGGAGGCGCTGGACCTGACGGAGGAGTGGCGACGGCTTGACCTGGGCTCCGAGCTGGTGATGGCCGTCAACGCGGCGGGCCGGGACTACGTGGACTCCCACGATGCGGAGGTGGCGGCCTTCCTGAGCGAGGCCCGATCGTCCGCGGAGTGGGTCAACGCGCACCCGGCGGAGGCCGCGCGCCTTATCGTGAAGCACGGGGTCCTGGAGGACGCAGGGATCGCGGAGCGGGCCATTCCCCGCTGCAGCATCACGGCCCTTGCGGGAACGGAGATGCAGAGGGCGCTGAGCGGATACCTCAAAGTGTTGTTCGACGCCGACCCAAGGTCCGTAGGCGGCGTCCTGCCGGACGAAACCTTCTACTATGCCCGATAGGAGGCCCCTCCGCCGGGTTGCCTCCCTCCTGCTCTTCCTGGCGGTCTGGCAGGCGCTGGCCCTCCGCTTCTCGGAGGGGATCGCCGTCGCCGCGCCGTCGGACGCGCTGCGCGCCCTCCTGCGCCTCGCGCACACCGGGGCCTTCTGGAGCGCCCTCGCCTCCTCGGCGGCGCACGTCATGGGCGGCCTCCTGCTGGCGCTGCTTGCGGCGTCGCCCGCCGCCGCGCTCTGTTTCTACTCCGGGACGGCGGAGTTCCTCATAGCCCCCTTCCTCGCCTTCATGAAGAGCGTGCCCATCGCCGCCGTCGCCATCCTGCTCCTCATCCTGTTCTCAAGCGGCGGCATCGCGCTGGCCGTGGTCGTCGTCGTGGCGTTCCCCATCCTCTGCACGGCGCTTTTGACGGGCGCCCGGGCCGCCGACGCGAAGCTCGTCGAGATGGCCAGGGTCTTTCGCTGGAGCGGGCTCAAGCAATGGCGCTGGCTGTTCCTGCCAGCGGCCCGGCCCCATTTGGAGGGTGCGCTCCGCCTCTCCTCCGGGATGGCCTGGAAGGCCGGCGTCGCGGCGGAGGTCATCGGCGTCCCGCCCGACAGCATCGGCGAGGCGCTTTACAGGGCGAAGGTCTTTCTGGCGACGGACGAGCTCTTCGCGTGGGCCGCCGTCATCATGCTCCTTGGGGCGGCGGCGGAGCGGCTGTCCCTGCTGGCGCTGTCCCTCTTCTACCGGCTGCTGCGGATGGGCGACCGATGAGGGACGTGGAGGTACGGGGACTCTCGAAGTCTTTTGGAGGAAGGACGCTGTTCAAGGGCCTGAACCTGACGTTCCGAGCGGGGGAGATCACCGTGCTGGCGGGGGAGAACGGGGTGGGCAAGACGACGCTCCGCCGTGTGATGCTGGGGCTGGAGCGGCCGGACTCGGGGGAAATATTGGGGTTGCCCGACGCCCGGTCGGCTCTCTTTCAGGAGGACCGCCTGCTGCCGGACCTGTCTGCCGCGTGGAACGTGGCCCTGGGCTGCCGGCGTCCGCCTCCGCGAGAGGAGGTTCTGCGCGCGCTGGCTGCGGTGGGGCTGAGGGAGAGCGCCGACGTCCCCGCAAGGGAGCTATCGGGAGGGATGGCGCGGCGCACGGCCCTGGTGCGGGCGCTGATAGCGCCAGGGGAGTTGGTGCTGCTGGACGAGCCCTTCAGCGGGCTGGATGGGGTGAACCTCCGTCGCGCGGCCGACTTTATTCAGGCCGCCCGCAGAGGGCGCACGCTGATCGCCGTCGTACACGGCGCGGACGCGGAAGCGGTGCTCGGGGGGCGCTTTCTCCGTCTGGAGCCCGCCGGCGTTGCCGAAGGGACGGAGTGAAGAGATAACGCAAAGGGGCTTCGCGCAACGCGCGAAGCCCCTTTGCCGTCCGTTCCCGGTGCGGTTACTTCTGCGTCCGCTCCAGGACGACGTTATAGCCTCCCGTGCCGTAGTCAAGACACTTCTTTACCCGGCTGATCGTCGCGGTGCTCGCCCCCGTCTGCTGGGCAATCTGGGGATAGGTCTTGGACTCCTTAAGCAGACGAGCCACCTCAAGCCTTTGAGAGAGGGCCTTGAGCTCGCTGATCGTGGCAACGTCCTCCAGGAAATCGTAAACCTCCTCCTGCGTCTTGAGCGTCAAAAACGCATCGCAAAGCTGATCCGTAAGCGTATCCTTCCAGTTACCCGACATGCAGCAGCATCTCCTTCCACGATAATGCACTACGGCACACGACCATTTTAGAGAAGTATACCGTAAAGGACGGTGAAAATGCAAATCTTTATTGCAACTTAGGCAGAACCGTTTCGTGCCGGAGCTCAGGTCGTCAAAAAGGAGCCCCCGAACGGACGCTCCTTTTAACGATAGATATTCACTGAAAATACTTTGCCGACGGGGACTTTCGGCGGGCCGCGTTCAGCGCGATCAGCAGCTTTTCGCGGAAGCCGTCCACGCCGTCCATCCCCTCCGTGGGGCTGGCCAGCAGATGGTTGCCGACGTACAGGGCGTCCCCGACCAGGTGGAGGTCGTAGGGGGGAAGCTCCAACTGAAGGTCGGCGTCGAGGGCTTCCTTGGCTTTCGTCAGGGCCTCGCGCGTCGCCAGCGTCTTTTTGCCTCCCCACACGGGCAGGCCGTCAACGGTGAGGTCGATCCGGTCTTTTGCCTCCTGAAAGCCGGTCCTGAGGAGCCCCAGGGAGTACTTTCGGCGCACGGGAATCCCGCGCTCCCGGAGCGTCTTCAGGACGGCCTCAAGACGCCGCTTGGAGGTGGGGTGGTCCATGTAGATGCCGTAGTCGCGGATGGGCTGTCGCAGGTCCTGGTCCATGAACTTCTCGATCAGGGTCACCATCCCCGTGGGAGAGTAGTAGCCCGATGCGATGAGGGCTTCCAGCCCCAGACGGTCCGCCTCCGTCTCCAGCTCTATGGAGTAGGCGTTCGTGATGGCGAGCTGTGCGACCTGCGCCAGGATGATGGGCGCTCCGGCCCCGCCGCTCAGGAGCATCACGGCCAGCGCGGCGAGCGAAACCTTGTTGGCCTCAGCCGCCATGCGCAGGCTGTGCTTGCGGTCCGCGTGGCTCATCTCGTGGGCCATCACCGCCGCGATCTCGGAGTCCGTGTTCAGGAGGTCCAGGAGGCCCGAAGTGAAGAAGATGAAGCCGCCGGGCAGACAGAAGGCGTTGAGTGCCTCCGTCTTCACCAGGCGGATCTCGTAGGGGATGCGGCGCTGCATGTGGGGTTCCAGTCGGTTCAGGATCATGGTGAGCCGTGCGATGGCGGCGGGGTTGGATTCCAGCGGCCACTGCCGCTCGATCTCTTCGAGGGCCCTTCGCCCGATGGCTCGCTCCTTCTCCAGGTCGGGGTCGTCGAAGACGTCTTCGGACGCGGCCGTCTGCGGCTGAAGGACCGCAGCGCTGCGGCTTTCGCTCTTGGGCTTGGGCTTTGCGGCGGAGAGGGCCGGGGTGGGCGCGAGGGCTTCCAGGGCGAGGGTGAGCAGGCGGCAGAGGCCGCGCTTCAAGGCCCTTGAGTGCGTCATTGGAATGCCCCTCCCATCCGTTCGTAACTAGCCGCCACGGAGCGCCCCTTCGCCATGGAGGCCAGCTGCTCCCGCAGTCCGGCGGAGTAGCGCTCCAGCAGGCGCTTGGACTCGTCCTCGGCCTTCATGAGATCCTCCGCCGCATCGCGGGCCTCGTCCAGCATGGCAGACACCTCGCGGTCGTCGGGAAAGAGGGCTCGAAAGCGCTCCCAGAAACCCTCCGTGCCGTCTGGCCCGGCAATCCCGGCAGAGCCAAGGAGGTCCCCCCAGGAGTCCGCCAGAAGCTGGAGGCGGGCGATGACGCCATCCTTTTCCTGAAGGATCTGCAGCAGCTCCTCCATGTCCTCGTTGAGGACGATGGCTTCCTGTTCACGGGAAACCATCGTCCTCAACGTCTTATACAACTGAATCTCCTGTGTCAGCAGGCTCTTTGCGTCGCGGAGGAGGTTAGCCGGCAAGGTTGACCCCACCCGCCTTTCGGGGCGGGAGCGTGGGGGCGGCCGTTCCAGGTTTGGCCGGCGTTTCCGCGCCCGGCGTCCCCGTGCCCTGAAGCTCCGCCAGGGCGTTCTTCAGGTCCTCGTCCTCCGGGTGGGCGGCCTGATACTCCTGCAGCAGCTTGACCAGAGCGTCCTCCCAGGCGGTCTTCAGCTCCTCCAGCATCGTGCGCACGGTGCGCAGGTTCTCCGGCTCCTTCTTGATGTTTGCGTCCACCAGAAGCTGGTACATGTAATCGTAGAGGCGCATCAGCCCCTGGGCCATCTCGCCGCCCCGCTCCGTGTTCAGCGTCACCATGAGCTCGCGGATGACCTCCTGGGCCCGAATGATCTCACGGTTGGCCACGCTCAGGTCCTTTTCGGACTCGTCGCCCGTCAGAGCCGCCTCCGCCATGCGGCAGGCCTTGATGCCGATGTCGTAGGTGATCAGCAGGAGCTGTTCCTTCGTCGCCGTCGATATCTGCGTTGCCTGATAGGCAAAATGTGCGTTGTTCCTGTTTTCCATAGGCGATATCCCTCCTGGTAATTATTGTCGGCCGTTCGGGAGAGAATTTTTACTCTTTGCCCCGTCCTTCGCACGGGAACCGGGCGGAGGGCCGTCTTTCGCCGGATGCATTGAGGAAACAGTGGCCAGGTGGTTGAGGACGGTCAACCGTATTATGGTCTCCCAAAAATCCGCGGCCTCCTGCAGGAGGCCGCGGAGGACTTTGGCTGTGCTACAGGGCGTTCTTCAGCTCCGCCTCGGAGGCGACCGTCGTCACCTTGACGACCTTGCCCTTGCTGAGCTCGACCACCGCAGGCATCTTGGCGGTGACCTCCAGCTTGTCCGCCATGAGGGAGTTGCGATAGCCGTCGATGACGGGGATCTTGACGCCGCGGGCCTTGGCCTCGGCCTCTGCGGCGTTGGAGAGCTTCGCCTGCTTCTCGTCGATGCTGGAGTAGAAGAAGGCCTTGACGTGCTCCGGCTCCAGGAGCGTGGAGCGCAGGTGCACCTGCTCGTTGATGTAGGCGGAGGCCGCCATCGCGGCGATGGAGCCGTCGGCTGCGGCGGTGATGACCTGGCGCAGGTACTTGCTGCGGACGTCGCCCGCGGCGAAGATGCCCTCAACGGAAGTTTCCATGTGGTCGTTCGTGATGATCCAGCCGCCCTTCTCGGCCTTCACCAGCCCCCGCACGCAGTCGTCGTCGGGGGCCTGTCCCACGAACATGAAGACGCCCGAAACGGCCAGGTTGGAAACCTCGCCGGTCTTGACGTTCTTCAGGACCAGGTTTTCCACCATGCCGTCGCCCTCGATCTTCTCGACGACGCTGTTCCAGACGGGGACGATCTTGGGGTTGGAGAGCGCCTGGGCGATGGCTGCGCGGTCGGCGCGGAACTCGTCGCGACGGTGGATGATGTAGACCTTGGAGGCGAACTTCGTGAGGTAGGCGCCCTCCTCGACGGCGGTGTTGCCGCCGCCCACGACCGCGACCTCGAGGTCCTCGAAGAAGGCACCGTCGCAGACGGCGCAGAAGCTGACGCCCTGGCCGATGTGCTCGGCCTCGCCCT
>NZ_CALHIQ010000119.1 GCF_938030725.1 uncultured Fretibacterium sp. | reverse complement strand
CGGCGCTGCGGGAGCTCCGTCCGGGGCACCTGTGCGGCTGCCCGATGGCGTAGGCCGTCCGACGTCGGACGAGCGGGGAAGCGATACATTTTATGAAGGATCGGGAAAAGAGGATCTTCGACTGGCTCTCGGCCCATAAAGAGGACATCATCGCCGACCTGCTGGCGCTGGTCCGCTCGGAGTCCCCTACGGGGGACAAGGCCGCCGTGGACGCCTGTGGAAGGGTGCTGGCCTCGCTCTATCGGGACCGCCTTGGCGCCGTGTCCCGGACGGTCCCGCAGACGGAGGCGGGGGACCACCTGGTGACGGAGGTCGGGGAGGGGGAGCGCACCCTCCTGATCGTCGGGCACATCGACACGGTGCACCCCGTGGGCTCCGTGCCCGTCCGTCGGGAGGGGGACGTGCTCTACGGCCCCGGCGTCATCGACATGAAGGGCGGCGACATCGCCGTCGTCTGGGCCCTGAAGGTGCTGAAGGACCTGGGCCTCCCCCTCGACAAGAGGGTCCGCATCGTCAACAACTCCGACGAGGAGACGGGCTCCAAGAGTTCGCGGGACCTGCTGCTCGACTGCGCGCGGGGGGCCTGCGCCTGCATCGTTCCGGAGCCGGCCACCTGCCCCGACGGGAAGGTCAAGCCCAGCCGCAAGGGCGGCGGGGAGATCGTCGTCCGATGCCGCGGTAGAGCGGCCCACGCCGGCAACAATCCCCAGGAGGGCGTCGACGCCAACGTGGAGCTGGCACACCAGATCATCTACCTCAAGGGCCTGTCGGACTACGGGGGGAAGGGCAGCACCTACAGCCCCGGCGTCATATCGGGCGGCAAGGCCGTCAACGTCGTCAGCGACTACGCGGAGGCGACCGTGGACTGGCGCATGTGCGTCCCGGAGGAGATTCCCCGCACGCGGAAGCTCCTCGCGGAGCGGAAGGCCGTCCTGCCCGGCGCACAGGTGGAGTTCGAGGTCAGGGTGGGGCACCCTCCGCTAGCGGAGAACGCGCGGAACCTCGCCCTGCTGGAGCTCTTGAAGCGGTGCGGGGCGGACTTGGACATGAGGATCGAGGCGGCGCCCATGGTGGGCGGCTGCTCGGACGGCAACGACATCTCGGACGCCGGGGTCCCCACCATCGACGGCATGGGCATGGTTGGAAACTTCATCCACAACCCGCAGGAGCAGCTCTTCCTGGAGCACCTGGTGCCCCGCGTCGCCCTCCTGGCCGTGCTGATCTTGAGGGTGTGAACCGCGGAGCGCTCTGTCCGAAGCGGACAGGCGATCGCGAGCGGAGTTGATAGATGCGTCTATGCGTATCGGGTCGCGCGAGAGCGCGAGGTTTGGGCAAGGCCCGTTTTTTCAATATTCTTAGGGAGGTCGTGTGTTGATGAAGGGAAAGAAGTGGTTTCTTGCGCTGGCGACCGTGCTGTGCCTGATGGGGACGGCATGGGCCGGGGAGAAGGAGATCGTCCACAACCTGGGGGTCGAGCCCCGGACGATCGACCCCGTGCTGAACAACGCGGTGGACGGATCGAACGTGATCTACAACCTTTTTGAGGGCCTGGTGCACATCGGCTTCGACGACGCGCCGGAGGCGGGGTGCGCTGAGAGCTGGGAGGTTTCCGAGGACGGGATGTCCTGGACGTTCCACCTGCGGAAGGGCCTGAAGTGGTCCGACGGCAAGCCCATGACGGCGGAGGACTTCCGCTACGGCTTCCTGCGTGCGATTACCCCGGAGAACGCATCGCCCTACGCCCACCTGGGCTTCTTCATCAAGAACGGAGAGGCGTTCTTCAACGGAAAGGCCAAGGCCGAGGAGGTGGGGCTGGTCGCGGTGGACGACGTCACGTTCCGCATCGACCTGGAGTACCAGACGCCCCTGATGCTGGACTACCTGTCCTACCACATCTTCTATCCGGCGCGGGCCGACGTGATCGAGGCGGACCCCCGCGGCTGGACGTCCAAGCCTGAGACGGCCCTGGGCAACGGCCCCTTCATGCTGGCCGACTGGCAGCACAACAGCGAGATGACTCTGGTGAAGAACCCCCACTACTGGGACGCGGACAACGTGAAGATCGACAAGGTCCGCCTGGTCATGATCACGGACTCCAACACCGCCCTGGCGGCCTTCAAGGCGAAGAAGATCGATCTGCTTGACCGGATTCCGCCGCAGATGACGCCGCAGCTCATCAAGAGCGGCGAGGCGAAGGTGGCCCCGACGCTGGGCACCTCCTTCTCCGTCTTCAACGTCACGCGGGCCCCGTTCGACAACCCGCTGGTCCGCCGCGCCTTCACGCTGGCGGTGGACCGCACGGTCATGGCGGAGAAGGTGGCCATGGGCGGACAGAAGCCCGCCGTGGCCTTCATCCCCTACGGCATCCCCGGAGTGGAGCCGGAAAAGGACTTCCGGGCGGAGGGCGGAACCTTCCTGCCCGATCGGGCCGACGTGGAGCAGGCGAAGAAGCTCCTGGCCGAGGCGGGCTATCCGGACGGGAAGGGCTTCCCCAAGGTCGTCTACAAGTACAACCTGAACCCCATCAACAAGGCCATCGCCGAGGCGCTCCAGGCC
>NZ_CALHIQ010000118.1 GCF_938030725.1 uncultured Fretibacterium sp. | reverse complement strand
GCTCCAGTTTCAGCACAAGCTTTCCCGTATCGCCCGGTTTCGTCCCGGCCGAGAACCCGAAGGCTCCCTCGTGGTTGGGAACCCCCACCTGGTAGTCGAGACCGGCAGAGGAATCTTTCTGTATCTCGTTGGGCCACTTGAGGGCGAAGACGCCCTCTTGGCGCGTTCCCACCACATCGACCGACGCGCCGAGGAACATCTCGGAAAAGCCCTTCACCGTGAGGTCGGTACCCCCTTCGGTGCTTACATCTCCCGACTCCAACGTCGAAGCCGTGTATTCGATGAAGAAGTAGATGTCCTTAGGGATAGCAGCCGAAGCCGGCTTACCCTCAAACGTGATGGCGGCCAGAGCCAACACAAACAGCACCGACACGACCTTGAACTGCCTCAAACGCTTTGTCATGACGAACAACACTTCCTTTCCTCTTTGAGCTTTCGGCGCGCCTCAACCGCGCTACGGATGGCGAACATGTCTGAGCCCCCTCCGCCCGCTTTCCGATTCCCTCTCCTACCGAAAGATGTTCGCGGAACTCCCGGAACGTTCCCTCCCTGTACAAGCCCCTACTGTCAGGATATCACGTTGCCTTGGAAAAGGCTGTTCCGTTATTGGCCCTTTCCTGTTCCGTTATTGACTTTTTAGGAGGAAACCCTGGAGGTCCGGGAGGCTTCATCGAGGGATTTTTGGCGGTATTCGGTGGGGGAGAGCCCGGTTTTCTGGCGGAACACACGCGCGAAGTGGCTGGGGTTAGGAAATCCGCAGAGCTCCCCCACTTCGGCGATGGTGCATCGGGGGTCCTTCAGGATATCCATCGCGCGGTGGATGCGGATCACCATCTGAAACTGACGGGGCGTCATGCCCGTGTGATCTCGAAACTTGCGCAGGGCGGTAAACTTGTTGACATGAACGATTTGGGAAACCTCCGAGAGGGGGCAGGGGGCGCTGTGTTCGCTCAGGTGGTCAACGGCCCGGGCCAGCTCTGCGTCACCTGGGACGCGCTGTTTCGTGGCCGCCGCGGTGAAATGGAGCCTGCGGATGAGGCAGACGGCAAGCTGCGTGACGATGCAGTCAACCGTCACTCCGGAACCGATGCCGGGGCTACCTCTTCTGCCCCCTCCGTACTCGACGAAGAATGTGTGCATCAGGGCCTTGAGCTCGGTGTCGTAGGGGATCAGGTCGTTCTTGAAAACCGTGTCGGGACTGCCGCGCAGGGTACGGCACATCTTTTGGAAGAAGGCATAGCGGAAGTAGAGGCTGATGAAGGAAACGTTGGGGATCGGCTCGGTCACCGCGTGGGACTGACTGCCGTTGACGGGGTAGATGGAGCCGGCTGGGACGAAGATGGGGTGTCCATCCCGCGTCCCGCCCCGAACCGGGGAGAGGGCGATGAAGAACTGCACGCTCTCGTGCCGGTAGCTGTTGGGCAGCATACAGACCGGCCTGCGGCTCACGATCACGGTCAGGTTGTTCGTCCTGAAGAACCCCAGGTAGGGGTTGTTTCCGATGAACTCGCGGAACGGCACCCAGGGGCGGGGGACCTTCTCGGAGAGGTTGTCCTTCATCGCGTTATCCCTCCTCGATACAAGCCTCCAGCCAAAAACACAGGCAAAATTTTTAACGTGAAGTTGGGACAGATTTTGCGCGTTTTCCGTCGCACCGGACGGGCGCAAGGCCAGAGTCAGCTTAACCCGTGCAACGATGGGCTTGCTCCCCGATCAGGCCATCACAACCTGCGGATTTGGGCTCCAACCCTTTTCATTTTCAAAGCCGGCGAGATCGTCAGTCCCCCCTTCGGGGAGCCTTCCGGCTGCCGTTCGCTGGCGCTCACGGGCCGTCAGTCCCCCCTTCGGGCCGCGACACGGGCTGTCAGGTCCTGAAACAGAGCGTTCATCACGGGGACGGAGTCGATCAGGTCCTCCGGGTGCCATTGGGTGGCGACGATCAACCCGTCGGCGCTCTCGATGGCCTCCACGATTCCATCCTCCGCCTGAGCGGAAACGATCAGGCCCTTTCCCAGCGCCTTGACGGACTGGTGGTGCAGGCTGTTCACCGGCACGGCCTCCTGCCCCAGAAGTCGGGCCAGCCGGGTGCCCGGAACGACGCGCGCCGTCTGGGTGACGACGTGGCGCTTCTCCGTCTGAACGTGCGTCAGGTGGTCCTCCCCCCGCTCGCCGATGTCCTGGTACAGGCTGCCGCCGCAGGCGACGTTCAAAAGCTGGGCCCCCCGGCAGATGCCGAGCATGGGAACCTGCCGTTCCATAGCGTATCGCGCGGCGTGAAACCAACATTCGTCGAGGGCGCGATCGACCTCCCCCAGCTTCTCGTGCGGGGCCTCCCCATAGTAGGCGGGGTCCACGTCGTCCCCGCCGGGGAACAGCAGCCCGTCGCACGCCTCAAGAAGGGGGTCCATCAGGCTCAGGTCGCTGACGAAGGGCAGGATGACGGGGACGCCGCCGTTGTTCGCCACGGAGCGGACGCAGGTGTCGTTCGTAAAGCTGCGGCGCATGACGCTCCCAGAGGTGGAAGACGTCGTAACCAGGATGTTGCCCAGAATTCCAATGATCGGCTTTGCCATGTTAAGTCCTCCCCGCCCGCGATGGGCCGCTCCCATACCTCAGCTCGATGCCCCGCCCGCCTCGTCCTGCGAGCGTCGGGCCTACGGCCTGCCGCGCATCTCCGCGATGGCCCGCTCCAACTCGTCCGCGGCGCTGCCGAACGAGGTCTGCCGTCGGGGCTCGGACGCCGCCGGAGCATCTTCTGCAGCTCTCTCCGCTTCAACTCCCTGTCCCGTTGGGACTTTCCCAGCGTGCCCCGTTGGGGCGTTCTCAACGGACCCTGATGGGGCCGATTCCTCGACAGCCCTCGACGCAACGGCCTCCTCGACGGACGCCGGCGCCTCAGCCGGTGCCGTGGGCGCCAGCAAGAACGGCGTCGGCTCGGCCTCTGCGGGCGCTGCCTCCTGCGACAGCGCCTCTCGCTGCGATCTCTGGCCGTCGGGCTGGGAGGGGCGTTGGGCGGCCTCCTTCCGGCGCTGTGCCGAGGGACGCGCCGCAGGAGGCGTCCCCTGAAGGGCGGCCATGGGCTCCAGGTTCAGGACCGCCGTGGTGGTCAGCTCCAGCGCGTCCTGCTGCAGCGCGAAGTCGGGCTGATAGCGGCGGATGAGGGACAATCCGCGCCCGTCGCCCCGGGCGGCTCCCAGCAGTTGAAAGACTTTCATCAATCGGAAGTTGCGGCAGGCGCTCTCGCCCCGGTGCTGCGTCCGCATCAGGCCGGGGTTTTTGAAGCGGGCGGCGGCCGGTCCGCCCCTTAAAAGCACCGTCACGTCCCCGGCGTCGTAGTCCGCGTGCAGAAGCGCGTTGATGAAGCACTCGCGGAAGGCTGCGGCGCAGGCCGGGGAGAGGCTGCGGGTGAGGCGGGGCATCAGGTCGGAGTACGCCTTCCAGAGGTTGCGCACCTCCAGGGCCTCGCTCTCGGCGTTGCCCTTGCGGACCTCCGCCCGGACGCGCGTGGCCCTGCGGCCCAGCATGAGGTTCCCCGCCTGGGTGACGGCGCCGCCTGAGAGGACCTGCGCGCGGGCCAGGAACGCCTCAAGGGGCAGTTCCGACCACTCCGGCCGGCGCTGGACCACCGCGGAGCGGAAGGAGGCAACGCTCTCCTCGTGAAGGTCGTCGAGGCTCATGCCGCGGACGGGGCGGTCGTCCTTCAGCCTTTCGAGGGCATCCAGTCCCAGGCGGAAGCGCGCTCCGACGCCCGACAGGAAGCCCACGCCCTCCGTGCGGCGCCAGGTCCCGCGGACATAGTCCTGCCCGACGCACACGGGACGCTCGTGCCACTCGGCCGGCAGGACGCGGGCCAGCAGGATCAGCGCCGGGTCTTGCAGCACGTGGAAGGTGACGGAGAGCGTCGCGCTGAAGGTCCGGCCGTTCCCGCAGTCGGCCGCGAGTTGGTCGCGCAGCGCGTCGGGGCTTCGGAGCCCCCGCGGCGCGGCGCGGCCCTCCTCCTCAAGCCACTCCGCCCCTAGGACGACCCAGCCTCCGGCGCCGTTGGCCATGCCGCAGGCCGTGGGGGCAAAGAGGGGAAGCTCCTCCACGGTCAAAAATTGGCGGTCCTCGTTCGCCGTCCGAGCCAAAAATTCGTCGAACGTCGAAAATCCGGCGGCCGCCCTATCTCTCTTCATCTCCACGAAAAACTGCACGGACGATCTCCCATTCTCTGACGAAAAAAGTTTCTCCACCGGCGAAAGCGCGCTCTTGAGCGCCGATGGAGGTCCGACGATACCTGGCGTCTATTATCCATGAAAGCGCAGGGAAGGGCAAGGGGCCGCGCTCTGGGCGCCGTCAAAAAAACTCCCCCTTGCGGGGGAGTTGAGGATGTCGGGGCCGAAACGCCACGGGCCGGCTCAGGAGAGGAGCTCCTTCAGGGTGAAGAGGATGGCCAAAAAGGTCATGAGGCCGCTCACGTCGCGGAACTTGCCAGACAAGCTCTTGACGAGCACGTAGGAGACGACGCCGAACTCGATGCCCGTCGCGATGCTGTAGGTCAGGGGCATCATCGTGAAGCCCAGGATCGCGGGGAAGATGTCCGTCCACTCGCTGTAATCCAGGTCCCGGAGGCTCATCATCATGTAGACGCCCACCAGGATCAGAGCGGGGGCCGTGGCGCAGCCCGGAACGATGCCCACGATGGGCGTGAAGAAGATGGCGGCGATGAAGAGGACGGCGGTAACGACGGAGCTAAGGCCCGTTCGCCCTCCCTGGGCCACCCCGCTGGAGCTCTCGACGTAGGAGGTGACGGTGGAGGTCCCCAGGATCGCGCCGGCGACGGTGCCGATCGCGTCGGCCATGAGGGCACCCTTCGCCCTGGGCAGTCGGCCCTCCTCGTCCAGCAGCCCGCTGCGGCTGCAGACGCCCACCAGCGTCCCCACGGTGTCGAAGAAGTCCACGAAGAAGAAGGTGAACACCACGACCCAGAAGTCCGGCTCGCGGACGAGGGAGAAGTCCATCTTCCAGAACAGCGGCGCGATGGAGGGCGGCGTCGAAACGAACGTTTCGGGCAGCGTCGTGATCCCGAAGGCGGCAGCAAGGACGGTGACGGCCAGGATGCCGATCAGGAGGGAGCCGGGGACGCGGTGGGCGGTGAGCACGGCCATCAGGAGCAGCCCGACGATGGCAAGGAGCGCCGGGACGTTTTCGCCGATCTCTCCCAGGGCGATGAGGGTCGCGTCGTTGTGGACGACGATGCCGACGCTCTGCATCCCGATGAAGGCGATGAAGAAGCCGATGCCCGCCGAAATGCCGATCTTGAGCGCCTTGGGGATGGTGTTGACCACCATCTCGCGGACGCGGGTCAGCGTCAGCAGGATGAAGATCGCGCCCTCGATGAACACGGCAGCCAGGGCCATCTGCCAGGTGACGGGAGCCCCGTTGATCTGCATTCCCAGCACGACGGTGTAGGTGAAGAAGGCGTTGAGCCCCATGCCCGGCGCCAGCCCGATGGGGTAGTTGGCCAGCACGGCCATCAGGAACGTGGCGAGCGCCGAGCTGAGGCAGGTGACCACTGCCAGCGCGTCGAAGTCCATGCCCGTCTTGCTCAGAATGGCCGGGTTGACGAAGACGATGTAGGACATGGTGACGAAGGTGGTCAGGCCGGCCAGAAACTCCGTGCGGACGGAGCTCCCCGCTTCCCTGACGTGGAACGTGCGATCCAGAAACGACATCATGATCAAGACACCCCTTATAAGAGATAAGTTTGGAACGGCGGCCGCGCACCCCTGCTGTGGAGCTTAGTCGCCCTTGGAAAAGAGGGGCTGAAGTCCGCCCCTCACGATATCGACGTACCCCTGATCCGTGATGCGGAGGTTGGGGATGACGGAGAGGCACAGGAAGGACAGGGCCATGAACGGGTGGGGCAGCTGCAGGCCCAGCTGCTCCGCCTCCCACTCCAGGTCCTCCAGAGCGCGGGCGACGCCCTTGGCGTCCAGGTAGGTCATCAGGCCGCCGATGGGCAGAGGAAGGCTGCCGCGCACGGCCTCTCCCTCCGCGAGGACCAGGCCGCCGCCCGTTTCGCACAGGCGCCCCAGCGCCGTGACGATGGACCGGTCGTCCATGCCGGCGGCCACGAAGTTGTGCGCGTCGTGGGCCACGGACGAGGCGATGGCGCCGCGCTGCATCCCGAATCCCGTGACGAAGCCGACGGCAAAGCGTCCCGTGCCGTGGTGGCGCTCCATCACGACGATCTTGGCGAGGTCGCGGGACGGGTCGGGGACGGCGTTCCCCTCCGACACGAGCGGGGGCATCCGCCGCGATCCGGTGATGATCTCGCCCGGCCTCATCTCGATGACGTTCATCGTTTCACCCTCGGCGGGGACGCGAAGCTGCTCCTCGGTGAGGGGCATCGTCTGCGCCGCGTGGGGCAGGGGGATGGAGCGCGCCTGCGCACCCTTGACCGCGACGCCGTCCTGGACGACGGCGCGCCCGTCCTTCCAGACATGCTTCACGTTGAAGCTCGCCAGGTCATCGACCAGCACGAGGTCCGCCCGGCGTCCGGGCGCGATGCCCCCCCGGTCCCACAGGCGGAAGTAGTCCGCCGGCGAGAGCGTCGTCATGCGGAGGGCCACGAGGGGGTCTACACCCTCCTCGATCATGATGCGCAGCTTGGCGTCCATGTGCCCCGTGTCCCGGATGTAGCGCGCCGTGGCGTCGTCCGTCACGACCATGCAGCGCGCGGCCAGGAGCGGGTTCTCCTTCAGCAGGGGGAGGAGCGCCCGCAGGTTGGGGAAGGAGGCGCCCTCGCGCATCATCACCCACATGCCGCGCCGCAGCTTCTCTCGCGCCTCCTCAAGGCCCACGCACTCGTGGTCCGACGAAACGCCCGACGTGAGGTAGGCGTTCAGGTCCTTTCCAAAAACGCCCGGAGCGTGGCCCGTCAGGACGACGTCGCCCGCCGCCGCCACCTTGCCCCACACGTCCGGGTCCCCCTCGATGAGCGCGGGGTAGTTCATCACCTCTCCCAGGTGGGTGCACCACCCCTCCTGAAGCATCTCCCGAACGGCCATCATGTCCAGCTCATCTCTGGGCGTTTCAAATCCGGATGCGGGGACGCAGGAGGGCGCGCCCAGGAAGACGTCCACGGCCAGTCCGCGGCTCGCCAGGTACATGTAGCGGACGCCGGGAAGCCCCAGGGCGTTCGCTATCTCGTGGGGGTCCGCCATGACGGTGGTCGTCCCGTGGACCACCACGGCGTCCGCGAAGGCCGCCGGCGCCATCAGGCTGCTTTCGATGTGGACGTGCCCGTCGATCAGGCCGGGGACCAGGACGGCCCCCTCCGCGTCCAGGACGCGGTGCCCCTCGTAGCCCCTGCCGACGCCCGCGATTCGGTCCCCGCAGACGGCGACGTCGACCTCCTCGTACTCCATGGTAAAGACGTTCGCGACGCGGGCCCCCCGGATCACGAGGTCCGCAGGCTGGCTGCCCCTGGCGACTGCTAGCAGGGCGTTCATCGTGTTATAGCCTCCAAAATGCGGGCCGGAGCGCAGGGCGTCCGGGGACGCAGGTTTTTGTCATACGTCAAGGCAACTGCCTCCAATGAACTCGCGGATGACGGAGTTGTTGGGGATGCCCTCGTTTTGGATGGCGGGGACGAAGCGCAGGATGTTCAGGAGGCGCAGCGCCTCGCTGAAGACGGGAGAGCGCTCGTCCACCGTGTGCAACAGGGGCTCGACGTAGCTCTTCAGGACGCCCAGCTCGTAGGGCATCGCGGAGTTGAAGGTCGCGTTTGCCCGGCTCTGGTAGGGGAAGATGTAACGCATGGAGCCGCGGATGACCTTGGGGTACACCTCAAGGGTCACCTGCGCGGACTTGCCCCGCGTGCGGTAGTCGCGGATGATGCGCCGCAGCAGGCGGTTGTCGCCCGTGCTGGCGCGGTTGTGCGGGTCGATGCAGATGCTCGTCAGGGGGGAAACGAAGATGCCGTAACGGCTCTTCTCCGGCAGCATGGCCAGGATGCGGTCATTCAGCCCGTGGATGCCCTCCATGATGAGCACGTCCGCCTCCCCCAGCCGGATGACCTTTCCGGGTTCCTTGTGTCCGGTGATGAAATTGTAGCGCGGCGTGACGACCTCCTCGCCCGCCAGGATGCGCGTCAGGTTCTCCTGGAGCATCTCCAGGTCCAGCGCCTCCAGCCTCTCGTAGTCGTACTCCCCCTTCTCGTCGCGGGGGGAGTCCTCCCGCTCCTTGAAGAAGTTGTCCAGGGGCAGCGTCACGGGGTTCTTGCCGCAGACCATGAGCTGCACCTTCAGCCGCTCGGAGAACGTCGTCTTGCCGGACCCCGACGGCCCCGCGATGGTGATCGCCTTCACGGGCTTCGAGGCGATGTCCTTAGCGATGCTGCCCAGGCGCTGGGAGTGAAAGGCCTCCGCGATGAGGATCAGCTCCTGCACCTTCCCCTCCGCCACGCAGCGGTGCAGGCTCGTGAGGTAGTTGAGGTTCATCACCTCAAGCCAGTGGGCGTAGTCGAAGAAGATGCTGGCCAGCGAGGCGTCCGCCTGGAAGGGGGGAACACCCTCCGGCGTATCGACGGTGGGGAACTGAAGCACCAGCCCACGGTCGAACAGCAGGAGGTCGAAGGTGCGCAGGAGCCCCGTGGAGGGGGCCATGGTCCCGCAGAAGTAGCCGTAGCGCGAGCTGCAGCGGTAGGCCTCCACCGGGTCCAGGTTGGCCCGCACGAAGAGGTCCGCGATCTCAGGCTCTCCCTGCTCCTGAAAGATGCGTTTTGCCTTGTCGATGGGCAGGATCTTGCGCGTGATGGGCAGGTCCTCGTGGACCATCTCGCTCATGGCGGCGTGCAGCTTGTAGACGTCGGACTGCGTCACGGGGCCGTCCTCCAGCTCCCAGTAGTGCCCCTCCCCGATGGAGTGGCGCAGGATGGCCTTGCGGTTCAGCGTCTTCTCGCAGGCGATGACCAGCAGGAAGTCCAGGGAGCGCTGATAGATGCGCAGCCCGTCGGGCGACGTGGTCAGGATGAACTCCACCTTCGCGTCGTCGTCGATGACCCAGCCCAGCGGCCGGGTGTAGTTGTTCACGCGCCAGGCGATAACTCTCCCCTTCTCGGCGGAGTCGAGGTCCGCCAGCACGTTGTGCCCCGTCACCGGCGTCTCGCTGGTGATGTACTTGTCCTGGTTCAGCACGTGGATGGTAAAGGCCATAGCATTTCCTCCTCACGGTCGAGATCCGCCCTGGCAGCCCTGGCAGAGGGGGCGTCATGTGAGTGCTTTTAGAGAATTATAGCTCATGGCCGGTTTTTTGAAAAACGGCGGGGCCGGAGGGGGCGGGCATCAAAGCGACGCCTCCCCTTTCATAAGTGAGGCGGCAAATCTTTGATTCGCGTAGCCGAACTTAGGAGCTTCATCAGGGGAGGCAGTCGATTGGGTACCGCTTCTCCCGCGTCGCTCTCTCTGCTCCGGCGACGACGGGCTTGAGCCCCGATAAGGCCGTCGTAACCTGTGGATTTGGGTGAAATCCGTGCTATAGACATCCTTGCGAACATCGACTATTATCTTGTAATAACAGGTCTTAAAGGGGCAGAATATTGATATGGAGCCATAAAACACAAGCTGGGGTTATCTGAGGGAGTGAAACAGAACGCCATGAATTGCAGGAGCTGCGGAGCAAAGCTAAACCCCAATGATCGATTTTGCGCCTACTGCGGCAATCTGACTCCCTATGGTGAAAAACAGGATCTGGAAAAACAGCGGGAAGAGGAACGAATCAAACGAGAGAAAGAGAAAAAGGAGCGCGAGGAGTCTGAGAGGGCTTTACGGAAGCAGGAGGAACAAGTTTACCGAAGAAAGGCTCGTTGGGAATTCCTGAAGGCGTTCGCCACCCGGGTCACGGCGCTTGCCGCCCGTTTCATCACCATATTGATTGCGATCGAAGTTGTGCTCCTCATAGGTGCCCTTATTGTCGGCTTTGGAGGCTTCCTCTTAGATACGCTGGTCAATATTATAGCGATCATTGTGACCGTCATCATTTTGGTCGGAGGAGTAATTTTATGTCTGAATTTGGGGGGGTGGGGGATTTTCATCCTATTTGTCCTGTGGCTCATTGGCCAGGGATGCGGCTGATTCTGCCCTCTGTGCTTGCGAGGAGCCTCTTTAATTTGGTTATTGCTCCGCGGAGGTGACGTCATGAAGGGTAAGGCGCTGTGGAGCTGCCGCGCTATGGGCGTTGTCCTGGTGCTTCTGCTGAGCACGGCGGCCTGGGGCAGTTCCGGGCAAGGATATCCGGCCCTCTGGAGGAGCAAATCAAAAAAGCCTGGAACGACACGTCAACAAACAACGGATGAACCCCCGTGAGGCTAAGGGTTGGTAAAAGGAGCAGACCGACTCGTTCTTGTCCGCCCTTTGGAAACGGCAGCGGGAACGCAACCAGAGGGGTACTCCGTATCGTCACGGGTGACCTGGGTATCCCCACACGAAGGGGGTATGACAAAGCTGTGGTCATCCCCCTTTATAACACTGTGCTTATCAGAAATTACGAGCGGTTGCCCTCGCCGCCGGCCTTCTCCCTGGAAACGCTCCAAAGGGACTGGGACCAAAACGGATTTGGGCCTCTTCTGGACGGGATGAGGCTGGAGGAAGCCAAAGAGGATTCAGAAAAAATTCGGTATGAGCTAAAGGCCGCCCTTCGCGATGCAAGCAGCCACACACAGTCCCGCAGGGCGGAGTTTCTGCGTAGCGCGGCGGGGCGTTTCCTGCCCCGGATACTGAACAACCGTTTTGAAGGAGAACTGAAAGGCAAAAATCTGACCCTTACCATTTCAAAACAATGAAGACCGATGGAGAAAAAGAGTAAAAGGTTTGTCGCTTCGCTGCTGGCCGTTGTGCTGTTGTGCGGGATGCTCCCCGCCGGGACGGCGCGGGCACAGGAGCAATTACGACCCGCTGCACACGATGCTGGCTCTGAACATGGCTATCGTGTCCATACACAGGATCGTCACGACACAGGACCGCATCGTCCTGGATCAGGAGTATCAGAACATCATCAACAACCTGAGACTGGGCAGCATCGAGGCCGATTTTGACATCACCTCTCTTTACAGGGAACTGCTGAGTTTCGTCATCCTCAAAACGCTGCGCCAGGAGGAATCAGAGCGATTTCTGAACCGCTACGACCAAAGGGAGAAGGACCAGCTCGTCCGCTCACTCACCGGCATCCGCGCCTACGGAGGGGGAATTCTGAGCTTCCTGGGCAACCTTGCGGTGTCCTGCACTTCGGTCTACTTCGGCTACCAGGACGCGAAGAACGAGCTGCAGGAGGGACTGGACGACGAGCTCTGGCGGCTGAAAAAGAGGAGGACGTGGAGGAGTGCAACAACCTGCAGGAGAGGCTGCTGGACTCGTCATGGCACCTGTTGCGTCAGTATGGGCTGCCGGATGAATACCGACTGATCCAGAAGAACATGGATACGTTCTACAAGGCCGTTCAGGAACCCGAACCGGGGAAACGCCTGCGGATGCTGCAGGCCCTGGAGCCAGATTTCCGCGTCTATCCCCCCTATTGGTTTTTCCGCGGCAGGGCCGCATTGGACGCCGGAGATGCCGAGGCAGGCCGGCGGTGCTTTGAGCAATTCGACGCGGTATGGCGTCCGGTGCTGAAGCAAGATCCCTACAGGCTGGAGGTCGCCAAGCAGCGTGTGCGCGACCGGCTGGAAAATCGAGCGCCTACGGGAGAGGTCCTGAGAGAGCTCGATATCGCCAGGGAGCATACGCCTCGCGAGGATTGGGCGGACAATCTCTTTGTGGGCGCCGCGTACTTCGCCTTGGGCGAGAAGGCCAGAGCGGCAGAGTGCATCGAACGCAATGTCGATTTTGGCTACGAAACGGAGATCAGCGGCCCCGTGCTGAACGCAATGTGGCAGGGACGCTCCGACTGGGCCTCGATCCTACCAGCAGAGCTGTTCTCCCTGACAGAAAGGAAGGAAACGTCATCGGACACTGCACCCGTTCAGGCCATGAATCGGGATGAGCTCGTCGCCGCCACACAGGACAAGGAGGCCGCGGCCGCCCTGGCCGACTATTTCGAGGGGCGCGAGGAAAAGGCGGCCGAGGTCCTGGAGCGCCTGAGCAAAAACTCCAAAAACCCGGCGGTATTCCATGCCCTGTGCCTGATTGAAGAGAGGCGTGCGCAGGCTCCTAAGGAGTATGCCAAGGTCTATCAATGGAAAGATCAGCGTAACGTCCTACTGGAAGAATATGGTGAGGCCTTCAGAGAGCTCCTTCCTCTAGCGGAACATTGCAGTGAGAACGGAAGCGTCGCCGCGCAAGTTTTCCTGGGAGATTTATATCGAATGGGTTGGGGCGTCGAGCAAGACCTGCAGAAGGCCCTGAGCCTGTTCACGAAACCCGCAGAGCAGGGCGACACCTACGCTCAGAGCTGTGTGGGCGCCATTTATAATTCCTTGCGGGACTACAGAAAAGCCGCGGAGTGGTATCGCAAGGCCGCCGATCAGGGGTTGCCCGATGCTCAGAATGCGTTGGGCTTTTTATACGACATGGGCGAGGGCGTTGAGCAGGACTACAGAAAGGCCGCGGAGTGGTACCGCAAGGCCGCCGAGCAGGGACACCCCATGGCTCAGAGCAAGCTGCACGTTTTATACTACGAAGGCAAGGACGTTGAGTGGTGGTGGGGCCGCAAGGCGACAGACTAGGGATCGC
The DNA here is from genome assembly GCF_938030725.1 of uncultured Fretibacterium sp. Taxonomy (GTDB): domain Bacteria; phylum Synergistota; class Synergistia; order Synergistales; family Aminobacteriaceae; genus Fretibacterium. The sequence goes on along the minus strand of NZ_CALHIQ010000118.1, from coordinate 1,005 downwards.
CCGAGGCTCAGAATCATTTGGGCAATTTATAACAGCGGCGAGGGCGTCGTCCAGAGCTACGAAAAGGCCGCCGAGTGGTACCGCAAAGCCGCAGATCAGGGATACCACTGGGCTCAGGACAACCTAGGCGATTTATACCGTGACGGTAAAGGCGTTCCTCAAAGCGACTTAGCGGCCGCGGAGTGGTACCGCAAAGCCGCAGACCAGGGAAACAAGTATTCTCAGCTCCAGATGGGCAACCTTCTTATGAACACCTGGAAAGACCTTAAGACAGCTTATAAGTGGTACTACCTTGCCTATCTGAATGGACACGAAGATGCACAGGGCAAGTTGAACGACATCGAGGGCAAGGGTTTGATTTGGAATTCGGCCCCCAAGATCCCTGTGGCGGACATCGAAAGTGCCCGCGCCGAGGCCCAGGAGATGTACGAGAAGCAGAAAAAACGTAATTTCAACCCCTAGCACAAGAGGGCCACGGGGTCTGCGATAAAGGCGGCCTCCCACTATGGGGAGGCCACCTTTTAATCCGGTTTTAGACGGGCAGATGAGTGAGAACGCAGTGGCCGTTGAACTTCACGCCCCAAGCCCATCATTGCTTTGACAAACGACCTTCACGGGCCAGATTGGCTCAGAGCGCACAGCTTCCGAGCTTATCGATTAGAACGCCCTCCCGGCAAAGGAGGGTTAGAGGGGTATTGGGCGCAAGAAGCAACCCCTCCAGCCCAGCTAAGGAAGCACGTTTTTCAGCCCCCCTGCAAGGGGGGCTGCCCCGAAGGGGCTGGGGGGTGTTATTGAGCGTGAAGACAACCCCTCCGCCCCGCTGCGGAATCGTTCAGTCCCCGGTCAGGCTCCAGCCCACGGACTCGTTCTGCAGCGTCCAGAGCCGCGCGTACAGCCCGCCGCGCTCCAGGAGCTCCGCATGGCGGCCCTGGTCCACCACGCGCCCCGAGTCCATCACCACGATGTTGTCCGCGTTCTGGGTCGTGCGCAGCTTGTGGGCGATCA
>NZ_CALHIQ010000117.1 GCF_938030725.1 uncultured Fretibacterium sp. | reverse complement strand
GGCTGAGGGGTGGGCTGAGGCTGAGGGGTGGGCTCAGGCTGCGGGGTAGGCTCAGGCCTCGGCGTCACCGGAGGGACGTCGGTGAACTGGTCACGGGGATGGTTCGGCAGATAGCTGTCCGGACGCCCGGCCTGGGGGTAGTCGATCTCCACCCCGTACAGCGGGAACTTGACGCGGTCCAGGTCGAACGTGTAGGCGATGCGGGGGTTCGCCGTGTGGCGGCTGGAGAACTTGAAGACCTCGTTGACGTCGAGGCCCAGATTTCCCTGGTCGAAGAAGCGCGTGTCCTGCAGGTAATCCTTTCGGTAGGCCTGGAAGGCCCCGAAGCCGCCCAGGTTGGACTCGACCCCGTCGGCACTTTCCTCGCCGGACGCCGCCAAAGCGTCCGGAACGTCCTCCGGTGCCCCGTCCGATGGGCGCGGCGCCAGGTTCTGGGGCGTCAGCGCGAACGAATGGTGCGGCGGGATTCCGAAGACGTCGCCGTCGGGGCCTTCGAAGTAGACGCTTCCCGCCTGGGTGACCAAAACGTCGCCCTGGTGAAGCACGTCCCCCTCCTTGATGGGGACAGGAGAACCGTTCGGCCGGCGGACGAACGCCACCCCCTCCACTCGCAGTACTTTCACTGCCAACATCGTCTGTGCCATGGAATACCTCCTAAAATTTTTTGAAAACGGGGCGACAGCCCCAGAATTTCCAGCTTTGCATCCACCTTGGCGGCGTGCACATCTCCTGCGCTCTCTCGTTTTGCGTTTGCCGTCGATGCCCAGCCCCTCCGGCGGAGCGGCGTTTCTATAAAGAACCAGCCCCTCCGGGAACAGGCCCTGGAGAGGCGATTTTTATCATCCCAAAAATCGTCCGTTACCTCTCTCTGAGAGCACTGGATTTCGCACGAAGGAGCGGCCGGAGCAGATAGCTCAGGATCGTCCTCTTGCCCGTCTTGATGTCCACCTGGGCGACCATGCCCGGGAGGATGGGAAGGTCCTTGCCGAAGTCGCTCTTGCCAATCCGTACGCGGCCCCGATAGTAGGTGTTGCCCCTCTCGTCCGTGATCGTGTCCGGTGTTATCGAGTCGATCGTCCCGTCGATGCCCCCGTAGACGGCGTACTCGTAGGCCGTGAACTTCACCACCGCCTCCTGCCCGGGCCGGATGAACGCCCGGTCCTTTGGGGAGAGCTGCGCCTCGACGAACAGCGTCTGTTCGTCCGGGACGATCTCCGCCACCAATCCGCCCGGCATGATGACGGCCCCCGTCGAGTTGACGGCCAGCCGCTTCACCGTACCCGCTATGGGGGACCGGACCTCGGAGTGGACGATGCGGTCCGACAGGGCGCGGTTGCCCTCGGCCAGCCCCTCCATCTCGCCCAGCGTTTCGCTGAGCTGGTTCCTCCACTGCGCCTGGGAACGGAACTCCAGCTCCTTGAGCTGCCCCTCTCCCTCCTGGATGGAGGCCTTGATGCGCGAGATCTGGGCGCTCGCCTGGCTCCGGTCGGCCCGGGCCTGGGCCGCGGCCTTCTCCAGCCGCATGACCTCCAGCTTGGGGACGGCACCGCTCTCCAGAAGGGGTCGCGTTATCTCCAGCTCCTGCTCCGCCAGGCTGTAGGATTGGTTGGCGTGGGAATACCGTGCGCTGGCGTCCGCCAGCTCCTGCTGACGCTGCCGGTTCTGGTCCCGGATGACGCTCATCCGGGAGGCGATCTCCTGAAGGCTCGTCTCGTAGAGCTTGCGCTCGCTGGCCACGATATCGGGGATGGCCTGGAGCAGGTCCTCGGAGACCACAAACGGGGTCCCTGAGCTCAGTGCCTCCAGACGGGCCGCCCTGACCCGAAGGGTCAGCAGCTTGACCTGCTGCTGGCCGAGCATCGAGTCCACCCGCACGGGGTCCAGGCGCAGCAGAACCGTGCCCTTCTCCACCCGCTCGGCCTCCTTCACCAGGATGGCCTCGACCACCCCGCCGTCCACGGACTGCACGGGCTGGGTCCCCGAAGGCGCCACGGCCTTGCCGGTGCCGCTCACGACCTCGTCGATGGGGGCTATGCCCGCCCAGACCAGGAGGGCTATCAGGGTTACGGCGATGGCGTAGATGATCCCGCGGCCCTTCGCGGGGTTTTGTTCCTCGAAGGCCCAGGCGCTGTCGACGGTCCAGTTGTCGGAGGTGCGGACCGCACCGGGAGCGGCGAGGCGGGCCGCAAGCCCCCCTGTGGCCTTCCTGCTGTAGCGCTCCATCCCCTCCACCAGGTCCCCGACGCGCTCAAATCCTTTTTTGTCCATGGGCTCAAGCACTCGCGACCCCCCCCTCGATCTTCGCAGGCTTTGCCTTGGAGCGGTAGAGTGCGCTCAAAATCTGCTCCTTGGGGCCGTCTGCGGCCACCCTTCCCTCGTCCAGGACGATGATTCGATCCACCAGGTCCAGGAGAGCCGTTCGGTGCGTGACCAAAAGCAGGGTTCGCCCGTCTACGAAAGAGGAGAGACGGCTCCGCACGTGGTCTTCGGTCGCGTTGTCCATGGAGGCCGTCGGCTCGTCCAGAAGCAGGATGGGCGCATGCTTCAGCAGTGCCCTGGCGACGGCGATCGTCTGGCGCTGGCCGGAGGAAAGGCATTCCCCGCGCTCCCCGACCTGCATGTCGAACCCGCGAGGGTGCAGGTTGGCGAAGCGGTCGACCCCCGCAGCCTCCGCGGCCCTGAGGATCTCGACGTCGGTGCGCGGAGGGTTGCCGAACAGCAGGTTCTCCTTTAACGTTCCGAAGAAGAGGATGACGTCCTGGGGGACGGAGGCCACGTTGCGCCGGATCTCCGCGGGGTCGATGGAGCGGATGTCTGCCCCGTCCAGGAGTACGGTCCCCTCCTGCGGACGATGAAGCCCCAGGATCAGCTTGCCGACCGTGCTCTTTCCGGACCCCACCCGTCCGACCAGCGCCACCCGCTCCCCCCGCGCAATGCGGAAGGAGACCCCGGAGAGTGCGGGCCGCTCCTGTCCCGGGTAGGTGAAGGTCACCCCCTGAAGCTCCAGGTCGCCCGCGAGCCTCGGACGGCTGAGAAAAGCCGCCTCGGCCGGACGCTCCGTCTCCTTGCGCATGATGTCGTCGAGGGCGGCCAGGGATCGGGAGGCGGAGTGGTACTGCATCATCAGCCCCGCCGCCTTGCCGACGGGCGCGATGCAGCGGGACGAAAGCATGGAGACCGCGATGAGGGCGCCCATGCTCAGGTTGTTGCTCACGACCAGATAGACCCCCACCACCATGGTGATCACGGATACCGACTGCTGCACCCACTGGATTCCGTTGATGACGGAGCCCGACAGCAGCCGGAGGCGGGTGTTGGTCAGCTCTAGGAACGAGACCGCACGCTCCCAGCGCATCTGGACGTGCGACTCGGCTCCCTGGGACTTCACGGTCTCCATCCCCACCAGGCTCTCGATGAGCGTGGCATTCTTCAAGGCGCTTGCCCGGTTCGTCGTCTCCGCGAGATCCCTCATGGTCCCCTGGATCAGGGCGGCGTGAAGCAGGATCAGCAGCGAGCCGACCGCCAGCGGGATCGCGAGGGGCCAGGCGATGATCGCGATGACCGCCAGGAAGAAGAGGGAAAAGGGCAGATCGACGTAGGCGAACAGGGTGGCCGAGGAGATGAAGTTGCGCACCGACTCGAACCCCTGGATGACGTTGGCGAAGGACCCCACCGAGGGAGGCCGGTCCGCCGCCTTCAACGCCAGGATCTGCTCCATCAGCAGGGCAGAGAGCCGGGCGTTCGTCCTCGCCGCCGCGTTGTCCACGAGACGGCTCCGGGTTGCGTTCAGCAGGTAGTCCGCCGCGATCATGATCAGGACCCCGATGGCGGTGACCCACAGGGAGTCCATAGCCCGGTTCGGGACGATCCTGTTGTAGACGTTCATCGTGAAGAGCGGCATCGCCAGGGCGAAGACGTTGGAGATGGCCGAGGCTGCGATGACGTCCCGGTAGATGGCGCGGTTCTCGGAGATGGAGCTCCAAAACCAGTTGCTGCCCTTATCTCCGTGGTAGGACGGGGCGCGCTCGTCGAAACGAAAGACCGGTTTGACGTAGAAGGCGTATCCCGAGTAGCGCGCCTCCAGCTCCTTGAGAGGGACGGTGGCCTCCCCCTGATCGAGTTCGGGGAAGAGGACCTGTGCCGTCCCCCCCTTGAGGTCGGCGGAGAGCAACAAACAAGCCCCATTGCCCTCAAGGACGAGGATCAAAGGGGCCAAAGCCGTATTGAGCCTTTGCAGCGGAGCACGGACGACGCGGCTGGTCATTCCGGCGCGGGCCGCTGCGCGATCTACGCAAGAAGGGACAAGCCAATCGTTCTCCAGAGGAAGGCCCGAGAGCAGCCTGTCGACGGAGACCGACAGGCCGTGCATCGAAGCGATTTTGAGCAGACAAAACGTCAGCGGACCGCCTCTTTCCGTGCCCTGTCCGGGGTCGAATTGCCCCTCGTTTCCCTGCGAGGCCTCAAGAGGGGACATGGTTATTTTTTAGCCGCGGACTTTTTGCCCGCCTTTGTGTCGGCCTTTTGGATGCCGACTTCCTCCAGGCTGGGAACATCCTTGCGCACGATCTGGTAGGCCGCGACGAGCCCCCCCACTTCATGAAGGTAACTGGCTTTGGCCCCCTCGTAGCTGAAGAGGGCGTTGATGTAGGCTCGCTTGGCCTGGAAGGACTCGTTCTGCGCATCCAGGAGGTCGAGAAGGCTGCGGCGCCCCACCTCGAACTGCTTCCGGTAGGCGGCCTCCATGGCCTCGGCGGACTTCTGGTGCTGATCCAGATGCTCCAACTGCTTGTGGAAAGTGTCGATGTCGTTGTAGGCGACCAGAAGAGCCTGGGTGACCTCGCGCTCCGTCTCCTTCAATATCTCCTCGGACTGCTTGTAAAGCTCCACGAACCGGCGGATCGTGGCCTCGTCCGTGCCTCCGTTGTAGAGGTTGTAGCGGATGACGAGCTCGATCATCGACTTGTCCTTGCGGCCTTTTGTTCCGTCGGTGTCGTTCTCCAGGTTCAGGCCGCCGCGGAGTTCAACTCGGGGAGACAGCTTGGCCTTCTGTTCCTCGAGGGCGAGGCGGGTGGACTGCACGCTCTGGGCCACGCCATTCTGGCGAGGACTCGAAAGCATGCCGAGGCGCAGCGCCTCCTCCGGAGAATCGGGACGCTTCAGATCGATCCCGCCCCACTCCATCTCCTCATCGGGCATCTCGCCAACGGTACGGAGGTATTGGGTGGACGCGTCGTGAAGGTTGCCCTCCTCGGTGATCAGGTTGACGCGGGCCAGGGCCACACGCCCCTTGACGACCTCCATGTTGGCGGAGCTCTCAAGCCCCGCGCGGAAGCGGGATTGAACCAGCTTCATGATCTCCTCGTGACGCTTGAGGTTCTGTTTTGCCAGACGGATCATCTCCCGGTAGCGGTTGACGTCGTCATGGCTGCGGAAGGCCAGCAGGGCGATCTTCTCCATCGAGGCCCGCAGATCGTAGTACTTGGCGTTCTTGGCGTAGCCGAACTTCTTGACCTGGCTCCGCGTCAGACCGCCGTCGTAGAGCATCTGGCTGAGCGTGAGGTAGGCGCCCTCGCGGAAGTAGTTGTGTTGGTCCCGGCCGTCGTATCCCGAACCGCCGAGGTTCTCCCAGCCCACCGAGGCGGAGAGGTCGATCCTGGGACGGTAGCCGCCCCGTGCGGCCTCCTGCTCCTCCTCCGAGGCGCGGAAGGCATGCCATGCGCCCTGGACGTCCGGATGGGAGAGGACCGCCTGCTGGATGCTCTCCTTCATGGTCCTGCCGAAGGCGGGAAGTGCGACAAAAACGGATAGAATCGCCAGGATTCTCATGATCTTGGACATAGCTTTCAAAATTGTTGCCTCCTTAAAAAAGTGGTCCCAAAAACTCTTAAAAGTGCTTCAGCAAAGCACAAACAATCCAAATCAACCATCACGCAAACGCTTTTTGAACCCTTATTCGTTTTATCAGTAATGATTCAATCAAAAATAAGGAGCCTCAACACGTATTATTTTAAAGAGCATCTTTAAAGACTATCAATCTTAAGACTCTGAGTCAATGGGTTTTTAGACCAAAAATCCACGGGCAAGGTTTTTAAGATGTGGATGTGACCAAGACGGTTTTTTCACGTTTTCTGCTGCACCCAGCGGGTGCAAGGTCAGAGCTGGCTTAACCTCTTGGATTGACAATCTAGCGAAAACACCACGTCGATCGCTCAGCGAGGGGTGTACTGGCCCTCAAATAGCTATTATAATAAAAGAACTTTGGGTTGAGCTGTGGTGGAGATCACTGCCGTCACAGCCGGGGAGCCCCAAGGTAGCGTCGTGAAAGAAAATTTTTATGGAGGGATCAAACTATGAAAAAACGGTTGAAGGCTTCTGTGGTCCTCGCTGCGCTGCTGGCGCTGACGTTGGCCTGCGGGGCGTCGGCGGCGCAGTTCGGCAAGGATGAGATGCGTAGGATGAGCGTCTTCATCAGCAACTTCACGGAGGTGGGTCTCTACGACTTCGACCTGGACCTCGACGTTTCGGACCTGATCCGCTTCGGCATCCGGCATAACTACATCAACAACTACAAGAGCCGCATCAAGCTCTGCAAGGACAAGGAGTGTCCCCATGGGACCCTGACGATCGAGGGGAAGTTCGTCGTCGAGTCCGTGAAGAAGTACTTCGACCTGGACCTGAAGAACCAGAGCGTGACGGACTCCGACCCGCGCTGCCACTTCGACGGAAAGCTCTACCACTTCGAGAAGGCAGAGGGCGAAACGGTGTACTATGCCGACGTACAGCAGGCCTCCCGCGAGGGGAAGGTCGTCAACATGAGCGGCGAGCTCTACAACGTGGAGAACAAAAAGGAGCGCCCCGCGAAGTTCCAGGCCGTGGCCAAGCCGTACAAGTGGAACGGGAAGGACACCTGGGCCATCCTCTCCCTGGAAACCGAGTGGAACGACTGACGGGACCGGCGAGGAAGCCAGCCGCTCCACACGCTTACCCTTGGCGGTCGGAAAGAGACGACTAGCCTCAAAACGGGGGCGCCGCTGCCTGAAGCCGCAGAACGCCCCCGTTGCGTATCGGGAGCGGATGGGGTAAAATAACATTTTAAATAATGCAAACATTGGCTGAGTTAAACGGTCAACCGCATGGCTCCCCGAAAGGGGCAGACCCATGTTCATAACAGTCGGAAATTTTTTGCCCCGGGGCGACCGGCCACGGGGAAAATCGGGAAGGAGTGATGGTGTGATGCGTAAGTTTTTCACGGCTCTCCTGCTGGCGTCGGCCCTGGCGCTGACGATCGCCGGCGCGTCCATGGGAGCGGACGACGTCATCCGGATCGGGGTCTTCAACTGTCTGACGGGGCAGAACGCCTTTGGCGGGCAACTGGAGCTTGAGGGCACGCAGCTGGCCCATAAGCTGAACCCTGAGATCCTCGGCAAGAAGGTTGAGCTCATCGTGGTGGACAACAAGTCCGACAAGGTGGAGGCGGCCAACGCCGTCACGCGCCTCATCGAGAACGACAAGGTCAACGCCATCATTGGCACCTATGGCTCCTCGCTGGCCATGGCGGGCGGTGAGGTGGCGGAGAAGGCGGGGGTCCCCGTGATCGGCACCTCCTGCACCAACCCGCTGGTGACCCAGGGCAAGCGGTACTACTTCCGCGCCTGCTTCATCGACCCGTTCCAGGGCGCCGGCGCCGCGACCTACGCCTTCAAGAACCTCGACTTCAAGAGGGCGGCGACGCTGGTGGACGTCACCAACGACTACAGCGTCGGCCTCGGCGCCTTCTTCAAGCAGGCCTACGAGAAGATGGGCGGCGAGATCGTGGCGGAGCTGAAGTACCAGTCCGGCGACCAGGACTTCACGGCGCAGCTGACGGAGCTGATCAGCAAGAAGCCGGACATCGTCTTCCTCCCCGCCTATTTCGCGGAGGGCGCCATCGTCCTGAAGCAGGCGCGGGAGCTGGGGGCGGAGTTCCGCTTCATCGGCGCGGACGCCATGGACAACCCGGAGATCGTCACGCTGGGCGGCGACGCGGTGGAGGGCTTCCTGCACACCACCTTCGCCTATGACCCCTCGATGGAGAACATGAACCCCGTGGCAGCCCAGTTCACCGCGGAGTGGAACAAGGAGCACCCGGACAAGGCCCCGAACGTGAACTGCGCCCTGGGCTACGACTGCTACGTCATGCTGGCGGACGCCATCACGCGCGCGGGGAGCGCCGAGCCGGAGAAGATCCGCGACGCCCTGGAGGGGACGAAGGACCTGCCGACCGTCACGGGGATGACCACGATCAACGCCACCCACGACGCGGAGAAGGAGATGGGGATCGTCGAGATTCGGAACGGAAAGAAGACCTTCCTCGGACTGGTGAAGCCGGAGATTTAGTTCCCCGTAGCGCTTCGGCACGCCCTTCGCTTGAGAGCGACAGGACGGGGGAGGGGCCTTGCTCAGGCCCTTCCCCCTTTTTTGAATTTTTCGGATGCAGGGAGGTAATGGCTTGACTCTCAACATCTTCGTCCAGCATTTCGTCAACGCCCTGAGCCTGGGCTCGCTCTACGGGCTGATCGCGGTGGGCTACACGATGGTCTACGGCATCCTGCGCCTCATCAACTTCGCCCACGGTGACATCTTCATGCTGGGGGCCTATTTCGTGTACTTTGCGACCATCGTCTACAGGCTCCCGTGGATCCTGGGCGTCGCCGTCGCCGTCGCCGGCACGACGGCCTGCGGGCTTTTGGTGGACCGCATCGCCTACCGTCCGCTGCGCCGCGCGCCGCGCATCTCCGCGCTCATCAGCGCCATCGGCGTTTCCTTCTTCATCGAGAACTTCGCCGTCGTCGTCTTCACCGGAATGCCGCGCCCCGTGGTGCAGCCCCCGCTCCTGATGAAGCCCATCCTGGTGGGCGGCGGCGTGCGCCTCATCCCGCTGGGGCTGGTCGTCCCCGCCATCTCCTTCCTGCTGGTCGCCCTCCTCGTGTGGGTTATCTACCGGACGAAGCCGGGCCTCGCCATGCGCGCCATCTCCTTCGACATCGAGGCGACGCGCATGATGGGCGTTTCGGTAAATCGCATCATCGCCCTGGCGTTCGGCATCGGCTCCGCCCTCGCGGCCGTGGCGGGCATCCTGTGGGCGCTGCGCTATCCGCGGGTGGAGCCCTTCATGGGCATGACGCCGGGCATCAAGGCCTTCATCGCCGCGGTGCTGGGCGGCATCGGCTCCGTGCCGGGCGCCATGATCGGCGGCCTCCTCCTGGGGTTCGTGGAGATCATGTTCGTGGCCTTCTTCCCGGTGGTTTCGGGCTACAAGGACGCCTTCGCCTTCCTGATCCTGATCCTCATCCTGCTGTTCCGCCCCACGGGGCTCCTGGGCGAGAAAATGGAGGACAAGATATGACACGAGGGGACATCAACCGGAATATTTGCAGCAGGTGCCTCACCATCATTGCCGCCTGTCTGTTCGCCTGGTTCCTGAACGAGGCCCCTTCCTTCCTGAACGGCTACTGGGTCCGCATCCTGAACCTCGTCGCCGTCAACGGAATCCTGGGCCTGAGCCTGAACCTCGTCTACGGCGTCACGGGCATGTTCTCCCTGGGACACGCTGGCTTCATGGCCATCGGCGCCTACGTCTCCGCCATCCTGGTCCTGCCCGCGGCCCAGAAGCAGGCCATGTGGATCCTGGACCCCATCCTCCCGTGGCTCCTGAACGTGAACGCCCCCTTCCTGATCTCCATCCTCGCCGCGGGGCTCGCGGCGGCCTTCTTCGGCTGGCTGGTGGCCCTGCCGGTCCTGTCCCTCGGCGGCGACTACCTGGGCATCGCCACGCTGGGCTTTGCCGAGATCATCCGTATCCTCATCACGAACCTCACGCCGCTGACGAACGGCTCCCTGGGCCTGAAGGGCATCCCGCCCCACACGACGCTCTGGATGAGCTGGGGCTGCCTGGCGGCGGTGCTGGTCTGCACCGTTTCCATGCTGAACAGCGGCACGGGAGGCGCCATGCGGGCCGTGCGCGACGACGACGCGGCCGCGCGCATGATGGGCATCAACACGTTCCGAATGAGGGTGCTGGCCTTCACGCTGGGCTGTTTCGGCGCCGGCCTGGGCGGCGCGCTGATGGGGAACCTCATCACGACCATCGACCCGCGCATGTTCATGATCACGCAGACCTACAGCATCCTGATGATCGTCGTCATCGGCGGGCTGGGGGCCGTCACGGGCTCCATCGTGGGCGCGGCGCTCGTCACCGTGATGCTGGAGTGGCTTCGCTTCGTCGAGAACCCCATCGTCATCGGCTCGCTGCGCATCCCCGGCATCCCCGGAATGCGCATGGTGATCTTCTCGGTCCTGCTCATTGCGGTCATCATCTTCCGTCGCGAGGGGATCCTGGGGATGCGCGAGTTCAGTTGGAGCTGGTTCTTCCCCCGGAGGCGCCGGAAGGAAGCGGAGGGGGGCGGCGGGAGCTTTGCCCTGACCTACCGGGCCCCCGCGCCCCTGCCGAAGGGCGGCCCCCTGCTGGAGGTGCGGGACCTCACCCTGCGCTTCGGAGGGCTGACGGCAGTGGACGGCCTCTCCCTGGACGTGGAGGAGGGAGCCATCGCGGGGCTCATCGGGCCGAACGGCGCGGGCAAGACCTCCGCCTTCAACGCTATCAGCGGCTTCTACAGGCCGGCGTCCGGATCGGTCCGCTTCATGGGGCGGGACATCACGGGTCGGCCCCCTCACGAGGTCTGCCGCGAGGGCATCTCCCGGACGTTCCAGAACATCCGCCTCTTTGCGAACGAGACGGCGCTGCAGAACGTCATGGTGGGGGCCTGGGTGCGGCGAAGGACCTACTGGTGGATGTCGCTCCTGCCCTTCGTCTTTACGGACGTGATCCGCGAGGAGACGGGCGTGCGCCAGTGCGCGCAGGAGCTGCTGCATCGGCTTGGCCTGGCGTCCTACGCGAACGAGCGGGCGTCGGCCCTGCCCTACGGCGCGCAGCGGCGGCTTGAGATCGCCCGCGCGCTGGGGACGGCCCCCCGCCTCCTGCTGCTGGACGAGCCGGCGGCGGGGATGAACCCCCAGGAGTCCTCGGAGCTGATGCAGTTCATTCGCCGCCTGCGGGACGAGTTCCACCTCACGATCCTGCTCATCGAGCACGACATGAAGGTGGTCATGAACGTGTGCGACACGATCCACGTGCTGGACCAGGGCAGGCTCATCGCCCGCGGCACGCCGGAGGAAATCCGGCGCGACCCCGGAGTCATCGAGGCCTACCTCGGCGCGGGCGCGGCGCAGAAGGAGGGGGCCTGAGATGAGCCTGCTTGAGTTAGAAAAGCTGAACGTGCACTATGGCGCAATCCACGCGGTGCGCGACGTGTCCCTCTCCATCGAGGAGGGACAGGTCGTGACGCTCATCGGCGCGAACGGCGCGGGCAAGAGCAGCGTCATCCGCTCCATCATGGGGTTGACGCCGTCCCGCGCGGCGCGCATGGACCTCCGGACCCCCGATGGAAAGACGGTCCCCCTGCAGGACAGGCCCACGGAGGACCGCGTGAAGATGGGCATCGCCCTGAGCCCGGAGGGTCGCCGCATCCTGCCCCACCTGACGGCGGAGGAGAACCTGCGGCTGGGGGCCTGGACGCGGAACGACGCCGCAGGCGTTGAGGAGGACCTGGAGCACGTCTTCACGCTCTTTCCGCGCCTCAGGGAGCGGCGGAGGCAGAAGGGCGGAACGCTCTCCGGCGGCGAGCAGCAGATGCTTTCCGTGGGCCGCGCCCTGATGAGCCGACCGAACCTCCTGATGCTGGACGAGCCGTCGCTGGGCCTGGCCCCTATCCTGGTGGAGGAGGTGTTCAACATCATCCGCGCCATCAACGCGCAGGGCCGGACCATCCTGTTGGTGGAGCAGAACGCCTGGGCCGCGCTGAAGATCGCGCACAGGGCCTACGTCCTGGAGGTGGGCGCCGTGGCCCTCTCCGGAACGGGAGAGGAGCTCTTGAACGACGCGCGCGTCCGGAGCGCCTACCTCGGCGGATAGCGTTTTTTAAGCTTCTATTGAGGCGGCGGAAATGGGCGCCGCGACGGAAACGGAACGGAGGTACGTAACATGAGGAGCATGGTTGAGAAGTTTGCGGGTGGGTTCGTCCTCGTGCTGGCGGCTCTGGCGGTCCTGACGCTGGCGGCGCCGGCCGCCGCCGCGCCGGAGGTGCGGGCGGAGTGGGCGGAGGACGCGCTGGCCGGCGTCACGGAATACGACGAGTGCACCGCCTTTGAGGGGGAACCTCAGGCGAAGGTCCTCCTGTCGGCGGAGAGGGCGGTGCGGGACCTCAAGGTGCTTAGGCTCACCTTCACGGAGATAAGCGAGGAGGGGAAGGTGAGCTTCGACGTCGAGGAACGGTACGGGCAGAAGGAGTTGCTGCCGGGGCGCCCGCTCCTGGTCCGCATGATGTTTTTCGGTACCATACCCAACAACGGGATCTCCTACGTGGACGGGGAGGGCGTGACGCGGCGCTTCGTCCTGGACCAGAGCGGCGAGGACGGCTCCCTGTTGATGACGGAGTTTTAGCCTGCAGGCATCCGGCGGGGGGACTGCCCCCCGGACGATTGGCTTATTAAGGAGGAACGACGGACATGGTACGACCCTCACGTCTTTTTGGCCTGTTGGCGGCGTTTGCCGCCTGTGGGGCGCTCTGTCTCGGCGCGCTGGCGGGGCCGGCCGCGGGGCTGAGCGATGCGGAGTATCGCGAGATGATGAAGGACCCGGACTTCGCCAAGGCCGACAGAGCTCTGAACGAAGAATGGTCCAGGCTCCTGAAGGAGGGGGGCCTCTCGAAGGCGGGGATAAAGGCTCTGAAGGCGGAACAGGAGGAGTGGGTGAGGAAGGGGCGCGACGCGGAGGCCAGGCGCTATATGACGGACGACGGCTACACGGCCCTCGAAGCCTATACGGCGGTGACCGGAATGCGTACAGATGCGCTGCCGGACCTCGCGGAGCGAATCTTCCTTCAGGATCGCCCCGACGGCCCCCAGGGCTATTACGTCCGGCGCGAGGATGACCGGGAAACGAGCTGGCTCTCCGTCCGGTGGACCGACAAGGAGGCCGGAGAGGTCAAAGTCGGTATGGAGGCTAACCTGGTCCTGGGGCCGAAGGACGTCGAATACCGCTACTGGTCCGGTGGGGGCACGGTGCGGAAGGGAGTGCTCAAGGCCGACGGAGAGTACGATGGGCAGGGAAGCGCGACCTTCACCTTTAAGGGCGACAGCGTGCAGGTGGTGGTGTCCCCGGATATCGCCCCGGACGTGGACGTGACGCTTGATGGGACCTACGTCCGTCAGCGGCTGCCGAAGCCGTAGCGCGCTCCGGCCTCTTTGGTCCCCGAACCGTCCGGAATGGCAGGAGGAACTCGCTGAGGAGCGGGTTCCTCCTTGTTTTTATAATGCTCCCTATATGCGGACCTGGGGCGCCGCGCCCGGCGGTCATGGTATACTTATATGGAAAAGTGCTGTGAGGCATGAGCTTGAAGCATGAAGTCCCCCTGGCTCCTCCTTTCGACAAACCGGCAGGCGTTCACCTGCGGGACGGTCCGACGGCGCAACGCCGGGGGACCGTCGGGCATCGGCCCGGCGCGCCGGTGCTGCGGGAGGGCCGGAACGCGATACGGGGGCGTGTCCCGACGCAGTGCATCTGGAGAAACGCCCTGCATTGAGGAGGTCCGAGCGTTAC
>NZ_CALHIQ010000116.1 GCF_938030725.1 uncultured Fretibacterium sp. | reverse complement strand
CGCTGAAGGACGCGGGCCGCCGCGGTCGTCCCACCGTGCTGCTCTGCCGCACGGTGATGGGCAGGCAGGGGCAGGCCATGGAGGGGACTGCCGCCTATCACGGCAAGGCTCCCTCGCCTGAGCTCTACGAGCAGATCGTGAGGGACCTGGGCGGGGACCCTGAAACGCTGGCCAGGGCTTTGGAGGCGCGGAAGTCCGAGCCGTCCTTCAAGGGGCGGAAGGTCGTCCCGCCGACGCCGCAGCTGGAGCTGGGCACCCCCCTCTCCTATGAGGAGGGCAAGTCGGACAACCGGGGGGCCTTCGGCAAGGCCCTTGCGGATGTGGGGCGCCGGAACTGCGGCAGGCCCGGAACGACTCCTATCCTCGTCTTCGATTGCGACCTGGCCCCCTCCGTCATGACGAAGGACTTCAAGGCGGAGTGTCCGAAGAACTTCATTCAGTGCGGCATCCAGGAGCACTCCACGGCCACGACGGCCGGCGCGGCGGCCGCGGCGGGGACGGCGGCGGTCTGGGCGGACTTCGGCGTCTTCGGCATCGACGAGGTGTACAACCAGCAGCGCCTGAACGACATCAACCGGTCCGGGGCCAAGACCGTCCTGACGCACGTGGGGCTTGACGTCGGCGAGGACGGCAAGACGCACCAGTGCATCGACTACGTGGGGCTGTTCCACAACACCTTCGGCTGGCGCCTCGTGGTCCCCGCGGACCCGGAGCAGACGGACCGCGCGACCCGCTGGATGCTGGGGTCGCCGGACAGCATCTGCCTGGCGATGGGTCGGAGCAAGGTGGACCTCGTGCGCGCCCCGTCGGGCCGCGCCGTCTTCGGCGGGAGCTATCGGTTCGAGTACGGCCGCGCCGTGAAGGTCCGTGACGGAAAGGACGGCGCGATCTTCGCCCTGGGGGCGATGACGCAACGCGCGCTGGCCGCGGCGGCGGCCCTCGCAGAGAGGAACGTCAGCGCAGCCGTGTGGAGCGTGTCCTGCCCGCTGGAGGTCGATATGGCGGCCCTCAGGGAGGCCTGTGGGCTGGGGTGCGTCCTCACGGTGGAGGACCACCACGTGGATACGGGCATGGGGTCGATCCTGGCCGTGGCCATGGCGCGGCATGGCCTCCTGGCAAGGATGAGGAACCTTGGGGTGACGCGCTACGGTGATTCCGGCCCCTCCGCGGCCGTCCTGGCGGCCATGGGGCTGGACGAGAAGGGCATCGCCCAGTCCTTCCTGGAGCTGAGGGAAGGACGCTGATGACGGATCGCGAGGAGGCGCTGCCGGCAGGGCGGCGCCTCCTGCTTCACATCTGCTGCGCTCCGGACGCGACCGTCCCGACGCGGGACCTGACGGCGGAGGGTTGGCAGGTCACGGGCTTCTTTTACGGCTCCAACATCCATCCCCGCACGGAGTACGCTCGACGGCTGACGACGCTCCACCGGTTGATGGCCCACGAGGGACTCCCTCTGGAGGAGGGCCCCTACGCGCCGGAGGAGTGGATCGCGCACATGGAACGGTCGGGACTGATGGAGGAGCCGGAGGGAGGGCGGCGATGCACGGAGTGTTTTCTGATGCAGATCGCGTCCGCGGCGGAGGCCGCCGTGCGCCTTGGCTGCACGCACCTCTGCACCAGCCTTACGACCAGCCCCCACAAGGACGTGGAGCGCATCGCCCGCATCGGCGCGGCCTGTGCCGCGTCCCGCGGGCTGACGTGGGAACCCCGCGTCTGGCGCAAGCGGAACGGCTTCCTCCGGTCCATAGAGATATCAAGGGAGTTGGGGCTCTACCGTCAGAACTACTGCGGGTGCGTCGCAAGCTTGCAGGGGCTCCCCGTGGAGTGCGCGCTGTGAGGTCCCTGGCCCGCCGTTTCGCCGCGGCGACCCTGGCCGCCTGTCTGGCGGGGCCGGCCTGGGCGCGGCCCCTGAGCGGGAACTTCGCGCACGTCCTTGAGATCGCGGGGGCGGAGGAGGGGGCTCTCTGCCGCCTGAGGCTCCCGACCGGCGTCTACGCCGGATTGGCTCGATCGCAGACCGAGGACCTCGTCGTCCTGGACGCGAGGGGGGAGCCCGTGTCCTTCGCGGCGGAGCCGGGCCACCCGATCCCTCAGGGGCCTCCGGTCCTCGTCGAAACGGAGGTCCCCTGTTTTGAGCTCTCTCCGGCGGGGAAGGGCGCCGGGTCGCCGGAGTTTCGCGTCAAGGCCCAACGGGAGGGGCGGCTGATCGAGCTTCAGGGGACGGCCCCGGAGGCCCGCAGGGGTGAGCGCCGCTATCTGCTGGACCTCTCCGAGCTCTCCCCGGCGGGCCCGTCGGACCGGTACCGACTGCTTCTTGCCTCGGATGGGATGAAGCCTGGGGCGCGGGCCGATGTCCTGATGAGCGTGGACCTGAAGCGGTGGCGGGAGGTGGTGAGCGATGTCCCCCTCGAAGCGGGGGCGCTGGAGCTCCCCAGGGCCCCGACGCGCTGCCTCCTTCTGCGGGTTCGGGGGGCGGGGGATGGGTTCGCCCTTCAAGGGGCGAGCTGCACCTATCGGGTGTGGGGCCACGCCATAGAGGGCGGCTTCGCGGACTTCTCAGGCGTCCTGACGGAGGATCGCCGCGCGGCGGAGTATGACACGGGGGGCGCCTGGCCCGTCACGAGGGTCCAGTTCCTCCTGAGTGAGCCCGGACGCCGGCGCGTGCGCTGTCTGTCGCGGTCCGACATCAGGGGCCCATGGCAACTCGTGGGGACGGCGGAGCTCTATTTGGCGCGCGGGAGGCTCGGTGCGGAACAGCGAAACGGCCCCATCCCCGTTCACCTGAGGGAGGACCGCCATTGGCGCGTCGAGTTCGACAGCGCCCTCATGGAGGAGCCGCCCCTGCTGAGGGCCTGGTGGAGCGCGGGGACGGTCCTCTTTCGGGCTCAGGGCCCCGGCCCCTGGTCTTTGGCCTTTGGGTGCGACGATCCGCCCCCGTTGGAGGTTTTTCGGAAGCCGGCGGGAGAGCTTGATGGGGACGCCCTGGAGGTGACCCTGGCGATCGCCGATTCGTGGGGCGGAGAGGCCTTCAGGGCGCCCCCGGAGCCCGGCGCGGAGGCGGAGGGCTACACGGCCCCGTGGCGCGTCC
>NZ_CALHIQ010000115.1 GCF_938030725.1 uncultured Fretibacterium sp. | reverse complement strand
ATCAACTGAGCGGCTTGCCGTTCCGTGAGTTCGAATCTCACCTTCTCCGCCATTTATATCGAAATTAAAAAGGCCGGTCCATGACCGGCCTTTTGTTTACCCTTCTACTCTGAACTATCCTCCACCGCATGCCATCCATTCAGCTCTGGGAACAGGGATTTGATGTGCGTTTCCACCTTCTCGTAGGCCCTTATCGCCTCGGGGATGTTCTCCCGAAGCAAAGCCTCGTCCATCTCAACCCCGTAGCCGTGGGTCAGTCGGTGACGAAAACGCCTCATGCCGCTCAGGGTGGGCTCGATATCCGGCGGAAGCAAGCCCTTCGCGTTTCCCGCCTCGACAAGACGCTTGTGCCAGGAGTCGTCCTTGGCGATCTTCTCCTTGTACACGCCCTCGATGAAAAGCCGCAGGACGTTCTCGACACTCATGTAAAGGTCGCCAAGGAGCATTCCCACTCCTGCACACACCGTCAGGCTCCAAGGGGCAGGGATGTCTTGAAGGGCCGTTTGGAGTTCTGAAACGGTTCGGCGGCTTTTCTCAAACACGATGCAGAGCGATTTTTTGTGGCTCTCGGTCAGCATAGATCTCCGCCCCTTCGTCAAGGATGATCGGAACAAGGAAACCGTTGTCCTCAACCCGGATGACGTCAACCGGCTTTCCGCCGAGTTCGTCGGCCCACAGAAGACGATCCCAGAAGGCATGATAGTCCTTCAGGGACAACCCTTCCACGGCGAGGTCGATGTCCTTGGCCTCATCTTCCGGCCCTGTCAAGCAGGAGCCGAAGAGCAAGATGCGAGCGGCACCGTATTCCTTGGCAACGGAACGAATGAAGGCTAAGCTTGTATCGTTCAGCACCGTGCCCACCTCCCAATGCCATTCTCCAGTGAATTTATAATACCATACCCTAAAATGAGGCTTCCTGGATCAAAATTTTTCAATTTGCCTCTTGAAGGCAGCCAAAGCATGGCATCAATAAGTGATCCAGGTCACAGTGACAGCGCGATCAACAGCAACAATCACAATGTTTCTGCGAAGAATAGCGCGCTGCCATTGTGCAAATTAAACGAACTTCTGTATTGTCGAAAATCACTGACCACACCAAAAAAGCGCGCCCAGGCTGCCCTTGATACGTCTTAAGCCTATGACCTCAGGCTTTTTACTTCCTTGACGCGCTTTAATTGTATATTAAAATAGTCTTCATTAAAAAGATAAGCTTTACCGGCCACAGGCTCCAAATGGGGATGCAGTCCCCGGAGCGGAGAGTGACTTTGTTTTGTTGAACCTCAGGCAGTTTGATTTTTACGTTTCAAAATTCGTTTCTTCGAGGAGGAAGAATTGATGAAGGGTTTTGCGATGCTGAAGATCGGCAGTGTGGGGTGGATCGAAAAGGATCGTCCGAAGTGCGGCCCTATGGACGCGATTTGTCGTCCCCTGGCTCTCGCGCCGTGCACCTCGGACGTCCATACCGTTTGGGAGGGCGCCGTCGGCGAGCGTCACAACATGATCCTGGGGCACGAGGGCACCGGAGAGATCGTGGAGGTCGGAGAGCTGGTCAAGGACTTCAAGCCGGGCGACAAGGTCATCGTCCCCGCCATCACCCCGGACTGGAACTCCCTGGAGGCCCAGGGAGGCTATTCCATGCACTCGCACGGGATGCTCAACGGATGGAAGTTCTCCAACGTCAAGGATGGCCTGTTCGGAGAGTTCTTCCACGTCAACGATCCGGATGGGAACCTGGCGCTCCTTCCGGAGAACATCGACCTCAAGGTGGCTCCCATGCTCTCGGATATGGTGCCCACGGGGTTCCATGGCGCCGAGCTCGCCGACGTCCAATATGGCGATGAGGTCCTGGTCATCGGGATCGGACCGGTCGGCCTGATGGCCGTGGCGGGGGCAAACCTGCGCGGAGCCTCACGCATCTATGCCGTGGGGACCCGTCCCGTGTGCATCGAGGCCGCCAAGTTCTATGGAGCCACGGACTTCATCGACTACAAGGGCGGGACGATCAGCGAACAGGCGCTCAAGCTGACCGGGGGCAGAGGCGTGGACAAGGTCATCATCGCAGGCGGAACCGTCGATACCTTCGCGGAAGCGGTCAAGTCGCTGAAGGCCGGCGGCAAGATCGGGAACGTGAACTATCTGGGATCGGGCGCGACGATCGACATCCCGCGCCTGGAGTGGGGCGTCGGCATGGGGCACAAGGCCATCAACGGCGGGCTGATGCCGGGCGGCCGGCTCAGGATGGAGAAACTGTCCCGCCTGGTATCGGTCGGCAAGCTAGACCTCTCCCCGTTGATCACCCACCCCTTCAAGGGCTTCGAGCACGTCGAAGAAGCGCTCTACCTGATGAAGGAGAAGCCGAAGGACCTGATCAAGCCGGTCGTCCTGCTCTGAGCCAACTCGCAAGCTGCGTCAGAGGCCGACCCCATTTCCCCGTGCGGGACGGGGCGGGCCTAACATCTTTTTCATTGACGCAAGCGGAGGGGAGAGCAGTTCTCCTCGTTCGGGGGCGGCCGTCCTGCGGCCGCCCCCTTGCGGCAAAGCCCGCAGCCACTTAAGGAGGTCGTTTATGAAAGTATTGGTGATATCCGGTTTTCTCGGCGCCGGCAAAACTCGCTTCATCAAGGATCTGGTGCGGCGCACCCGAAGGGACTTCGTCGTCCTGGAGAACGAATACGCCAACCTCGGCGTGGACGGCGGACGACTAAAGGAAGACGTTTCGGTCTGGGAGCTGACGGAGGGGTGCATCTGCTGTTCCGTCAAGTCCGACTTCGCGGCATCCGTCCTGACGATCTCCAACGCGCTATCCCCGGAATTTCTGATCGTCGAGCCGACCGGGGTAGGCTTGTTGAGCGCCGTCCTGGAGAACATCGGCAGGATCGCCTACGAGCGCATCGAGCTCCTGAGCCCCGTCACCCTGGTGGATGTCCACTGCTTCGACGAGTACCTGAAGACATTTGACGCTTTTTACGCCGACCAGATCCGCAACGCGGGAACGCTCTTGATCTCCAAGGCCGAAAACTCCCCTCCGGAGCGCGTCACTGCCGTCGCGGCGGAACTGCGCGGGCTGAACGCAGGAGCGGACATCCCCCTGCGGCATTACTCCGAACAGCCTCAGGAGTGGTGGGAGGCGCTGCTCTCAAAACCTCGTGCCGAGGAGCGCGCCTTCGCCGAGCTGGAGGGGCACCCCGACTTGAGCCAGGTCGGGTATTCCGGGTTCACCGTCAACGCCATGAACGAGTTCCTGCTGAAGCTTCAGTTTTTGATGCGCGGCACCCTGGGCACGGTCTATCGGGCCAAGGGCCGTTTCCCCGTCCAGGGACAATGGGCCTCTTTCGACCTCGTCAAGGACCGTTACGCCATCGAGCCATGCGCCCCCGCGGAGGATTCGAGGATGGTGATCATCGGCACGGACCTGAACGAAAAATACCTGCACAAACTCTTCGTGCAAAACGAGAGGCTGTTCTAGGGAAGCGGCTGCTTCATCGAGCCGTCGTCCGTCAGGCCCTGTCGGCCCTGTGGCACGCCACGAAGTGCCCCGGCGACACCTCTCTGAGCTCAGGCCGGAACTGTCGGCACCGTTCCTCGACCAGCGGACAGCGCGGGGCGAAGCGACAGCCGCACTGAAAGTCGATGGGGCTGCCCACCTCCCCCTTCAGGCGCACCCGGCGTTCCCTCATGGGGTTGTCCGGGTCCACGTCCGGAATGGAGGACAGCAGGGCCCTTGTGTACGGGTGAAGCGGCTCTCCGTAGAGCCGGTCCGTTTCGGCCAGCTCCACCAAGGCTCCAAGGTACAGGACCCCGACGCGGTCTGAGATGTGGCGCACCACGGCCAGGTCGTGGGCGATGAAGAGCGACGTCAGTCCCAGGTCCTTTCGCAGGTCCACCAGGAGGTTGACGATCTGGGCCTGAATGGAAACGTCCAGCGCCGAGATCGGCTCGTCACAGACCAGAAACTCCGGCTCTACGGCCAGTGCCCGCGCGATGCCGATGCGCTGACACTGCCCTCCAGAGAACTCGTGGGGGTAGCGGGAGCGGAACTCCGGCCTCAGCCCCATCCGCGTGAGGAGGCGGCAGACCCGCTCCTCGCGCTCTTCTTCGTCCCGGCACAGACGGTGGGCATCCAACCCCTCCGCCACGATGTCCCCGACGGTCATCCGGGGGTTCAGGGAGGCGTAGGGGTTCTGCA
>NZ_CALHIQ010000114.1 GCF_938030725.1 uncultured Fretibacterium sp. | reverse complement strand
TCCCGACCTCTTCCGTGCGAGGGAAGCGCGCTCCCAGCTGCGCTACAGCCCCGTTGCCACAACAGCGTGTATTCTACCCGTATTCCCCGAACTTGTCAATAACTTTTTGCGAGCTTTTTTCCGGCCTTTCCGTCCCTTCCCCTTCGGTGGCCAGAGCTCACTCCCTATAGGCCACCTTCGCCGCCATCGCCGCGCCCACCAGCCCCGCCTTGTAGCCCAGCGTGCAGGAGACCAGGCGCGTCGCCCGGTCGTCCTCGTAATCGCGGCCGTAGAGCTCCGCCGCAACCTTCCGCCGCAGGGGGACCAGCAGCCGCTCGCCCTGCTTGCCAACGCCTCCGCCAATGCCGACGACCTCCGGCTGAAGGCCGTTGACGAGGTTTGCCACCCCACAGGCCAGGTAGTCCGTGTACTCGTCCACCACTCGAATGGCGCCCGGATCCCCGGCCTCGGCGGCGACGAAGGAGGTGTGCCCTCCAACGCGCCCCTCGCGGCGCGCCATCTCCGCCATCGGACCCTTCGGGTCGGCCGCGATGGCCTCGTTCGTCATCGCGATGAGTCCCGTGGCCGAGGCGTAAGCCTCAAAGCACCCCCGGCGGCCGCAGGTGCAGGGGCGTCCCCCGTGGACGATGACCATGTGCCCAAACTCACACGCAGCGGAGTTGTACCCCGCCCATATCCTCCCGTCGATGACGAAGCCCGACCCGATGCCCGTCCCCAGCGTGATGATCATGGCACTCGACGCCCCCATGGCACAGCCCGCCACGACCTCGCCCAACGCTGCGGCGTTGGCGTCGTTCTCCACCCGCGCGGGCAGGCCCAGGGCTTCGGTCAGCATTGGGCCCAGCAGGAAATCGCGCCAGCCCAGGTTGTTGTTGTAGAGCACCGTGCCCTCCTCGGAGCGCACCATCCCCGGACACCCGACGCCCACGGCGCGCACCTTCTCCCACCCCAAGCCGCTGGCCGCGACCACCTGCCTCACGCCCTCAAGGATGTCCTGAAGCACGACCTCCTGGGGCCGCTCCGCCCCCGTCACGATCGCCATCTCGCTGACGATGGAGCCCGATGAGCTCACGACGCCGATCTTGACGCTCGTGCCGCCGACGTCGACGCCGACGTAATACGTCATACCCCTCACCCTCCCTGTTATGAACGTGCAATCATCCTGCGCCGTCGCTCCCGAAACGAAGGACGAACGCGCGGTTCCCTCAGCGCTCCACGCGGCCGGCAGCGCCTGATTCTGTGCCCAACCGACCGCTTTCGCCGGAGCCATGAGCGGCCGGGTTCCCTGTCATCCCCTCCCCGGCGCGCCGCATGGCGCCGACGAGGGCCTCCGCCCCGACGAGGCCTCCTGGGCCGGCCGCCCGGGCGCGCATCACCGTCCAGCCCCGCTCCGACCCAAGGGAAGGGGCCAGGAGCCCTATGTCGCCCGAAACGGTCGTGCCGTCCTGACGGACCGACACCTTCTCCAGGCCAAAGCGGCCTCCAAAGTTGCGCAGGGCCGTCATCGCCGCCAGGAGGCGCACCTCCTTGGGCGGCGTGCCGAAGCGGTCACGGACCTCCTCCATCAGGGCGGCCAGCTCGTCCAGCCCCACCGTCTGGAGCAGCCGGCGATAGATCGTCACGCGCACGTCCTCCTGCGGGATGTAGAACGTGGGGACGGAGCCGCCGTGGTCGAAGCTGAGGTCCGTCATCCTCGTTTCCTCGCCGCGCAGGCGACGAAGCTCCTGCTCCAGCATCCTGTAGAACACGTGAAAGCTGCCGCTTCTGGCGCTTCCATGCTGGCTGGTCCCGCCGATCTCCCCGCCGCCCCGGATGTCCAGGTCGCGCCGGGCGATGGCGTAGCCCGACCCCAGGTCCGTCATGGTGGAGATGGCCTCCAGCCGGTCCGCCGTTTCCCGCGGCAGGACCTCCCGGTCCGGGTAGAAGAAGTAGGCGAAGGCGTTCTCGCCCCGCCGGCCCACGCGCCCGCGCAGCTGGTACATCTGAGCCAGCCCCAGCTCCTGGGAGTCGTCCACGATGATGGTGTTGGCCCGCCCCACGTCCAGCCCGCTCTCGATGATGGTCGTCGCCACCAGGACGTCGATCTTGCCGGCGTAAAAGTCCATCATCGTGCGCTCCAGATCGCGCCCCGCCATCTGGCCGTGAGCGATCTGGACGTTCGCCTCAGGGAAGAAGGCCTTTAGCGTGCGGGCCTGCTCCTCCATCCGCGAGATTCGATTCACCACGAAGTAGACCTGTCCGCCGCGGTTCAGCTCGTAGGCCACGGCCTTGCGCACCAGGGGCGCCTGCCAGGGGCCGGCGAAGGTCGTCACGGGCAGACGGTCCTCCGGCGGGGTCGAGAGGACCGAGATGCTGCGCAGCCCCCTCAGGGCCATGGCCAGGGTACGGGGGATGGGCGTGGCGGAGAGGCTCAGGATGTCCACGGCGCCGTAGGCGCGCTTCAGCCCCTCCTTGTGCATGACGCCGAAGCGGTGCTCCTCGTCGATGACCAAAAGCCCCAGGTCCTTGAAGCGCACGCCCTTCTGCAGCAGCTTGTGCGTGCCGATGATGACGTCCACCGCCCCCTCCTCCGCACGGGCCAGCGTCGCGGCGGCCTCCTTCCGCGACACGAAGCGCGAGAGCAGCCCCACGCTGACGGGGAAGCCCGCAAGCCGGGACTGGAAGGTGGCAAAGTGCTGCTGCGCCAGGATCGTGGTCGGCGCCAGGACGCAGACCTGACGGCCCGACGCCACGACGCGGAAGGCGGCGCGCAGGGCCACCTCCGTCTTGCCGAAGCCCACGTCCCCAACCAGCAGGCGGTCCATGGGGAAGCGGCTCGACAGGTCCGCCATGATCTCCGCCGTCGCTCGGAGCTGATCCGCCGTTTCGTTGAAGAGGAAGGCACGGACGAAGTCGTTGTAGAGCTCCTCCGGCGCAGCAAAGGGCTCCCGCCTCTCCAGCTCGCGGCGCGCGTATATCTCGAGGAGCGCCTTCGCCTCCTCCTTGGCGCGCTCCTTGTCCTTCTCCACGCTCTTCCGCCAGCGGGTGCCGCGCAGCGAGTCCAGCTGCGTTTCCTCGTTCTCGTGCTCGGCGAGAGGCGTCAGCTTGTGGGCCTGCAGGACGGGGACGAGCAGGCGCTGATCGTCCGCGAACTCGACGATCAGCGCGTCCGAGGCCACGCCGGCCGTGACCACCTCCCGGATGCCGCGAAAGGCGCCGACGCCGTAGTCCTCGTGAACGACGAGCTGTCCTTCGGAGAGGCGGTCCCGCCACTCCACGGGGGCGCGCCACTCCGAGGTCGAGCCGGAGGCGGAAACGCCGGAGAGCTCCCGGTCGGAGATGAACGCCCGACCGGACGACCGGTCCTCGAAGCCCGACGTCAGGACGGCCTCCCGAAGCTCAAGCCCCTCCCCCAGGACGCTGAAGGGCCCTTTTTCCCGGTCCAGGAAGCGGGGGTTCGTCGTGAGGGCCGCGACGCGGCAGCCCTGGGATTCGAGGTCCCGGCACAGGCGCAGGACCACGTTCAGGTCCCCCTTGAAGGGAGGCAGGGGGCTGACGTCCAGCTCGGCGTCCGCGGCCTCCGTGGAGTCCGTGATCCTCAGGTGCGGCAGCCGGGCCAGCACCTTGATGATCTCCCCCCAGTCCTTTACGGCCTTCTCCTCCGTCCCCGCCGACAGCTCCTGCCAGAGCCAGTGAAAGGAGGTCGCCTGGGCCTCCAGCCTCTGGGGGTCGAAGAGAAGGACGCGGACGTCACCGGGCAGCATCTCCGCGGGGACGCCCTCCGTCGCCGTCGCCATGCCGTGGAGGCTCACCTCATCCAGCTCCGTGGCGCTCTTCTGCGTGGAGGGGTGAAACGCCGTGATGCGGTCGAGGTCCTCGTCGAAGAACTCAAAGCGAAGGGGCAGGGCGTGGGCGGGGTCGAAGACGTCCATGATGAAGCCGCGAAGGACGTACTGTCCCGGCGACCACACGAGGTCCGCCCGCTGGTATCCGTTGCGCTCCAGCCAGGCGGCGAGGCGATCCCTGGCGTAGTCCTCTCCCCGCCGGACGGAGAGCTCCGACTCCCCCAGAAGGCAGGGGGCCATCAGCGCGCCGGGCGTGGCGGCCAACACGCCGCCCTCCCCCGTCCAGCGGCGGATCGTTTCGCCTCGCTCCAGCAGCAGGGGACGGCTCTTGACGGACTCGGAGGTGAGGGGGAGCTCGGACAGCAGCATGGCCGGCCGGTCCGGGAACAGGGCACGGCTGTCCGCGGCCAGCTCCGAGGCCTGCCGCAGGTCCGGAAGCACCGCGAGGGTCCGCCCCGCGGGACACATCCAGGCGCGTGCCGCCCCTCCCGCGCGGTCCAGCACCGCTCCGCCGCTTCGCCACAGGGTGCCGGCCTCCTCCAAGCTCCTCAGCACAGGACGTCTTTCCCTCACAGGCAATCCCTCCGCTCCAAAGTTCCGGCCGCTCAGGCGGCCGATGGCTCTAATGTATTTTATCCCGTCCTCCGGCAAAATGCCCGCGGAGTTTGGGCGTTTTGGAGCGCAGCGGCCGTTTGTGCTATGATTCAGAAGGTCCGATCACGGCAGGGGCTGAGGCCGTCGCGCGGGCGGCCTCGCGGATCGCATTCCAAAGGGGGTATCACATTGAGGAAAGTGGGTTTTATCGGCGTGGGCATCATGGGGAAGTCCATGGTGCGCAACCTGATGAAGGCGGGCTTTGAGCTCCGCATCTTCGCGCGGGACAGGGCGAAGGTCGCCGACGTGATCGCGGAGGGCGCGGCCTTCAGCAGCACCATCGCGGAGTGCGTCAAGGGCTGCAGCGAGGTCATCACGATGGTGGGCTTCCCAAAGGACGTTGAGGAGGTCTACTTCGGGGCCGGGAACGTCCTGGACAGCGCGGAGCGGGGCGCCTGCCTCATCGACATGACCACCAGCAGCCCGACGCTGGCCGAACGGCTCTACGCCGAGGGCACGAAGCGCGGCTTCCGGGTGATGGACGCCCCCGTGACCGGCGGCGAAACGGGCGCGCGGGACGGGACGCTCTCCATCCTGGCGGGAGGCGACAGGGCGGACTACGAGGCCTGCATGCCCCTGTTCCGCGCCATGGGCGCCAACGTCAACTACCAGGGCAAGGCGGGCTGCGGCCAGCACGCGAAGCTGACAAACCAGATCATGATCGCGGGGACGCTCTCCGGCGTGTGCGAGGCCATCGCCTACGCACGGGCCAAGGAGCTGGACCTCGAAGTGTTGATGAAGTCCCTGTCCACCGGCGCGGCGGCCAGCAAACAGTTGGACGCCTACTGGCCCAAAATCACGGATAACGATTTTCAGCCGAGTTTCTTTCTCAAGCACTTCCTGAAGGACCTGACGCTGGCCTCGGAAGAGGCGGCGCAGAGCCACCTGCACCTGGAGGTCCTGGCTCAGGTGACGGAGGACTACGGAGAGCTGGCCCGCGACGGGTTCGGGGACATGGGGACCCAGGCGCTGATCAAGCACTACGAACGGTAGCGCCGAGCGGTCGGGATGAGGTTCGGCCATCGAGTCCACGATCGTTCGTGATACAATGACCTTGGAGAGGCTGCTGCAACATTGAAACTCCGAAGGAGGGGCGAGCGTGTACGCGATTGCGTTTGACCTGAAGATTGCGGAACTCAAGAAGAATTATGGGGAGCCCTACAACGGGGCCTATCAGGAGATCAACGAAGAACTCAAGAAAGCGGGCTTTGAGTGGACGCAGGGGAGCGTCTATCTCTCCATGAAGGACGAGGATAACCTTACCGCCGTGTATAAGGCGATCAACGCGCTTTCAAGGATTGAGTGGTTCAAAAATTCCGTGCGCGACATCCGGGCTTTTAAGGTCGAGGACTGGTCGGACTTTACCGACGTCGTCAAGGGACTGGATTAGGGTCTGGAGATCACGTGAGCCCCGACTTCCGTCGGGGCTCACCGGTTTTGCAGGGTTCGGGCAGGGTCTAGGCCCTCATGACCTCCAGGGCACCGTTCCACATCTCGCGCGCCGTGGTGACGACGGAGAGGTTCGCCTCGTAGGCACGGCTGGCCACCAGCATGTCCGTCATCTCCCGCACCAGGTTGACGTTGGGATAGGCCACGTAGCCGTCCTTGTCCGCATCCGGATGGTCCGGCTGATAGGTCATCCGCGGGGCCGTCTGGTCCTCGGTGATGGCCGTGACGCGCACGCCGCCGATGTCGCGGTAGCCGCCGATGGTCTTGTCGAGCATCTCCGCGAAGACGGGCACGCGCCGCTTGTAGGGCCCGCCGCTCAGCGTTCGGGTCGTGTTGATGTTCGCCAGGTTGGAGGAGATCGTGTCCATCCACAGGCGATGGGCCGTCAGGGCACTGCCCGCGACCTCCATGCTGTCAAAGATTTTCATGACAGGAACGCCTCCCTCTAACGGCCCGCGATGACGGACTTCAAAAGCGCCGTCTTGCCCGCGGCGACGCGCATCATCGCCCCGTACATCATGCGGGTTTCCGACAGCACGGCCATCTCGCGCTCCGGGTCCACGTTGTTCCCGTCCAGGCGGTAGATCTCGTCCGAAACCTTGATCTCGGAGGCCCTGACGTCCGCCATGCGCAGGGGATGAGAGGGGATGTGTCCCGCATCCGTCACCGTCATGTGCAGCTTTCTGCCCTTCTCCATGACCTCGCGCATCTGGTCCTCAAAGGAAACGTTCCGGCGGGCGTAGCCCGGCGTGTTGGCGTTCGCCACGTTTCTCGACACCGCCTTGAAGCGCTCGGCAAGGCACTCCGTCTCCTTCTCCACGACGCTCCAGGTGTAATCTCCCAGCACGGCCCTCACCCCTTTCTTCGCTATTATACACCACGAAGCGTTCCGCGGCCCCTTCAGTACAACACGCGGGGGGTGGTGGCCACGCCCAGCTCCTCCACGAAGAGCGGGCTCAGCACCTTGATGTAGGTGCCCTTCATCCCCAGGCTGCGGCTCTCGATGAGCCCCGCGCTCTCCAGCTTGCGAAGCGCATTGACGATGACGCTGCGCGTCACCCCCACGCGGTCCGCCACCTTGCTCGCGATGGCGACCCCTTCGAGCCCGTCGATCTCCGCCAGGATGTGCTTCATGGAGGCCACTTCGGAGTAGGAGAGGGCTCGCATCGCCATCTGCACGGCAATGCGGTCGCGGGAGCGCTCCTCGATCGTCCGGTTGCGCTCGTTCAGGATTTCGATGCCCACCAGCGTGCCCAGGTACTCCGCCAGCAGGAGGTCCCGAAGCAGGAACGGGGCGTGGAAGCGGACCAGCAGCACCGTCCCCAGCCGCTCCGCCGCAGCGCCGATGATGGGTACGTACATCAGGTGCTTCTCCGGCCGCTCGCCCTCGTAGTCGTCGTCGAAGAGGAAGGCGTCCTCGTCGTGGACCTCGGAGTCCCTGCACCGGTTCATCCGGACCACGAACTCCTCCGGCATGACGCCGTCCCTCATGCTGTCCGACAGGGCCTTGGACTCGTAGTCCGGAAGCCAGTTGTGCCCCAGCAGCTTGCCGCCCTTGTCCACGATGTAGACGTTTGCCGTGGAAAATTCGGAGAGGAGCCGGGACAACCTGTCGTAGTCCAGAAGGTCCCCCTCCCGGCGGTTCTGCAGCGCCCGGCCCACCTGCCGCGTCTTCTCAAGGATGTCCTCCATCGCCTTCGTCACCGCTTCCGAGCAGGGCCCCGCTTCCCACCCGCTATCCGTGACGGAAGCGCTCAGGATATCCAGCGTCCCCTCAGCTTTCGCTTCCTTCGTTCCACGTCGCTTCTCAGTTCTCTTTGCCATCAATAGAATTCCTCCTGGGGATGACCGGCGGAGGAACCGCACGGCCATCCACTGCGTCAAGATTTAGAAACGGGGCCAACGCGACACGCGATGCCGCACGCTGTGATTCGCCCGTCTGCTGTCCTGTTGCTACAGTATAACAATAATTTCACGACAATTCAACACAATAGAGAGGGCGCTAACCCAAATTCGCTGCCAGACCGGCAGGTCACAGAAGATAACGTCGTATGTCACGGTCCTCCACGAGGGAGGCGAGGCGCTCGCGCACGAGGTCCGCGGTGATCTCGATTCGTTCGACGCTCCGGTCGCAGACGCTGAAGCTGATCTCCTCCAGCAACTGCTCCATCATCGTGTGCAGCCGCCTGGCCCCGATGTCCTCCATCTCGGCGTTCATCTTGCTGGAGAGCTTGGCGATCTCCGCCGTCGCCTCCTCCGTGAAGACCAGCTCCGTGCCTTCCGTCGAGATGAGGGCCGTGTACTGGCGGATGAGGCTGTTCTCCGGCTCCGTCAGGATCTGCTGCAGGTTCTCCCAGCTCAGGGGCTCCAGCTCCACGCGGATGGGGAACCGCCCCTGCAGCTCCGGGATGAGGTCCGACGGCTTCACCCCGCTGAAAGCGCCCGCCGCGATGAAGAGGATGTGGTCCGTCTTGACGGGGCCATAGCGCGTCTGGACGACGCTGCCCTCCACGATGGGCAGGAGGTCGCGCTGCACGCCCTCGCGGCTCACGTCCGGGCCCGTGCTGCCGCCCCGGACTACCACCTTGTCCAGCTCGTCCAGGAACACGATGCCGTCCTCCTGAACGATCTCCAGCGCCTCCCGCGCCAGCGTTTCCTTGTCGATGAGCTTCTCCGCCTCCTCGGACTGGAAGATGCGCAGCGCCTCCTTCACCTTCATGTGGCGCTTCCTGGAGCGCTTCGGCAGGATCCCGCTCAGCATCTCGCTGATGTTGACGCCCATGCTGTCCATGCCCGAAGCCCCCATGATGGGGGTCGTCGTCACGGCGTCCGTCACCTCGACGTCCACCTCCCGGTCGTCCAGCCTGCCCGCCCTGAGCATCTCCAGCAGTCGAGTGCGCGTCCTGGCGTTCTCCTCGACCTGTCCCTGCTCCTCTCGCTCCTCCTCCGCAGCCTCCTCATTGGAGGCTCCAAAGGCCTTCATGAGGTCCGGCATGGAGAACTTACGCTCCTTTTTGGGGAGCATCGCGTCCAGCAGCCTCTGCTCCGCCCGCTCCAGGGCGGGGGCCTGCATCGTTTCGAGCATCCGCCGGCGCACCATGGCGACGCCGAACTCCGTCAGATCGCGAATGATCGTTTCCACGTCGCGGCCCACGTAGCCCACCTCGGTAAACTTCGTCGCCTCCACCTTGATGAAGGGCGCGTCCGAGAGCGTCGCCAGGCGGCGGGCGATCTCCGTCTTACCCACCCCCGTCGGCCCCACCATCAGGATGTTCTTCGGCATGATCTCGTGCGCCATCTCCGGGGGCAGCGCCCGCCGGCGCAGGCGGTTCCTCAGCGCGATGGCCACGGCCCGCTTGGCCTTGTCCTGTCCCACGATGTAGCGGTTCAGGTACTCGATGATCCGTGAGGGCGTCAGCGCAGAATTCAGCCCGCTCATTCTCCAAGCACCTCCAGGGTCACGACGCTGTCCGTGTAGATGCAGATCTCGGCAGCCAGCTCGATGGCGCGACGCGCAATGCGATCCGGACTCCAGTCCGTGGCCTCCCGCAGCGCCCGGCCTGCCGCCAACGCGTAGCCGGACCCGGACCCAATGGAGGCCACGTCCCCCTCCGGCTCCAGGATGTCCCCCGCCCCGCTCAGGAGCAGCGTCATGCTCCTGTCCGCCGCCAGCATCATGGCCTCGAGCCGGCGCAGCGCCTTGTCCATGCGCCACTCGCGCACCAGCTTCACGGCCCCCTTCATCAGGTCGCCCTTCTCCTGCTCCAGGCAGTTCTCAAAGCGTTCCAAAAGCGTCATGGCGTCCGCCGTGCTGCCGGCGAACCCCGTCAATATCTTTCCTCCCAGCAGTGGACGCACCTTGCGCGCCCCGGACTTGATGATCTGACTCCCAAGCGTCACCTGGCCGTCCCCCGCCATGGCGACCCGCGCTCCATCCCGAACGCAGACAATCGTCGTTCCCGTAAACAGCGTGATCATCCTTTCAGAAAAATGCCAATCCATCATTTCGACACAGGCCACCGGCAGTACGGGCTCATTCCCCGTCCGTGCCGACGTGGGCTCTGGGGTGGGCCGCCGCGTAGCTCTCCTTCATCCATGAGGCGCTGACCGTTAGGTAGATCTGAGTCGTGGCAAGGCTCTCGTGTCCCAAAAACTCCTGGACGAACTTCAGGGACGCCCCACGCTCCAGAAGGTGCGTCGCACAACTGTGGCGCAGGACGTGAGGCGTTACCCCCTCAAGCCCCGCCCGGGCCGCGAGGGCCTTCACGACGCGGTGCACCGTGCGGACCGTGATGGGCTTCAGACCGGTCCGCCTCCTTCGCCCCTCCTTGCCGGGGCTGCCCGCTCCCTCGTGCCCCACGAAGACGAAGGGGCCGAGGGCCTCCGTCCCGCGCAGAGCCGTCAGCGCGCGCTGGGCGCAGCGGCCAAACGGCACGCGCCGCTCCTTGCTGCCCTTGCCCAGGATGATGAGCCAGCGCTCGTCCAGGTCCACGTCCTCCCAACGCAGGCTGGTCAACTCCGAAACGCGAAGCCCACAGCCGTAGAGGACCTCCAGGATCGCCGTGTCCCGCAGCGCCTCCTCCGACGCCCCCGCCTCAGCAAAGAGGCGCTCCACCGCCTCCTCGCTGAGGGCGCGGGGAATGCGCCGGGGCGCGCCGGGGCCCCGCAGGTTTCGGGCCGGGTCTCGCTCCAGGACACCGCGCTCCTTCAGGAAGGCGAAGAAGCTTCGGAGGGACGAGAGCTTTCGCGCCACCGTCGCCTTGGCATACCCCCAGCCGAAGAGCGCCCGCAGGTACGCCCTCAATATCGGCGCCTCCACCAACCGGGCCTCCGACACGCCGCACCCCTCAAGGTACTCCGCAAACTGCTTGAGGTCCGAGGCGTAGTTGACCAGAGTGTGCTCCGATTGCGATCTGTTCTGCACCGACTCCACAAAGACGTCGATCAGATGGTCCATCATCTCTGCAGTCATTTTTAAATAATACCAATTTTTGGGATAATTACAAGGATTTTTCTCAAAATGTTCTCAATCGTAAAACGGGCCGAAACTCACGGTGAGCTTCGGCCCGTTCCTCAGACTTCATCTTTATTCAGCAGGAAAAACCGGGTTAAAGGGCGACCGCGCCCTGTCGTTCCACGTTAGAAAAAGAAGCGGCCCTCGCCGCTGTGAAGCCTGGGGCCGCGCTCCCTAGGCATAGAGCCGGCGCATCGCGCCGCTGCGATCCTTCAGGTAAAGCGCAATACCCTTCAGCGCCCCGTCCTCGCCGCGCACGGCGGGGACCAGAGAGCCGTCCGACGTAAGCCACAGGGGCATCTCGTCGGAGTAGACCAGCTTGGTCGTCTCACATCCCATCCTTTCACCTCCCTCCTGCAAAGGAGGACACCACCTCCGCATCAAGTTTTGCATGACCCCGCAGCCAAGCGTTCATGAGGCCAACGCGGCGTTCATAGTACCCCGACCGGCGCGAAATGTCAAACTGGTGGGGCGGAATTACGCGGAAGGGCGGAGGCAAGGCCATTACGGATCGATTCGAAACCTTGCGGGGAGGGCTGAGCCGGCGCTGCTGGGGAGGTGTCGTCAGGGGAGAAGGCAACCCCTCCGCCTCACTCCCCCTTCCCGGTCCTCAGGGGCACCTTGAAGGAGATCGTCGTCCCCTTTCCGATGACGCTGCTCACCGCAAACTCCCCGCCCTGGACCGTAACCCGCTCCTCCATGTTCTGCAGGCCGTAGGAGCCCCGCTCCCGCGCCGCCGACTTCTCCTTCTCCACGTCGAAGCCCTTGCCGTCGTCGATGATCAGGACCCGGACGATACGCCGGGAGTTGCCGATCGTGACCTTCACGTGAGGGGCGCCGCTCTTCGCGGCGTTGACGACGGCCTGGTGAATGGTCTTGAAGACGTTGCCCCGCTGGAGCAGGGGGACCTCCTCCAGCTTGCCCGTCAGCTTCCACGTCAGCTCCGTGCCCCAGCTTCGCTTCACCTGGTCCGCCAGGCGCTTCAGTGGCACCTCGAACCCCATGTCGATCCCCGTCGGGCTGAGGCCGAACAAAAGGGATCGGACCTCGCTGAGCCCGCCCCGCAACTGGCTCAACGCCAGCTTCAGCTCTCCTGCCGCCTCGGAGTACTCCCCCCGGGACATGAGCTCCTGAGCCATCTCAAGGGTCAGGCCAAGGGCCGAAAAGGACTGGGTGGGCCCGTCGTGCAGCTCCTGGGCGAAGGATCGGGCCTCGCGCTCGGCGATCTGAAAGGCCGTGACCAGCGCGCTGTCGTTGACGATCTCCGCCGCCTGGGCCGCAGGCATCGCCTCCGGCAACGCCACCAGGTTCATCACCATCCGCAGGCGCGTCCCCATGCTCTCGCTCTTAGAAACGAGGCGCGACAGGGTGCGCTCCTCCTTCTGCAGCTCGTCCCGTCGCTGCGTCAGGTTGCGGTAACGTTCCTCAAGCAGGGCGTGCAGCTTCATGGACTCCGAGGCCCGGTCGTAGACCT
>NZ_CALHIQ010000113.1 GCF_938030725.1 uncultured Fretibacterium sp. | reverse complement strand
CGAGATGCGGCAGATCGTGGTGCGGGACGAGGCCCGCGTCGTCAAGGGGATCGGGCCCTGCGGGCGTCCCTGCTGCTGCAGCTACTGGCTGCACGACTTCACCCCCATCTGCATCCGCATGGTGAAGGAGCAGAAGCTGGCGCTGAACCCCACCAAGATATCCGGCATCTGCGGCCGGCTGATGTGTTGCATGGCCTACGAGCACGAAACCTATGGGGCGCTGTGGAAGGGGCTTCCCGGACCGGGGAGCAAGATCAGGACGGAGAACGGTACCTACGTCCTGGAGAGCGTGGACCTGGCCACGGAACGGGTGCAGGTGCGCACCCCCTTTGGGCGCGTCGCCGCTGTTCCCGTAGCGGACTTCCAAGACTTCCGCGCGGCCGTGCTGCGGGGCGAGGAATGGGGCGACGAAGAGACCCTCCCGCGTCCCGCAGGCGCGGGGCGCCGTTTCCCTGCGGGCGGGCGCCGGCCCGACCCTGCCCCCGCCCGCGGCGGGGACGGCAGGCGGAGGGAGGTGCCTCCAGCCCCGGAGGAGCGCCGGACCGGGCGGCGTGAGCAGGAGGCCCGGCCTGGTGCGGAGCGGGCCCCTCGCGGAGAGGCGGAAGGGGCACCCCGACGCAGGGGAGGGCGTCCTCCTAGGCGGCAGGATGGGGAGCGCCCTTCGCGTCCAAGGCAGGACGGTCCGGCCCCAGCCCCAAACGCGGCGGAGGGGACCCGACGCGGCGAGGGGGAGCGCCCTCCGCGCCCAAGGCAGGACGGCCCGGCGCCGGCCCCGAACGCAGCGGCGGAGGGGGCCCGGCACGGCGAGGAGGAACGTCGTCCAAGGCCGCGCCGCAGGCCGGATCGCCCAAGGCGGCCACGGGGCCCCCGGAGTTCCGGTCCCGATGGGGCCCAGGGGAAGGAGGAGGTCTAAATGGCGTTTTTTGCGCGTCTGAAGGAGGGGCTGAAGGGCGTCAAGGAGCGCTGGAGCGGCGGCATTGCGAAGCTGTTCTCAGGGAGCTCCTTTGACGACGCCTTCTGGGAGGAGCTGGAGGACCGGCTGATCGCCGGGGACGTCGGGGTCGATCTGTCCGAGGAGCTGGTGGAATCCCTGAAGGGGGAGGTCCGGGCCCGCGGCATCGCTTCGCCGGAGGCGCTGAGGGACGTCTTCGTCGAGAGGATCACGGCGGAGCTCCTGTCCGTCCCTGGGATGGGGAAGCCCTTTGAAACGGAGCCCGCCCCCCAGGTGCTCCTGATGGTGGGGGTCAACGGCAGCGGCAAGACCACCTCGGCCGGAAAGCTGGCCCTGCAGTTCAAGGGGCAGGGGAAGGGCGTCGTGCTGGCCGCGGCGGACACCTTTCGGGCGGCGGCGGTGGAGCAGCTGCAGGTCTGGGGCGAGCGGGTTGGGGTGCGCGTCGTCGCCCAGGGGCAGGGGAGCGACCCCGCGGCGGTGGCCTTCGACGCCTGGCAGGCCACTCGAAGCGCGGGCGCGGACCTCCTCATCGTGGACACGGCGGGCCGCCTTCACGACAAGCACAACCTGATGGAGGAGCTGCGCAAGATCCAGCGGGTGCTGCTCCGGGAGGCGGGGGAGGAGCGGGTCCAGACGGTTCTGGTGCTGGACGCGGTGCTGGGGCAGAACTCCGTGGCGCAGGCGGAAACCTTCAACTCCATCCTGCCCGTTTCCTCCATCGTGCTCACGAAGTACGACAACACGGCGAAGGGGGGCGTGGTGCTGGCCATCGCCCGCAGGCTCCGCATCCCCGTGCGCTGCATCGGCCTGGGCGAGGCCCCGGAGGACCTCAGCCCCTTTGACCCGGCCGAGTTCGCGGCGGCGCTGATGGAAGGCGAGGCGGGACGATGACCGCGGCGCGGGAGGCGGAGGAGGAGCGGCTCCGGTCGCTGTCGCGAAGCTCGCCGCTCTTGGTCTTCCTCAGGGCGATGTACGGCCTGATGCTGGACTACGGCGTCTACCTGCCCGACGGCGCGGACCCCATCGTCCTCTCGAAGGAGCAGCTCGTGGTCCTGGTGGAACGGGGAAGGGCGGAGGCGCCGGTGCGGGACCTTCCGGCCCTGGCGAGGGATGGACTGTTCCGCCCCCTGGCGCCGGAAGGCCTGCCGAACCCGGACGCGACCCAGGCCCTGGTCCTGGAGCGGCGCGGCGCCCGCACGGCGACGATCAGCGAAGCCGTCAGCCGGACGGAGCCGGAGTACCCGGAGTGGTGGGAGGCCCCCGTCCCCTTCGCCCTGTGCGCTCGGACGGGCGTGAAGCTGAACCGGGCGGCGATGGCGGCGTTCGGGTCGGACCTGGAGCGGCTCAGCGTGGCGGACCTCCCGGAGAAGGACGAGTTCATCGTGGAGCTGGAGGGCAGGGAACGGCCCTGCTACTTGACCTTTCGCCGCGTGGACCGGGACGTCTTCATCATAGACGACTGCACGGGAGACCTGGCGGAGGCGCAGGACATCTCCTGGTGGGCCGCCGTGGGACGCCGCTGGACGACCGTCCTGGAGTCCGGGGGAGCCTCCTGGAGCCGTGCGGACTCCCTGCCTGAGGACTTCAAGGGGCAGTCCTGGCCCTGCGAGTGGCAGGGGCGCTTCCTGGGCTACCTCTGCGTGGAGGGGCTGCCGCCGGCCGCCGAGCCCAAGCGGCGCAGGCGGACGAAGGACGATGGAGAGCCGGAGGGGCCCAGGAGGCGCGGGCGCAGGAAGGCCGACGCCCCGAAGAAGGAGGACGAGGTCCTGAAGGCCATAGGGCCCCAGACGATGGCCCTCCTGACGCCGGGGCAGGTGCGGCCCGACGGGCCAGAAGCGGGGCCGGGCGGGTTCGATGCCTGACGCCGATCGTCGGGACGAGCCGCTGGTGAAGCGCATCGCGGGCGTCCTCTGGCCCGATGGCGACGAGGGGCGGCTGCGATGGACCCTGGAGGCCCTGTCGGAGCTCTGGGGCGCGCCGGACCTCGTGGGGGAGCCCGTGCCCTTCACCCTGACGGATTACTATCGCGACATCGCGCCGCGCCTCGTGCGGACCTTCCTCTGCTTCCCCGGCCTCGTGGGGGCGGGAGGCTTGGCGGACTGGAAGCGTCAGTCCTGCGCCGTCGAGGCCCGGAGCCGGACCCCACGGGCCGTCAACGTCGACCCCGGCTACGTGGACGGCGCGCGCCTTGTCCTGGCCTCCACCAAGGACCACGCGCACCGCATCTGGCTGCGGGACGGCGTCTACGCTGAGGTGACGATGCGCTTCCGGTTTGGGAGCTGGACGAGCTTTGACTACACGTTCCCCGACTTCAAGAGCGGCGTCTACGACACGTTCCTCAGCGCCGTCCGGGAGAGGTGGCTGGCGGAGCGGCCCTGCTGTGCCCCATCGTACCACCGGCGGGAGGATGAAGCGCGCGGGAGAGGCGGGGCCGGGCGGAGCCCGTCGTCGGAGTTTTGAGGGAGTGCGCTTGGTAATTCAGCGCTCCTGTGAGGAGGATGTTTAGAGTGATCGAACGGTATGCGGAGCGGGACGTTGACGCGCTCTGGGCGGAGGAGAACCGCCTGAACGTGATGCTGAAGGTGGAGCTTGCGGCAGCGCGGGCGTGGTGCGAGATGGGGCGCGTCCCGGAGGAGGCGCTTTTGGACATCGAGGCCAACGCGCGCTTTTCCGTGGAGCGCGTCCACGAGATCGAGCGGGTGACGCAGCACGACGTCGTGGCCTTCGTCAGCGCCGTGGCGGAGAACGTGGGCGAGAACGGGCGCTACCTGCACCTGGGCATGACGAGCAGCGACGTCCTGGACACGGCGAGCTCCATCATGCTGCGCGACTCCATGGACATCATCCTGAAGGCGCTGGACGAGCTGGACGGCGCGGTGATGACTCTGGCCCGCCGCTACAAGCGCCTGCCCTGCGTCGGGCGCACCCATGGAATCCACGCGGAGCCGATGACCCTGGGCCTGAAGTTCCTGAACTGGCACGCGGAGCTGCAGCGCGACCGCGAGCGGCTTGAGCTGGCGAAACGGCACGTGTCGAGCGGCAAGATATCGGGCGCAGTGGGCACCTACGCGATGAGCTCCCCCGGCCTTGAGGCCCGCGTGTGCGAGCTGCTGGGGCTTGAGCCGGCGTGCATCTCAAACCAGATCCTGCAGCGGGACCGCCACGCCGAGATGATGAACGCCCTCGCGGTCTTTGGCTGCACCATGGAGCGCATGGCCCTTGAGGTCCGCAACCTGCAGCGCACGGAGGTCCGGGAGGCCTTCGAGCCCTTTGGCGCGGGCCAGAAGGGTTCGAGCGCCATGCCCCACAAGCGAAACCCCATCAAGTGCGAGCGCGTCTGCGGGATGTCGCGCCTCCTGCGCGGCTATGCCCTGACGGCCATGGAGAACGTGGCGCTCTGGCACGAGCGCGACATCAGTCACTCCTCGGTGGAGCGCGTGATCTGGCCGGACGCCTTCAACATCGCCGCCTTCATGGCGCGGAGCATGACCGGCATCCTGACGGGACTCGTGGTGGATGAGGCCCGCGTGAGGGAGGACATCGACATGACGGGCGGGCTGGTCTACAGCCAGCGCGTCCTGACCTTCCTGCTGGACGAGCTCAACCTGTCGCGGGAGGCGGCCTACGCCGTCGTGCAGGAGAACGCCATGAGGACGGCGGCGGGGGAGGGGCGTTTCCTGGACCTCCTGCTGCGCGACGGGCGCATCCAGGGCCTCGTGCCGCCGGAGCGCATCAAGGCTCTCTTCGAGAGCGACTTTTACGCGCGCTGGGTGGACGACATCTTCGCCCGCTTCGACGGGGATTGACGCGGGAGGCGGCCTTGCATCGTTTTTGCATGAAGGTCTACGGCTGTCAGATGAACGTCTACGACAGCGACAGGGTTCGCACGGTGCTCCTGCGGCGGGGCTGGCGGGAGGCGGAGGAAGAGGACGCGGACCTGGTGGTCATCACGGGCTGCAGCGTCCGCGCCAAGGCCGAACAGAAGGTGTGGAGCGACCTGGGGCGCTACGAGGCGTCCTGGAGTGGTCACCATCGCCCCGTCCTGGCCCTGACGGGCTGCATCGCGCAGAGCCTGGGGAAACGCGCCCTGTCGCGCTTCCCGTGGGTGCGCCTCGTTTCGGGGCCGCGGCACATCGGCATGTTGCCGGACGGGCTGGAGCGCGTCGTGGCGGAGGACGTGAAGTTGGACCTGCTGGACGCGGACCCGCGGGAGTTCTTTGAGCTGGACGAGGTGACGACGCGCCGCGAGAACCCGTGGCGGGCCTACGTGACCATCGCCTACGGCTGCGACAACTTCTGCACCTACTGCATCGTGCCCTACGTGCGGGGGCGCTTCCTGTCCCGCCCTGCCCCGGACGTCCTGAACG
Source organism: uncultured Fretibacterium sp. (assembly GCF_938030725.1). Taxonomy (GTDB): domain Bacteria; phylum Synergistota; class Synergistia; order Synergistales; family Aminobacteriaceae; genus Fretibacterium. The sequence continues at coordinate 1,604 of NZ_CALHIQ010000113.1, read as the reverse complement.
AGGTCCGGGCGCTGGTGGAGGACGGCGTGCGGGAGGTCACGCTGCTGGGCCAAAACGTCAACAGCTACGGCAGGGACCTGGACGGCGGGCCGACCTTTGCGGAGCTCTTGCGGAGCGTGGCGCGGACGCCGGGGCTGGATCGGGTGCGCTTCGTCACCTCCCTGCCCCAGGACTTCACGCGGGACATCGTGGACGTGATGGCGGAGGAGCCGGCGGTGTGTCCCTCGCTCAACCTGCCCATCCAGTCGGGGAGCGACAGGGTGCTGAAGAGGATGAACCGCAAGTACGCGCGCCAGGAGTTCGTCGAGAAGGTGGCGATGGTGCGCGGGGCCCTGCCGGAGCTGGGGCTGACCACGGACCTGATCGTCGGCTTCCCTGGGGAAACGGAGGAGGATTTCGAGGACTCGCTGAGCGCGCTCTCCGAGATACGGTTCGACCTGGTGCACAGTGCGGCCTACTCCGAGCGGGAGGGAACGCCGGCCGCCACGATGCCCGGAGCCCTGCCCCAGGAGGTGCGGCTCGATCGCCTGACGCGGCTCAACGAGCTGCAGGACGGAATCACGCTCTCCATCAACCGGGCTCTCCAGGGCCGCACGTACCGCGTCCTGGCGGACGGACGGGCGCCGCGGGGCGCGGGCCTGCTCCAGGGCCGCACACCCACGGACAAGGTCGTGATCTTCCCCGGCGACGAGGCGCTCCTGGGGCACTTCGTCGACGTGCGGATCACGGAGGCGGAGTCCTGGTGTCTGCATGGGGAAAGGGTTTGAGGAGAGGCCTGGCTCCGTTTGCAAAGAGTCAGGCGGGCGGAGCCGGACACCGTCACAGTGCGAATTTCTTTGGCCCTCCGGCGTCCGGTCGCAGGGCAGGGGCTTGGGGAGGGCGGGCTTCGATGTTTAAGAGGTTGTGGTCCATCTACGTGAGGTTCTTTCGGATCGGCGCGTTTACCATAGGCGGAGGCATCGTGATGCTGGGCGTGATCGAGGCCGAGGTCCGGGCCACGGGCGAGTTCACCGACGAGGAGATCGCGGACATGATCGTCCTGGCGACGGCGGTGCCGGGCCCCATCGCCACGAACCTCTCCTTCGTCGCCGGCAGGGCCATGGGCGGCCTCCCCGCCGCCGTCACGGCCGTCCTGGGGACGGCGACGGCCCCGTTCCTCAGCATCCTCTTCCTGTCCTCCCTCATCATCGAACACCTGAAGAACCCCTGGCTGATCTCCTTCTTCCTTGGGGCGACGGCGGGGGTGGTCGTGGTGGTGTGGAATTCCCTGTGGAAGATGATCCGGTCCTCCGTGCTGAAGGGCGTCCCCCAGACGCTCGCCTTCGCGACGACGGCGGGGCTCCTGTTCGTCTGGGACGTCAACCCCTTCATCGCCCTGGCCGCAGGAGGGCTGGTTTCGATCCTGGGCGGACGCTTCCTCCCCAGAGGAGGGCGAGCGTCATGAACACGGTCCTGCTCTTGATGGGCGTCTTCGCCAAGGTGGCCATGGGGGCCTTTGGCGGGGGCCTCGCGACGATCCCCTTCATCCACCGCGAGCTGGTGGAGGTGCGCCCGTGGCTGACGGAGGAGATGTTCGGCCAGACGGTGGCTCTGGCGCAGATGAC
>NZ_CALHIQ010000112.1 GCF_938030725.1 uncultured Fretibacterium sp. | reverse complement strand
GGCCTTTTTTTCTCCTCTCTCCCCCTTCTGTTGCTTTTAGATTGTAAATCCAAGATCATTATAATACAGGTCCGGCTGTGCTATGATAAGCCCTGTAAACACTTTGCGGCAAACTCACTGACACGGGGGGGATTCTCTATGCTTCAGCCGCAGCGCATGGGCCGTGAGCCCATGCTGAAACTGATCTTCAGCTTCACGCTGCCATCCATCGCGGGGATGCTTGCGAACGCACTGTACAACATCGTGGACCGCATGTTCGTCGGCCGCCTCGTCGGGACGATGGGACTGGCCGCCATCAGCGTCTGCTTCCCCTTCATGCTCCTGCTCCTCTCGCTCTCGCTGCTCTTTGGGATCGGGGCCGTCCCCATGATATCGGGGGCTCTGGGGGAGAAGAACGACGACCTGGCCGAGGCCGTGCTGGGCAGCGCCCTCGCCGCGGCCGCGGTGGTCAGCGTCCTGGTGAGCGTCGTCGCCTTCATCTGGATGGACCCGCTGCTTCGACTGAGCGGCGCGAACGAGGAGCTCCTTGGCCCGTCGCGGGAGTACCTGCGCATCATCCTGCTGGGCGCGCCCTTTGGGATGCTCTCCTTCGTCATGAACTTCGCCATTCGCGCGGAGGGACGCCCCAACTTTGCCATGGCCACGCAGATGTTGGGTGCCGTCGCAAACATCGTTCTGGACGCGCTGTTCGTCTGGGGCCTGAAGTGGGGCGTCGCGGGGGCGGCGTGGGGCACGGCGTTGGCGCAGCTGACCAGCCTGCTGTGGGTCGCCTCCTTCTACTGGCGCCGGTCGGGACACCTGCGCCTTCGCTTGAAGTACTGTCGCCTGAAGCCGAGGATCCTCGGTCGCCTCATGGCTCTGGGTTTCCCCTCCGCCTTGACGGAGGTTTCGTTTTCCTTGTTTTACGTGTTGTTCAACCAGTCCCTGGCGAAGTACAGCGGCCCCCTCGCCGTTTCCGCCCTGGGGGCCTTCATGGGTTGGGACTCCCTGCTCTTCCTACCCGTCGTGGGGATATGCGACGGAGTGCAGGCCATCTTCGGTTTCAACTGGGGCGCGCGGCGCCCCCTGCGCGTGCTGGAGGCGCTGAAGCTGGCCCTCATCCTCGGCACGGGGTACTTCATGGGCAGCGTCGTCGTGGTGCACTTCTTCCTGTGGGACATGATGCGCCTGTTCTCCACCGACCCCGAACTCCTGACCATCGCCGTCGAGGGAGGACGCGTCGCCTATGCGGGCGTCATCTTCACCGGCGTCGCCATGGTCACGAACAGCTTCTTCCAGGGGATCGGCCTGTCCGGACTCTCCCTCTTCCTCTCCCTCTGCCGCCAGTTCGTCTTCCTCATTCCGGCGCTCCTCATCATGCCTCGCATCTGGGGCGCCATCGGCGTCTGGGGCGCCTTCCCCGCTTTGGACGCGGGGGGCGGCGCGCTGTCCATCCTGCTCCTCTGGGGCCAGTGCCGCAGGCTGGGCCTCCTGCGGTGCGAGGCCAGGCGCCTGCGCCTCGCCAGGCTGAGGAGGGCCGGGGAGGGGCTCTGAAGGGCCTCACTTAAAACGATAAAAAGGGACCGCGAGGGCCCGCCGAGCGATGCTGATCTGTATTTCATGAATTTTTTCTGTGAATGGAGGCGCTTGTATTGCATAACTTTACGTGGTGGAATCCGACGATCGTCTTCTTTGGCGAGGGGACGATCCCCAAGCTGGCGGAGCAGCTCTCCGCGATCCACGCCAGGAGTGTGCTCCTGCTCTACGGCGGTAGGGCGATCTTCAAGAACGGGGCCTACGCGCAGGTGACGGAGGCGCTGACGCAGGCCGGCATCGAGTTTCCAGAGGTTGGGGGTGTCCTGCCGAACCCGCGGGTGGACAAGGTGCGCGAGGCGATAGCGCGGATCAAGGCCGTGCCGGTTGACGCCATCGTCCCCATCGGCGGCGGCAGCGTCTTCGACTCGGCGAAGGCCGTGGCCGCGGGAGCGTGCTACGACGGCGACGTGTGGGACTTCTTTGAAAAGAAGGCTGAGGTGCAGAAGGCCCTGCCGATCTTCGGTGTCTTGACGGCGTCGGCCACCTCGAGCGAAGTGAACGACATCGCTGTGGTGTCCAACCCGGAGAGCGAGTTCAAGACCTCCATATCGAGCCCGCTGCTCTTCCCGAAGGTGTCCGTCATCGACCCGACGCTGCAGTTCACGCTCCCGGAGCGGCAGACGGTCAACGGCGGTGTGGACATCATGGCTCACGTGCTGGAGCGCGTGCTCGACGGCGACGAGGGGGCGGAGCTGATGGACGAGCAGGGGTACGCCCTCCTGCGCAGCATGATGCGCCTGATCCCGGACCTGATCGAGGACCCGCGGGACTACGACGCGCGGGCGGAGTACGCCTGGGCGGCTTCCATCGCCCACAGCGGCTTTTTGTCCTGCGGGCGAAACGGCCGCGGGGACTTCGCCTCCCACAAGCTGGGGCATGCCCTCAGCCTGCTGTTCGACGTGCCCCACGGCGCGTCGCTCTCGGTCATGATGCCCGCCTGGGCGCGCTACCTGCACGAGGAATACCCCGTGCCCTTCGCCCGGCTTGCGGAGAACGTCTTCGACATCTACGACGGGACGGACGAGGACAAGGCGCTTGAGGGCATCGAGTCACTGGAGGACTTCTTCAGCTCCATCGGCGCGCCGACGACGCTGCGCGAGCTGAACGTCCGGGAGGAGGACGTCCGCCGCCTGGCGGAGAACGCCTCGTCTCACGGCAGCTTCGGCAAGCTGAAGCGCTTGAACGAGGAGGACGTCCTCGAAATCTACAAGCTGGCGTACTGAGCTTTTTGCGCGGTTCGCAGGACGACGAAAGGGGGCCGAAGCCCCCTTTCGCGCTCTTGAAAGCGGAGATGCAAGCCCTCGTCGCCGCCTAAAAGAGCCCCTTGTAGAACACGATGCCGATGGCGACGGGCGCCACGATGCGGATGATCCACGCCCAGATGCTCAGCAGTTTGAAACGATAGGTCCCGTGGTTTGATATCTCGTCCTCCGCCCTGTCGAGGAACCGCCAGCCGACGAAGATGCAGGTCAGGATGGCGCAGAGCGGAAGCATAATGTGGTTGGACAGGAAGTCCATGGCGCTCAGGAAGTCCATGCCCCAGAGCGTGGGGGAGCCGCTCAGGGACGCGGCCGAAGGCAGGCCCAGCAGCGTGATGATGACCCCCATAATGAGGGAGGACTTTCTGCGGGACCACTTCAGGTCGTCCATGCCGTGGGCCACGGCCACCTCGAAGAGCGACATGGAGGAGGTGATGGCCGCGAAGAAGAGCAGGACGAAGAACAGGGCGGAAAAGATTTCGCCGTGAGGCATCCTGGCGAAGACCCCCGGCAGGACGATGAACGTCAACCCCACGCCCTGAGTGGGCTCAAGCCCCATGGAGAACACCGCCGGGAAGATGACGAGCCCCGCCAGGAAGGCCGCCAGCGAGTCGTAGAAGACCACGTAGGCGACGCTGGAGGGCAGGTGTTCCCCGTCCCTGATGTAGCTGGCGTAGGTGATCATGATGCCCATCCCCAGGGATAGGGAGAAGAAGCCCTGGCTCAGGGCGTCCAACAGGGCCGGCCAGGTCAGCTTGCTGAAGTCGGGCCGCAGGTAGAAGTCGAGGCCCTGCAGGGCCCCCGGCAGGGTGACGGCCCGCGCGATGAGCACGAGCATGATGAGGAAGAGCAGTGGCATCATCACCTTACAGGCGCGTTCGATGCCCTTGCCGATGCCTCCCAGCACGATGCCCACCGTCATGGCCATGAAAGCCAGGAAGTAGGCGATCACCTCCGTGGGGCTGCCGACGAAATGATTGAAGACGTCGCCGGACCGGCCCTCCACAGCCTGCGGCATCAGGTCCTGAAGGCTTGCCACGATGTACTTCAGCGTCCAGCCCCCGATGACCGCGTAGTAGGACAGGATGATGAAGCTCCCCCCTATCGTTCCCACCCAGCCCACGAGGGTCCAGGTGTGGGTCCCCGACGCCTGCCAGAAGGCCGGGACCGGCGCCTTGCGCATACGCCGTCCCAACGCAAACTCGCCCAGCATGACCGTCGCCCCGACGGTGGCCACCAGCAGCAGGTAGACGACCAGAAACGCCGCCCCGCCGTTCATCCCCACCATGTAGGGGAAGCGCCAGATGTTTCCCAGCCCGATCGCCGACCCCGACGCCGCCAGGATGAAGCCGATCCGGCTCCCCCAGTTCTCCCTCTCGTTGCGCCCATCGCTCATGACGTCCATCCTTCCCATGCCCGTGAATTTTCACCTGTCAATGCAGGAGAGTTCATAAACTATCAGTTTAACATGAATCCCGGTGGGAAACGCGAGAAACGGACGCAGTTTTCTTGAGGTGGAGCGTGGCGCGGCGGCTTAACCGTGCATCGTCCTCTCGAGCCATTCTCTGCCAGCTGTGATCTGCCGCCGCACCTCCCCGGGAGCCGTGCCTCCGTAGGACCTCCTGGCGTTCACGCAGGCTCTGATGCCGATGTCGCCCACCATGGACTTGGACAGGCGAGGGTCGATGAGGGCCAGGTCCGCGTCGGTAAGGTCCTCAAGCCGGCAGCATTTTTTCTCGCAGGCTCTCACCATGTGCCCCACGATCTCGTGCGCCTCGCGGAAGGGGATGCCCTTTACGACCAGGTGCTCCGCCACGTCCGTGGCGTTGAGGAACCCCTTCTCCAACTGTGCGTTCAGCACGTCCGGCCGGAACGAAGCGGCTCCGATCATCTTTTCGAGGATACGGATGCTTGCCTTCCACGTGTCGATGGCGTCGTAGACCTTCTCCTTGTCCTCCTGAAAGTCCTTGTTGAACGCCAGGGGGGTCCCCTTGAGCACGGTGAGCAGCCCCATCAGGTCGCCGTAGACCCGACCGACCTTTCCGCGAAGGAGCTCCGCGATGTCCGGGTTCTTCTTCTGTGGCATGATGCTGCTCCCCGTGCAGAAGCTGTCGTCGAGGGTGAGGTAGGAGAACTCGGTGCTGTTGTACCAGACGAACTCCTCGGCCCATCGCGACAGGTGCATCATGGAGATGGAGGCCGCGCTGAGGAACTCGATCATGAAGTCGCGGTCGCTCACCGTGTCCATGGCGTTCTCCGTGGGGGCGGAGAAGCCGAGGGCCTCTGCGGTGGCCTGCCGGTCGATGGGCAGGGTGGTACCCGCCAGGGCGCAGGCCCCAAGGGGGCAGAAGTCGGTGCGCGCACGGCAGTCCTGAAGGCGGTCCAGGTCCCGCTTAAACATCTGAAAGTACGCCATGAACCAGAAGCCGACGGTGATGGGCTGGGCGTGCTGCATGTGGGTGAAGCCCGGCATCAGGACGTCTGTCCCTGCCTCCGCCCTGTCCAAGATGACCTTCATCAGGTCTGCCAACGCCCCCTCGATCTCGCGCATCTCCCGGCGCAGGAGCATCGTCGTGTCCA
>NZ_CALHIQ010000111.1 GCF_938030725.1 uncultured Fretibacterium sp. | reverse complement strand
GCGCCATCGGCCTCGGCAACGTGTGGCGCTTCCCCTTCATCACGGGGCAGTACGGTGGGGCGGCCTTCGTCCTGATCTACGTCGTCTGCCTGCTGGCCCTGGCGCTGCCGCTCCTCGTGATGGAGTTCGCCGTAGGGCGCGCGTCCCAGCGCAGCGTCGTGACCTCCTTTGCCGCCCTCTGCCCCCAGCACCGGGCCTGGTCCGTCTGGGGCTACGCCGGATGGATCGGCTGCACGCTCCTCATGATGTTCTACACCGTGGTGACGGGCTGGATGCTGGCCTACACGTACTACTCCGCAAAAGGAGACCTGGCGGGACTCACCCCGGACCAGGTTGGAGGCGCTTTCGCCAGCCTCCTCGCGGACCCGGAGTCCATGGTGCGCTGGCTGGCCCTGGCGGTAGGCGTTAGCGCCGCCGTCTGCTGCTCCGGCCTCAGGCGGGGCGTCGAGCGCGCGGCGAAGGCCATCATGGCCTGCCTCCTCGTCATCATGGTCGCGCTGGCCGTTCGTTCCGTCACCCTGCCAGGGGCGGAGCGCGGCCTCGAGTTCTACCTGAAGCCCAACTTCGCGAACCTCACGGCCAACGGCCTCTGGACCAGCGTCTACGCAGCCTTGGGACAGGCCTTCTTCACCCTGGGGCTCGGCGTCGGCAGCATGGCCATCTTCGGCAGCTACATCGGCAAGGACCGCTCCCTGATGGGCGAGGCCCTCCTGATCTCGACGCTGGACACGGCCGTGGCCCTCTGCGCGGGGCTCATCATCTTCCCCGCCTGCTTCGCCTACGGCATCGAGCCGGGCGCGGGCCCTGGCCTGATCTTCGTCACGCTGCCCAACATGTTCAACCAGATGCCCAGCGGGCAGCTCTGGGGCACCCTCTTCTTCCTCTTCATGAGCTTCGCCGCCCTCTCCACCGTCATCGCCGTCTTCGAGAACATCCTGGCCTGCTTCATGGACAAGCTCGGCTGGAGCCGGCCCCTCGCCGCCCTCGTCACGGGCTGCGGGCTCTTCGTGCTGGCCCTGCCCTGCGCCCTGGGCTTCAACCGGTGGTCCGGCTTCCAGCCCCTGGGCGCCGGGTCCGGGGTGCTGGACCTGGAGGACTTCATCGTCAGCAACAACATGCTGCCCCTGGGCTCCCTCGTCTACCTGTTCTTCTGCGTTTCCCGTTACGGTTGGGGCTGGGACGGCTTCATCCAGGAGGCGGACGCCGGACGCGGCATCAAGTTCCCGGCCTTCCTCCGCCCCTACTTCACCTGGGTGGTGCCCCTTCTCGTGCTGTCCATCTTTGCGGCGGGCTACTGGGAAAAGTTCGTGAAGTAGCCGGCCCCTTCGCTTCAGGAATCGAGGTTATCGTGCCATGGAAAAGAAACGGGAAACTCTGGGAAGCCGGCTGGGCTTCATCTTTCTTTCGGCGGGGTGCGCCATCGGCCTCGGCAACGTGTGGCGCTTCCCCTTCATCACGG
>NZ_CALHIQ010000110.1 GCF_938030725.1 uncultured Fretibacterium sp. | reverse complement strand
CTTCTGGAACGTTTCAAACGCCTTTTCCATATCCTTCAGGGCATAGTGATGCGTGATCATCGGCGTGACTTCAACCCGTCCGTCCTGAATTAGATCCAGACACTCGCGGAATTCTTCCCGCGTATAGCAGATCGTTCCACGAATATCGATCTCGCTGCGCACGACCTTGCCCAAATTAACCGGCGGGTCCGAGTGGAACAGGCCGGTGATGTAGTAGGACCCGCTCTTTTTTATGGAGTTCATGGCCGTTTCGACAAGCGCTGCCGCTCCTGCACAATCGTGAACGAAATCCAACATCTCGCCGCCTGTGATCTCCTTCACCCTTTCGATAGGATTCTCTTCCGAGTTGTTGATGATATCCGTTGCGCCGAGCTTTAGCGCCATTTGAAGGCGATCTTTGTCGCATGCTGCTCCGAGCACGATGATCTTGCGGGCGCCACGCAGCTTCAACAACTGGGTCGCATACAATCCAATAGGCCCAGGGCCGAGGACCATCACCGTATCCTTTGAGGTGAGGGGCATTTTTTTGACGGTGCGGTAAGCGGAGGCTACAGGGTCAACCGCCGCGCCAAAGTCATAGCTTGTGGTGTCGCGCAGTTTCACCAGAACCTTGGCGGGAACGCGAACGTACTCCGCAAAAGCGCCGTTTACGTGAATCCCCGTCTCGATCAGGCGATCGCAAAGCGGTTCGTTCCCTTCGATACAGAATTTACAATTGCCGCAGCCGATCACGATACAGGCGCTAACTCGATCGCCCACTTTCCATCCCTCAACCTTAGCTCCTGTTTCAACGATATCCCCCGCAAACTCGTGCCCGGGAATTAGAGGCCATGGAACCTCTCGTGTGCCGGCCAAAATCGGTCCATCCGTTCCGCAGAATCCAACCGACTTCACCTTGACGATGACGTCGTCCTCGCGACATTTTGGCTCGGGAACGTCTTTGATGGCAAAACCAGGTCCACTGTGTTCCTTTACGACGGCTAACATCTCATATGCTCCTTTCCCAAATAGAATGATTCCCGCAACAAGCACCTTAGAAAACCGGAGGAGAGGCGAGGACAATTTGTAAAAGAAGCGGTTCATACCATGTGAGCAACTTCCCGACAAGGCCGCGTGCAACCGTTTGTCTTCGTTAGGGGACCCCTGCAGCGATGTCCTTGGGGAATATTCCGCTGAATTTTCAAACTTATTCAGGCAAGTTGCTCTGGGCATGGCTGCCAAAATCCTCAAAATGTCATCTTGAGCGTCTGCAGCCATTTGCGCTCATCCGATAGTAGGGTTGTCATCGTCCGTGCCGTGAATAGCTGAGGCCTCCACCGGAGCAACCCTCATCAAAGACAATGGCTCCCTCCGACATCCGCCGTGCGTCCGCGCTCTCTTCTTTGCACAAACACCTCCTCTTCCAAAACCATTGGCTTCCGCTGAAATCTGTGCCTGTGCTCAACGTGGCCCCCTTTCTGGGGGCACTCAGTCATGTAAATAACTAAAGAGATTTTTCAAGGCGAGCCCATGATATACCTTCCTGCAACGGTAAGGTCAAGAATCCATCTTCGCTCGTGGGATTGCTCAGCAGGGATGCCCCCAAAGATATCCTTTCTTGGGTACTGTCTGGCGTGGAACGAGAGCGGAGGACGTTGCCGTGGAAGGGAGGCGAGTTCGTAAAGCTGCCGCTTGACGGGAAGAGGAGTCCCCAGTAAGCGGCAACTCAGTTGGCGAAGGTTCCATGACTCTTGTGATCTGAGCGTGGGGAAACGGTATGGCGGAGTTTTGGCATGGCGGTCTATTACAGCCAGAGTTCGATATCGATGGGGCGGTTTGACATTACCCCTAAGGGAAGCCATAGAATCGTCAATCAATAGGGGATCCAAGCAGCATAGCACTGTAACAGAGAGAGCGATGGGCTTCTTGAAAAGGAGAGGATAACGTGAAAAAGGACCCGGGGTTTGTGCATCCCTACATGCCCAATAGCGTCCCTGCGATTAAGAAAGCCATGCTGGACGAGATTGGCGTCGAGAGTGTGGAGGCCATTTACAAGAGTTTGATCCCTGACGATCTTCTGTACAAGGAGCGCCTGGACCTGCCCGAGCCGATCGGAAGCGAGTACGAGTTGAAAAGGCACGTCATGGGCATCCTGAACAAAAACGTTACGACGGACGAGTACATCAGTTTTCTTGGCGCTGGATGCTATAGGCACCAGGTCCCCGCTCTTTGCGACGAGATCAACTCAAGGGGCGAGTTCTTAACGGCCTATTGCGGCGACACGTATTCGGATCACGGGAAAATGCAAGCGATCTTTGAATATTGCAGCATGATGGGAGAACTGCTCGATGCGGAAGTGGTTAGCTATACCACTTATGACGCATCGCAATCCGTCGCTTCATCGCTGCGCATGGCGCTCCGCATCAAGGCAGCCGAAGGGCGCTCCAAGGATACGCTTTTGATCCCTTCTACGATGAATCCTGAGATCGTTTCTCAGGTGACGCAGTACGTTGGAAGTTCGATTAAAATAATTAAAGTGGAGTGTGATAAAAAGTCTGGACTGATGGATTTGGTGGACCTTGCCGCGAAGCTGAAGGAGAACAAAACGGCGGCCGTCTTCTATGAAAACCCTTCTTATCTGGGTTTTTTTGAAACGCAGGCGGAAGATATTGCTAACAGAGCTCATCAATACGATGCCTTGTGCATCGCTCAGCCGGAGACTGCTTCGCTCGGCATTGTAGAGAGTCCCTTAAATCTGGGAGCAGACCTGGTTTGTGGGGATATTCAACCGTTAGGGATGCACGTGCAGTTTGGAGGTGGACAGGCGGGTTTTATCGCTTGTCAGCAGAAACAGGAATATCTCGAACAGTTTCCGACGTACATGTACGGCATTGCAAAGACAAAGCAGGAGGGGCGCTTCGGCTGGGGACGTGCGATGAACTATCGCTGCTCGCACGGCAGTCGCGAGAACGCCAACGAGTACTTTGGAACTGAAACGGGACTTTGGGCGATCACTGCTGCCGTTTATCTGGCCAGCATGGGGCCGAAGGGTATGTATGAGCTTGGAGAGTCCATCGTTCAAAAGACGAAATACGCCATCCTGGAGTTGAGCGAAGTTCAGGGCCTTAAGGTCAACCTGTTCGGCGGTGCCAACTTTCA
>NZ_CALHIQ010000109.1 GCF_938030725.1 uncultured Fretibacterium sp. | reverse complement strand
GAGAATATAGAGAGCATCTCACGCGAGATCGTGCCGGTTTTCTGCGCCATGGTGGTCTGCCTGTTGCTCTTTACCTATTTCCCCGTGCTGACGATGGGACTCCTTAAGGCCCTCCGTTAGCTTTCTTCGCAAAGGGACAGCCCTGACGCGACATAGTTCGTCATCGCAGCGTCAGGGCTGAGAAAAACGCGAGCTACTCTATGCCTCATTGGACACTGCCCTCGCTGCGGGGACAACGGGCCCCTGTTGCAGGCAGAGCCATGACGTGATGCTGGTCCCCAAAGTGAGGACCAGCATCGTCATTCCTAAAGCCCAAGGACATTGGGCAGCCAAAGGACAGTGGACGGAACGTAGGTAATGAGAGCCAGCAGGATGAGAAGTGGGATGAGCATGAGGATAAGGTCCTTAAACATTTTCGTCAAAGTGGTATCCGCAATCTCACAAGCGACGAAGAGACAGACTCCAAGCGGTGGAGTACACATGCCAATCGTCAGGTTGACCGCCACCATGACGCCAAAATGAATAAGATCAATGCCAAACGTCTGCACGAGAGGCAGAAAAAGCGGCACAAAAATCGTGATTGCACTTGTTGTGTCAATAAATGTTCCCGCAATAAGCAGGATAATGTTCATCACCATAAGCGCGCCCCACTTTGAGCTGATTACCGAGAGCAGGCTTTGAGCGATGGACTGGGGAATCATTTTCACGGTCATAAACCAGATAAACAAGTTTGCCGTCATCAGCACCGTAAGGATGACCCCTGTGGTCACTGCTGCATCAACGAAAGCCTTGGCGAGTGAACGCCATGAGAGCTCACGGTAGATCAACCCACCCAACACCAAGGCGTAGGCTACCGCGATGGCCGCAGATTCCGTCGGCGTGAAGATACCGCCTACGATGCCACCAATGATGATAATGGGCATTAAAAGGGCTAACACCGCATCACGAAGTCCCTGACGTACCTCAGACCATTTTGCCTTCTTTTCCCGCCCCACGTATCCTCTAACCTTGCTGATACGCCAGTTAGCGATCATGAGAAAGATTCCCATCAGGATGCCGGGGATGACCCCTCCCATGAAAAGCTTTGCGATGGAACTGCTGACAATGACGCCATAGACTACAAGAGGAATGCTTGGAGGGATGATAGGGCCAATGGAGCCAGCCGTGGCCACCAATGCTGCAGCGTAGGGCCGTGAATAGCCTTTCACGATCATCTCGCTGATGAGTATAGCGCCTATTGCTGCCGTGGCTGCAATCGCCGATCCCGTGACGGCAGCGAATATCATGGAGGCCACTATGGCTACCATCCCCAGACCACCCGGCCAATGTCCGACCAACATATCGGCAAACGAAGTAATACGCTTTGAAATTCCGCCAACAGCCATCAAGTTGCCCGCTAAAATAAAAAGAGGAATGGCAACAAAGGCAAAGTTATCCGCCCCGGTGAACATACGCTGGACGAGCACCTGTAGCGGCAGTCCTGAACCGACCAAACCTGCCAGCGTAACAATACCAAGGGAAAAGCTAATCGGGACGCCAAGAAGAAACACTAAAAACAGCGCAACGATCCAGAGCATCAGCGTCACCTTCCGTCCACGGATTGGTTCAGAGCCATGCTGCGCAAGAGTTTAACGGTATCAATCAGGAGGAAGATGAGCATAAAGGTAACTGTGATGGGAATGACATAATATATCCAGGCCATAGGCAGGAGAAGATAAGGGGTTACTTGGTCGGCATTTGCCTGAGCAAAGGGAATGCTGAAGCGGAAGACAGCGCCGAGAAAAATCATCACAATGATGTTGGAAAACAGAGCAAACCACGGTTGAATACGCTTGGGGAGCAGCCTTACCAAGACGTCGATATTGAGATGGGATTTATTAAATACCCCGACGCCCATGCCAAAAAACACGGAATAGATAAAAGATATTCTTGTGACATCTGTCGCCCATGGCATGGGCATATGGAAAACGTAGCGCTGAACGACCTGGCCCAATGTCACCAGGAAAACGACAGCCAGGCAAATTCCCGATGCAGTCGCAAAAAGCCATCGCATCTTCTGCAACGCACTCACTCCTCTACAGACAGTTCCAAACAAAAAAAGGGGGGCAACACCCCCCTTATCACAAGGCGAGCAACAAATGTTTCGTTTGTTATTGGGCCTTGGCAATCGCGTCCCGAATTCTCATGACCAGCTCTTCGGGCACAGTGTCCGAGATCACCTTATAGAGGTCCTTTGTCAATTCGGCAAAAGCGGCGTGGTCCGGATTTTCCTCGATTTCTACCCCCGCTTTTCTGATGATCTCCAGACGTTCTTTTTCGAGCTCCGCCAACTTGGCACGCTGCAACGTGGCCGTTTTGATTGCGGCATCCTTCAAAATCGCCTGATACTTTGGATCCAGTCCCTCAAACCACTGCTGGTTCACGATAACCAGTGCGGGTTCGTAGGTGTGGGCTGTCATGGAAACGTACTTCTGCACCTCGTAATACTTCATGGAATATATCGTAGCGATAGGATTTTCTTCGCCATCCGTCACCTTTTGCTGTAGCGCTGAATAAAGCTCACCAAAGGGGATCGGCGTCGCGACGGCTCCTAGCGCCTTCATGAATTCAATCCATATCTTGGACTCCTGAACTCGAATCTTGAGCCCCTTAGCATCCTCCGGCTTCTTGATCGGGCGAACATTGTTCGTCATATTGCGGAAGCCCACTTCCCAATAGCCAAGGTTGACAAAGCCCTTATTCAGCATATAGCCGTTCAGCTCGGCGCCAATCTCTCCGTCCAAAACAGAGTAGACAGCATTCTTGCCCGTGAAGAGGAAGGGGATGCCAAACACCTGCAACTCCGGAACGAACCCTGCCATGTTGCTGGCCGCCAACTCTCCGATTTCAACGGTCCCCATACGAACGCTCTCTGCCAGCTCACGCTCCCCGCCAAGCTGTCCCTGTGGGAAGATCGTGACCTCAATCTCGTTGTTTGAAGCCTCCTCAACGAGTCGCTTGAACTCCGTTGCTCCAATGTGGTACTGATGCTCCAAACTGCCGCCGTGTGCCAGCTTGATGTTGACAGATGCCGCAAAGGCTGCCTTGTTCAAAAAAACCAAACCCAACAACGCAACAACGCTCAAGAACATTCTTCGTTTCATCTTCATTCGCTCCCCTCTTGGATTTACAGGACTGCACCACTTGGTACTATAACGTCACGCGAGCATTATCGCTACACCTTGTATATTCCCGGTACTCGATCGTTAAAGACCGTCAGGAACCCTCGCGTTTTTTCCACCTCATCCATATCGAGGATGACAAAGCCTGCCTCCTCGCCAGCACCGGCTTGGAAGAGCAGCTCGCCTTTGGGGCCGAGGATCATGGAACGTCCTCCAAAGAGCGTCTCCTCGGACTTGCCGCACCGGTTGCAGGCGACAACATACATCTGGTTTTCAATAGCGCGGCTCCTAAGCAACGCCTCCCAGTGATCAATTCGAGACATGGGCCACTCCGCACTGACAAAGAGCACTTGAACGCCATCCAGCGCATAAGTCCGCACCCACTCGCAAAAACGGATGTCGTAGCACGTCACGCAGCCAGCGCGGATGCCGTTCACGTCAAAAATGCACTCTTTCCTCCCCGGGACGAAGTACTTATCTTCCTCCATAAGACGGATGAGATGTACCTTGTCATAATACTCAACGAGATCGCCACGAGGGTTGACGACCTGCCCTCGGTTTGCAAATCCCTCAGGCGTAGAGGCAAGCACCGAGCCCCCTGCAAACCAGACGCCGTACTGCCTGGCAAGGCCGCCGAGAAACTCCGCCGCGCCTTTCCCTTCGGGATCGGCCAGCTCCTTCGCGCGGGGAAGAGCGTAACCCACATCCCAGATTTCTGGAATCACGAGCACCGTCGTAAGGTCGGATGGCACCAAGGTTGACTTCAGCCATCGCTGAAGCGTTGCCCTGTTTTTCATCCGATCGCCCAGGGCCACGTCAAACTGCAGAACACCAACGCGTAGCTTCATGTCCTCTACCCCTAATTGCGATCTGGAAGGACTTGAACCGCATACTCGCGCCGCAGTTCCCGATTCAGAACGGGGTCCTTCAAAGAGAGCACGTAACGGCTACCATAAACGAGGTCTCCGCCGATGACAGGAAGCGTCCCACTAAAGAGCGAAATGCGCCCACCCTTAACCGGTGAATCCTCCTCGGCGAGCTCCAACAGCGCTTCAGGAGGCAACATTTGCCCCAGCGTCCCCTCCTGATAGATTTTTCCGTCGTTCCAGACCCGCAGCTCAATCTCATCCCAATGGTCGCGCACATCATCCACACGCCAAAAGATCGCACCGACAAGCTTGGTCGCAATCTGTTTTGCCTTGGAAACGGACACCGTCTCAAGCGCCCTGTCCGTGTGGTCGCTGGCAACGGTCACATGCAAATTCCCCTGGCTGCAGCGGGCCAGAAAGACCTCGCCCTCGCCTGACGTTTTGTTCCCTACAACCCAGACGGAGGATGCAGCACTGATGCGCTCCGGCTCGATCCAGTACATAGAGGGAACTCGTTCAGGAGATGGGACGCCGATCTTCTTTAGCTCCTCCACGTGTGCACGGACACCAGCTTGATCGCGCCCCGTATATCCTGCTGCAACACAGGCGTCCCACAGCAATGAAACCTCATGCGAGCTTCCATCCTTACGCAGCGCAACTGATTTCATTCGCATGTCCTAACCGCCACTCCTTTCTTTAGATCCCTTCTAAACCCAAGGGCCTGCGGGGAAATTCTGCCGCAGCTTCCGCCGTCGTACATCTTGCCGAGCAGGATAGCTTCTGTCGAATCCAGGTGGGCCGTCACGGCAGCTTTCACCGCATCCTTCTGCCCCTGCTCCATTGCCCTTACAATCTCCTCATGCTCCTGCAGAACACTCCCATAGCGATGCTCATCCATGGCAAGCATTCCGAACCAGATCATGTCCTCGCTGACGCTCTGCCAAAACTTTTGCAGATATTCGTTCTCCAGGACCTCAAAGGCAATCGAGTGAAAGGCCTGGTCCACCGTAATGAACGCGAAGAGGTTTTCCTTTGCGTCGTTCATGGCCGCAATGGCGGCCCGCATACGTTTTGAAACTGCGGCGTGCATTCGCCCTGAAAAAAGAATATCCACGACGTCATCAGCCAAGAGGCGACGGGCATCAAAAAGCTTGCGAAGATTGAGCGTTGAAGCGTCGCGCACTTGAATGTATCGTCTTGCGCTGATGACGAGCCACCCCTCCTGCGCAAGGCACTGAATGGCCTCGCGTACAGGTGTTCGGCTGACGCCGAACTGCTCTGCAATTTGGCGTTCCTGCAATGTCGCGCCCGGGGGGTAGGCCAGGGAGAGGATGCCTTCTTTTATTTTTTTGTAGACATCGAAAGCCAAGCGGCCCTCCCGCATCAAAACTCACTCTCTCTTCGCAGTGCGCCTGATCGTTCCCCGCACAGGGACTGGCAACTCCATCTTTCATTTATTCAGTGTTTGTGTTTTTTATATCCTTACTGGATTCTTCGGCACACCCTTTGGTATACCAACTGGTATACCAAAGATGATACACTATTCCCGCACTTATCGTCAAGCCCTCTGAAAAAAGCTAAGGTGGGGTTATGGGGCAGGCTGTCCTCGTCCAGCCGGAAGCTCCAGATGCCGATCGTCATCCTGCCTGCCTCATCGTGCTGCGGGCAGCGACATGTCGGCTTGTTGAGTTAAAAATCCCGCTCGCCCTCCATGCGCCTCCAAAAGATAGATTACGGATTTTTGCGTCCCGACATCTATTTTCGTAAATGATCATGCATACGCCCGTACACGATCAACATCCTGGACGTAGCACCAGAGCAGAACTCGAAATCTAATCAATGGTCCTATAATTTCAACATTGTTAGTATTATAATCTATGGTTAAGGGCCATGACCGTTCTTAACTTGAGGTCCGCCACACGTCAGATCGTCACGCCAAACGCAACAAGAAAATTGAAACCACTTGAGGTAAAACAGCCCTCGACTACGCGAGGGAGAGGGAAGCGCTCAAGGGCACAGGGGCTTTGAAGCGGTTGGAGGAAAAGACCGGACGTTAAAAAAGGAGAGGGACACGTTGAAGAAAAAGTCTGCTTTACTCACTCGCAGCGTTTCAGGTTTTGTCTTGTGGTCTCTGTTGCTGCTCACGCTTTTCAAGGGACAGGCGAGTGCTGGGACAACGGAAGAACTGCTGGAGATAACCGGCAAAGCGGAGCCTGAAAAGGTACGGCAACTGATTCAGGACGGAGCGGACGTCAACGCCAAAGACAAAGATGGGTCGACGCCATTGATGATTGCGGCGTACAAGAACTCAAACCCCAAAGTCCTGAAGGTCTTGATAGAGGCGGGCGCGGGCGTCAATGTCAAAAACAAAGCTGAGTGGACGCCGCTGATGTTTGCGGCACACTATAACCCCAACCCAGAAGTCCTGAGGGCTTTGATAGAGGCGGGCGCGGACGTCAACTCCAAACAGCAAGATGCGTGGACGCCGTTGATGTTTGCGGCGTACAATAACTCAACCTCAGGAGCCCTGACTGCGCTGCTGGAGGCTGGAGCGGATGTCAACGCCAAAACCAAAGATGGATGGGCACCATTAATGTTTGCGGCTGCCTATAACTCAAGCCCAGAAGTCCTGGTGGCCTTGTTAAAAGCCGGAGCGGACGTCAACGCAAGGGCCGAAGACGGGTGGACGCCGTTGATGGGTACGGCCCGATATAACTCAAACCCGGAAGTCCTGAAGGCCTTGATAGAGGCTGGTGCAGACGTCAACGCCAAACAGCAAGACGAGTGGACTCCGTTGATGCTTGCGGCCCGATATAACTCAAACCTGGAAGTCCTGAAGACCTTGATAAAGGCCGGTGCGGACGTCAACGCCAAAGATAAAGATGGGGCGACGCCGTTGATGGTTGCAGCGTACAACAACTCAAACTCGGAAATCCTGATGGCTTTGATAGAGGCAGGAGCAGACCTCAACGCCAAAAATAAAGATGGGTGGACGTCGTTAATGGTTGCAGCTCAATATAACCCCCACCCCAAAGCCCTGACCGCGCTGTTGGAGGCCGGAGCAGACGCGAAGGCAAAGGACAGCAAGGGTAAAACAGCCCTCGACTATGCGAAAGATAATGAAAAACTCAAGGACACAGGGGCGTTGAGGCTGCTGGAGGAAAAGTCCGGACAACGTTGAAGAAAACGAACCTGGAGTTCC
Source organism: uncultured Fretibacterium sp. (assembly GCF_938030725.1). Classification (GTDB taxonomy): domain Bacteria; phylum Synergistota; class Synergistia; order Synergistales; family Aminobacteriaceae; genus Fretibacterium. Next base: position 12,268 of record NZ_CALHIQ010000109.1, on the reverse strand, counting down.
AATCCAGGGACCGATGAGGGCCGACACAAGCCGGCCCTCATCTACGGTTTTATTAAGGCGTTACCTCTGTCCGATCCGCCCATAAAAGCGGGTGAACCCCTCAGGCAGGTAGTTGTAGATCAGGATGTAGAGCGCGCTGCTGAGGCGGTTCAGCATCTTGACGATGTCCGGCCTCGTCACGCCACCCGCCCCGTCGTCGAAGGCGCGGCACGCGACGAGTTCCGTCTCCCGCACCAGCGTGCGCAACAGGTTGATCTCCGCCGCCCAGAGCCCCATGTCCGCGTGAAGGTCGAGGTGTCCCTTTCCGTAGAAACGCGCCGGAGTGTGGGACCGCTGGTGGATATCCTCCTCCGTCAGTCCCCACAGGGCCAACTCGCCGCAGGGCGCGTCGGTCACCTCGGCCATCATGGCCTCGCGGACGGCCTTGACCCGAACCTCCTCCAGGTCCGCCTCCAACTGACGCTCCCCCGCGGCCCGCGCCCGCGCCTGCGTCAGGATGATTTGAGCGTTCAACTCATCCAGCCGCCCACGCAACTCAATGCGTGGGTGCGTCTTGCCGACGACCTCCGCGCCAAGGAGGTGCGTCGTGTGTTCCTGTTTGCCTGCGGCCATGACTTCGGCCTCCCTCAGTGGTGGCAGCCGCAGCTGCACCCACCGCCGCAGTTCCCCCCGCAGCCCCTCCCCTTTAAGGTGGGGCCTGCCTCAAGGATCAGCGTCCTGCCCCGACACTCGGGGCAGCGCATCGACGCGCCCTCCTCCTCAAAGACGTGCCCGCACGAGGCACACTTGAAAACGCGCTTTTCCGCAGCCGCCATGTCCATGTCCTCCTTCAATTCGTCTCTCCATCGTTCGTTGCGGGAGTTTCGAGGGCTCCCGCCCAGGACCCCGCGGCAGACAGCCTCAGCAGCCCGCATCCCGTCCTGCGTCGCCGCGCTCCAGAGGCTCCCCCGCGAAGAAGCGGGGCAGGACGTTCGGGAGGGCCTCGAAGGGGTACTCTCCCACCACGCGCCCCTCACGGAACAGCACCGCGCCCGACGGCGTTCCCGCGATCCCCATCTGGGCGTGCCTTGCCTCCTTCGGGCCGTTGACCTCGCAGCCCATCACCGCCACGGTGGTCCCGTCCGGCAGGCTCTCCAGCATGGGCTCGATCAACTTCGTCAGCTCCATGACGTCCGCCCGACGCCGCCCGCAGGTGGGACAACTGATGAGGTTCACGCCGCGGGTCCGAACCTCCAGAGCCTTCAGTATCTCGTAGCCCACGCGAACCTCGCGCTCCGGCGCGTCCGTCAGGGACACGCGGATGGTGTCCCCGATCCCCTGGGCCAGGAGAGCGGAGATGCCCGCCGCGCCCTTCACGATGCCGCCATCTCCCGGCCCTGCCTCCGTCAGCCCCACGTGGAAGGGAAAGTCCGGGTACTCTCGCGCGATCAGGACGTTGGCCCGCACGCACTCCGGCACGGAGGAGGACTTCGCCGAGAGGATCAGGTCCTCGAAGCCCGCGCCCAGCAGGAGCTCCGCCTGCTCCCGCACCGCGATGCACAGCGCCACCGCCCGGTCGCCCCCCGCGGCCTCCAGTTGTCGGCCCGAAACCGACCCCCCGTTGGCCCCAATTCGGATCGTCACCCCCAGGGCCTTGGCGGTCTGGATGACGTCGTTCAGGCGATTGAGGGGCATGTTGCCGGGGTTGATGCGGATGGCCCGGCACCCCGCCTCCATGGCCAGCACGGCCAGGGTCGGGTCGAAGTGGATGTCCGCCATCAGGGTCAGGTCCGTGTTGAACACGAGCCACTTCAGGTCCGGGGCCAGTTCCGGACGCGGCAGGGCCACCCGAGCCATCTCACAGCCCACCCGCAGCAGGCTGGCGCACTGCGCAGCACAGGCCTCCCGGTTCGACAGGGAGACCTTAAGCATGCTCTCGACGCGAACTGGGGCCCCCCCGCCGATGCGGAGGGCCCCGATTTGAACGCTTCGCTTCACCTCGACGGCCCGCTCACTTCGTCCAGAAGAGGTGGTAGACGTCCTGACAGGTGATGGCCAGCATCAACAGGATGAGCAGGACGAAGCCCGCCGTGTGGATCCAGTTCTCCACCCTCTCCGGCAGGCGGCGGCGAAAGACCATCTCCAGCAGCACGAAGAGGATACGCCCGCCGTCCAGCGCCGGGATGGGGAACAGGTTCAGCAGGCCGAGGTTCAGGCTGATGAGGGCGACGAACGTCACGAAGGCCCACCACCCCGCCCGCATGGCCTGCCCCGACATGGAGGCGATGCCCACGGGACCCGTGATGTCCACCTCCTGCCGGCGCAGGATCCAGTCGGCGATGCCCCTCAGCATCAGCGTCGTCATCCGCCACGTGTACTGCCCCGCGTTCAGGACCGCGTCTTTCGGGGAGTAGCGCACCAGGGCCGGCGTGATCCCCAGCATGGGGCGTCCGTGTTCCTCGCTCATGGGAATGGGCGTCGAGATCGTGAGGACCTCCTCACCGCGTCGAACTTCGACCCTCACGTCCCCGCCCCGCTCTGCCTCCTCCCGCAGCGCCTCCGACATCTCGCGCCACTCCTGAACGGAACGGCCGTTCACGGCCGTGATGCTGTCCCCTACCTGAATGCCGGCGGCCTCCGCGGGAAATCCCGGCATGACCTCGCCGATCCGGGTGTGCTCCATGTCCAGCGCGCCGTGACCCCAGAGGAAGACCGCCGTCAGCAGAAGGGCCAGGAGGACGTTGAAGAGGGAGCCATTCAGCAGGATGAGGAAGCGCTTCCAGCCGGGCTGCTCGTTAAAGCCCTTGCCGGGCAGGACGGCCTCCTCCCCCTCCTCCTCCCCCATGCCCGCCAGGCGGCAGAAGCCCCCGACGGGGAACGCCCGCACCGACCACAGCATGGGCTCCGGTCCGGCGCTCTTGTGCTGCCAGAGCGCCGGACCCATGCCAAAGGCGAACTCGTGGACCTGCACGCCAAGACAGCGCGCCGTGATGAAATGGCCGAACTCGTGGACGACCACGCAGACGGCGATGACGATAACGAACGAAACGAGACTGATCAACACGGTATCGAAACCTCCAAAAAATTTTAACCCCGCAGGCGACGGCCTTTTACGCCCTGCGCCCCACCAGGCCGTTGCAGACGGCCGCGGCGCAGCGCCTGCCCTCCTTCAGCGCAAAGAGCGCCTCCTCAAGGGATCCTGGCGCGGGGAGCGGGCAGGACGCCAGCGTTTCCTCCACCACCGCGGCGACGTCCGTAAAGCCGATCTGCCCCTTCAAGAAGCGGTCCACCGCCACCTCGTCCGAACCGACCAGAAGGGCCGGATACGCGCCGCGCCGCTCCATCACCGTCCGCGCTATCCGCATCGCGGGGAAGCGCACCGGGTCCGGCGCCTCAAAGGAGATCGTTCGGGGCGCCAGAAGCGGCGGCGCAAAGTCCGGCGCGGGGAAGCGGCGTTCCGGCCAGAAGAGGCAGGAGGCCGCGGGCAGGCGCATGTCGGGCGTCGCGGCCAGTAGCTTGACGCTGCCGTCCGCGAACTCCACGAGGCCGTGGACGAAGGAGCCCGGCGACACCAGCGCGTCCACCTGAGCCGGTTCGAGGCCGAAGAGGAACATCGCCTCGATCAGCTCGATGCCCTTGTTCATCAGCGTCGCGCTGTCGATCGTGATCTTCGCCCCCATGGCCCAGACAGGGTGCTTCAGGGCTATATCGGGCGTCACCGTCTTCAGCGCCTCCGCCGTCCAGGTCCTGAAGGGGCCGCCCGAAGCCGTGAGGCGTATGGACCTCACGGCGCGTCCCTCCCCCTCGCCGTGCAGGCACTGCCAGATCGCGTTGTGCTCGCTGTCCAGCGGGCGCAGCTGGTCGGGCCGGGAAACGAGGGGCATGACCCAAGGGCCCGCCACCACGATGCTCTCCTTGTTGGCCAGGGACACCTCCTTGCCCGCCCGAAGCGCAGCCTGCAGCGCCGGTATGGCCGCCGTCCCCGACGAGGCGAAGAGCACCTGATCGACCTCCGGGCTCTCCGCGATGGCCACCAGCCCCTCAGAGCCCGTGAGGAGTCCCTCCGTTCCCCGCGGTGCGTCGTAGGCACAGAGCATTGTAGCCTCAAACTCCCGTGAGAGCATCCTCAGTTTTTCGGAAGGCCTGCGGGCCGCCAGGGCCCGCACCTCGACCTCGTCCGGGTGCGCACGGCACACGGAGAGGATGGCGCTGCCGACGCTTCCCGTCGCGCCGATCACGGCCACGCGCTTTCGTCCCGTCCTGGTTGCCGTCATGGTCGTCCTCACAGGAGCAGGCCGAAGACGAGGTACGTCAGCAGGCCGTTGAGCAGGATGCTGTCAAAGCGGTCCAGGACGCCTCCGTGTCCGGGGATCAGCCCCCCCGAATCCTTCTCCCCAAGCTCGCGCTTCACCAGGGACTCGGCCAGGTCCCCCAGCTGCCCCGCGATGCCGCAGACGACTCCGATGATGAAGAGCGGGTAGGGCGGCTGCTCCATCAAAAAGATGACGAGGGCACAGGTCAGCAGGCTGCCCATGGCGCCACCGATGAAGCCCTCGACGGTCTTTCGGGGGCTGATGTACTCGCAGAGGCTGCTGCGCCCCCAGCGGCTTCCGACGAAATAGGCCATGACGTCGCAGCCCCAGGTGCAGGCGAAGAGCGTGAACAGGACGAGGGAGCCCGTCGGCAGCCTCCGGAGCAGCACGATGCACGTCCAGGGCACCACGATGAAGACGACGCCGGACAGGGTTCCGCCCACGTTGTTTACCGCAAAGCTCTGCCCCGTGACCTGACGGCGCATCATCTCGATCATGAAGATCACATAGGCGCTGAGGGAGAGTGTCATGGTGATGGAAACGGGCTGTACGCCCTCGGCGCTCGACAGCATCACGGCCAGCGCGCAGATGTAGCCGATGCCCCGCGAAAGCTTCATGCGCTTGGACAGCATACGGTAGTACTCGCTCAGGGAGAGAAGCGCCAAGGCCAGCGATATCGCAAGCCAGGCCCAACCGCCGAAGTATATCCCCGCGATCACGACCGCGGCGATCACGAGGCCGCTGACCGTGCGCAGCTGGAGCTCGCCGTTAGGCCTTAAGCCCGCCATAGCGCCTCTCCCGTCCCGCATAGTCCTCGAGCGCCGCGCTGAGGGCGGCCTCGTCGAAGTCCGGCCAGTAGGTATCCGTGAAGTAGAGCTCGCTGTAGGCGGCCTCCCAAAGCCAGAAGTTGCTCAGCCGCAGCTCGCCGCTGGTGCGGATCACGAGGTCCGGGTCCGGAACGTCCGGGAGGTAGAGGAAGCGCCGCAGGTCCGCCTCCGTCACCGTCCCTCGGTGCCCGCTCGCGTAAAGCGCGTTGACGGCATCCAGGACCTCCGGCCGCCCGCCGTAGTTGATGCACAGGATGAAGTCCAGGACGTTCTCGTCCTTCGTCCGCTCCTCCGCGTGGCGCATCAGCTCCAGCAGGTCCGGGGGCAGACGGTCGCGCCGCCCCGCGAAGCGTATGCGGGCCCCCTCCGCCTTGATGGCCTCCACCTTGCGCCGGATGTAGTAGCGGAACAGGCTCATCAGGCCCGTGACCTCCATCTCCGGACGGCTCCAGTTCTCCGTCGAGAACGCATAGACCGAGAAGTAGCGGATTCCCGCCTTTTTGACGAGGTGAACCATCTCCTCCAGCTTGCGCAGGCCGGCCCGGTGCCCCATGAGCCGCGGCAGCCCGCGGCGTTTGGCCCACCTTCCGTTGCCGTCCAGGATGATCGCCAGGTGTTCCGGCACTCTCTTCTCGCTCAATTGGCCTCCGTTCCTTTCCTCTTTGTGATCTCGTCCAGGCGCGCCTTGAGGTTCTGCACGTCCTGCCACGTCAGGTCCTTGGGGCTTCCCTTCTGCCGCGAGTCGTTGCGCAGCAGGTAGCTCGGATGGAACATCGGGAAGAGCTGAACGCCCCGCCAGTCGAACCAGCGGCCCCTCAGGGCCGTGATGCCCTCCGACGTCCGCAGGAGCCACTTCAGTGGCGTGTTCCCCAGGCACACCAGAATCCGGGGCCTCAACAGCAGGAGCTGGGCCTCCAGGAAGTCCCCGCACTTCAGCATCTCCTCCTGAGTGGGGGTGCGGTTGTTGGGGGGACGGCACTTCACGACGTTCGTGATGAACACGGACTCCCGGTCGATGCCCGCGGCGCTCAGGATCTTCGTCAAAAGCTGGCCCGCCCGTCCCACGAAGGCCAGCCCCTGGGCGTCCTCGTCGGCGCCGGGCCCCTCGCCCACCATCACGATGGGGGTGTGGACCGCCCCCTGGCCAAAGACCGTGTTCGTCCGCGTCTCGCACAGGCCGCAGCGCCTGCAGGCGGCCACGCGGCCACGCAGTTCCTCCCATGCGGCATCCCGCGCCGCCTCCCGCTCCTTGTCGTCCATGCGTTCACCCCCAATGCCCGCGCCCGCCTAAAAGGACACCTCGTTGATCTTGATGTTGACCCGCCGGACGTCCATGCCCGTGAAGTAGCTCAGGCCCGTGCTCGCCTTCTTCTGGAGGAGGCGGGCGATGCTGAGGGCGCTCCGGTCCTGGAGCTTCAGGTCCAGCACGACGTTGATCTCCAGGCTGTCGTCGTCGGCCTGAATTTCGAGCTCGTGGATCTTCTGCACGTGTTCCCCCAGCTCCAGCAGGTGCCGGCACATGGCCTGGATCGCGTCCTTTTCGATCGTCACCTTCCCGTCGAAGCTGAAGGGTGGCTTGACCACGGTGTTTCGGGCCTCGTCGCGGTCCCGGCTCTTGAAGAGGCCACGAATCTGACTCACCAGCTTCCCCGCGAAGTTGCGCTGTATCTGCGCCCGCGCGACGGGGACGACGTGCTGCTTCTTCTCCCGCCGCTCCCGCAGCGCCAGGGAAATCTCCTCCGGGGTGGCCACGTCCCGGATGTCGATGAACGCCACGGGGTCGTTGAGCCCCAGCTTGGCGGTAATCTTACGGACCATGCCCTCCGACGTGGCCAGGATCATCAGCCTGCACGGGGCGCGGAGCGCGCGGGCCGAAAGGTACTTCAGGACCTCCTCGCGGTGCGGCGCGTACTCGAAGATCGCCCGGCGGATGGCCCGGACCATGTTCGTCTCCGACTTGGCACTGCGCCCCGCCATGATGCGGCCCCTGGCGACGACCAGGCCGTCGTCGATGATCAGGTCGATGCCGTACTGGCGCGCCACGTGGGAGGCGCGCTGGCTCTTGCCCGTGCCCGCCGGCCCCACGAAGGCGTAGACCTCGATCGCCGAGAGGCTGCCGCGCGGCGCTCCGCCCTCCGGCTGCCCCCCCTGGACCTCGGAGCGGGGGGCCTCCATCACCTCACGTCCTCCGCCAGTTCCACCTGCGCGCCCAGGGAGCGCAGCTTGACGTCGATGGCCTCGTAGCCGCGCCAGACGTGGACCATGTCCTCCACCTGAGTTCGTCCCTGCGCGGCGAGGCCCGCGAGGATGAGCGCTGCCCCCGCCCGGAGGTCCGTCGCCTTGACGTTGGCGCCGCTCAGGCGCTCCACGCCGCTGATCACGGCGGTGTCTCCCTTGATGCGGATGTCCGCCCCCATTCGGTTGAGCTCCGCCGCGTAGAGAAACCGGGCCTGGAAGACGCTCTCCTCGATCATGCTGGTCCCTTCGGCGAGCGAGAGGGCGGCAGCCATCTGGGGCTGAAGGTCCGTGGGGAAGCCCGGAAAGGGCATGGTCTTGAGGGACACGGACTGCAGCCGGTCCGCGGGGAAGACGGTCACGGCGCTGCCGTTGACCGCAAACCGCACCCCAACCTCCTCCAGCTTCGCCAGGAGGGAATCGATGTGGGCCGGGATGACGTCCTCCACCGTGACCCTGCCGCCCGTCATCACCCCAGCCAGGAGGTAGGTGCAGGCCTCGATGCGGTCGGGGATGACCCGTTCCCGACTGGACTGCACCTCCTCCACACCCTTGATGCGGACGCAGCCCGTCCCCTCCATGTCGATGGGCACGCCCATGCTGCGCAGGACGACCGCCAGGTTGTCGATCTCCGGCTCCCGCGCTATGTTCTCGATGATCGTTTCCCCCTGTGCCAGCGCCGCAGCCATCATCAGGTTCTCCGTGGCCCCCACCGACGGAAAGTCCAGGTAGATGCGCCGACCCCGCAGGCGGTCCGCCTGAGCGCAGACGACGCCGTTGCGGATCTCGATCTTCGCCCCCATCTGGACGAGCCCCTTGAGGTGCAGGTCGATGGGCCGGCTGCCGATGGAGCAGCCGCCGGGCAGGGGCAGGGCAGCCCGGCCGCAGCGGGCCAGGAGGGGGCCCAGAACCAGGGACGAGGCCCGCATCTTGCGGACCAGGGACTCCGGCGCCTCCCAGGACACCTCGTCGGCGACGCCGAGGGTCACCTCCTTACCCTCCCGCCGCGCCGTGACGCCCAGCGCCGTCAGCAGCTCCATCATCGTGCTCACGTCGTAGAGCTCCGGGACGTTGGAGAGCGTCAGCGTCCGCCCCTTCAGAAGCAGACAGGCCGCCATGACGGGAAGCGCGGCGTTCTTGGCCCCCTGGGTGCGGACCGTCCCCTGAAGGGGCCGTCCTCCCTCTATCCTCATCACGTTCATTTCAAATCGATCTCCCAGTCCTCGCCATCGTCGCTGTTGAAGAAGCGCCCGATGACGTCCCGAATCCGTGGGGACGCGCTGCCGTCCCCGAAGGGCATTCCCCGGTCCGAGAAGGAGCGGCGATAGGCTGCGTCGTCCAGCAGGCGCAGGGACTCGCGGAGGATCGTTTCGCGCTCCGTGCCCACCAGCACTCCCGTGCCCAGGGTGACCGCCTCCGGGCGCTCCGACAGGGTGCGCATGATCAGGACGGGCTTGCGCAGCGCGGTGGCCTCCTCCTGAATCCCCCCGCTGTCGGTGAGGATGAAGAGGCTCCGGTTCATGGCGGAAACGAAGTCCGGGTAGGAGAGGGGCTCCGTGAAGATCATCTGAGGGTACATGCCCAGCCGCTCCTGGATGCGGTCCCGGACCTCCGGGTTCTTGTGGAGCGGGACCAGAACCCGAACGTAGGGCCTCTGCTGAATCAGCTCGGAAACCGCGCTGCAGATGCGCATCAGGGGCTCGCCCCAGGACTCCCTGCGGTGCGCCGTCATGAGGACGAGGGGCGTTTCAGGGGGAAGGGCGCGCAGGACCTCCGGCTGCACCAGGTTCTCCAGGGTCCAGAACAGCGCGTCGATCACCGTGTTTCCCGTCACGTAGATTCTCCTGGGGTCCACGCCCTCGCGCCGCAGGTTCTCCGCGTCGCTCTCGGTGGGCGTGAAGTACAGGGAAGCCAGTCGGTCCGTCAGGACCCGGTTCGCCTCCTCAGGGAAGGGAAGGGCCATGTTGTGGCTGCGCAGGCCCGCCTCCACGTGGCCGATGGGGATGTGGCGGTAGAAGGCCGCCAGGGCCGCCGCCAGCGTCGTCGAGGTGTCCCCGTGCACCAGGATCATGTCCTGGGGCGCGCCGTCCAGAAAGCTCCCCACCCCCGTCAGCACCGAGGAGGTGATGTGGTCCAGCGACTGACGGCGCCTCATGATGTTGAGGTTCACGTCCGCCTTGATGCAGAAGTGCGACAGCGCCTGAACCAGCATGTCCGTATGCTGTCCCGTCGCCAGCACCGTCACGTCAAAATTTCCGTTCTCGCGAAGAACGCGAATCACCGGGGCCATCTTGATGGCCTCAGGCCTTGTTCCAACCACACACGTCACTTTATGCATTACCGCACCCCGCATTTTTTACCGTTCAGCGTTACAGCAGCCGTGTGTACACGGCAAGGCCCCCCAAGAGAGAGAGGGCCTGAAGGGCCAGGAGGACGACCACCGACCACAGGGGAGACCCCGTCAGGGCCATCAGGAGGTGGTGCAGATGGCCCCTGTCCGGGAAGAAGGGGGAGCGCCCCATCAGGATGCGGCGGCTGAAGGCGGCCAACGTGTCCAGGACGGGAACGCCCCCGAAGAGCAGGAGGAGCAGGATCAGCTCGTGCAGTCCGGCCCCCGACACCCTGGGCAGCGCCGAGGCCGCGAAGTGGACGGCGAACAGGTAGCCCAGGAGCGTGCTTCCGCCATCTCCAAGGAACGTCTGCGCCTCCGGGAAGTTCCAGCACAGGACGCCGAGCGACATCGCCCCCATGCAGACGGCCACGGGGGCGGCCGCCAGGAAGCACAGCGCCGCCATGGACGCCATGAAGAGGGAGATGCAGAGTCCGTTCACCCCATCGATGAGGTTGTAGGCGCTCGTGACCCCCGCCACCCAAACCAAGGCGAGTATCGAGGGCAGGAACGGCAGGTGCAGCGGAAGGACCGCCAGGGCCGAGGCGACGAAGTGGAGCGCCAGGCGCAGGAACGGGCTCAGGGAGTGCATGTCGTCCCGATAGCCGCAGAGGAAGATCAGCGTCGCCCCCAGGGACGAGAAGCGCAGTATGGGCATGCGTCCCACGAGGCAGAGGGAGAGGAGCAGGTAGCCAAACCAGAGGCCCAGGCCGGCCCCTCGCGGCATCTGCCCCGTGTGGAGCTTGCGGGGGTCCGGCACGTCCAGGATCCCGTACCGCTCCGCCAGGCGGATGGAGAAGGGCGTCATCATGCCGCCCCAGAAGAACCCCCCCAGCCCCAGGAGCAAGAGCCTGACGTCGAGCAAGGGCGCGCCCCTACTTCGTCCCGAACAGGCGGTCGCCCGCGTCCCCCAGGCCGGGGACGATGTAGCCGTGATCGTTCAGGTGGGAGTCCAGGGAGGCGATGAAGACGTCCACGTCCGGGTGCTCCTTGTGGACGCGCTCGATGCCCTCCGGGGCGGCGATCAGGCAGACCAGCGAGACCTTTTTTCCGCCCCGCTCCTTGATCATGGAGATGGCCGCCGACGCAGACCCTCCGGTGGCCAGCATGGGGTCCAGGACGAAGACGTCGCGCTCCTCCACGTCCTGCGGCAGCTTGCAGTAGTACTCCACGGGGCCCAGCGTGTCCGGGTCGCGGTACAGGCCGATGTGGCCCACCTTCGCGTTGGGGATCAGCTGAAGGATGCCGTCCACCATGCCGAGCCCCGCCCGCAGCACGGGCACGATGGCGATCGTCTTGCCCGCGAGGGTCTGAGCCTTCGTCCGGGCCACGGGTGTTTCCACCTCGATCTCCTCGAGGGGGAGGTTCCGCGTGATCTCGTAGACCATCAGGCCCGCGATCTCCTGGACCAGCGCCCGAAACTCCTTGACGTTGGTGTCCTTGTCCCGGATGATGCCCACCTTGTGCTGGACCAGCGGATGGTTGAAGATGGCGACGCGCCCCCCTCCGGAGCTGCCGACGCTGAGGGGCGTGTGCTCTGCCATGGCGATCTTGTTGAGGCGCTGCACGTGGCGCCCTCCCTCGAAGGGCGTCGAGAGCCAGGCGTCCAGGATCCCGCGGACCTGCTCCGGCTTGATGAAGCGCCCGCCGAGCGTGATGACGTTCAAGTCGTTGTGAGCCCTCGCCATCCTGGCGCTCTCCACGTCGTTGCAGGCCGCGGCGCGGACCCCGCTCACCTTGTTCGCCGCAACGGCCATGCCGATCCCCGTCCCGCAGAGCAGGACGCCGCAGTCGGCGTCCCCCAGCGAGACCGCACGGGCGACCTCCAGGGCGAAGTCCGGATAGTCCACCCTCTCCTCCGAGAAGGTCCCGAAGTCCTGAACCTCGATCCCCTTCTCCTTCAGGAAGTCCAGCACGGCCTGCTTCAAGACAAAACCGGCGTGATCACACCCAACAGCTGCCTTCATCAAAAACCCACCTCCACAAAGTATCCTGCGGAAGCCCTCAACCGGGCGGGGCAGAAACGCTCTGCCGCTCTGAGGGCGGGCCGGCCCAGCCGAACCCCCGTTACGAACCTCTTTAATAATAGCACGAGTTGCAGGTCGGAGGGACTCCTGCCCGATCTGACTTCGGCGAAGCGGAAAGGCCCCGGAGCCCCCGGCGGCGCAAAAATTGACGAGGACCCCTCCCCGTCCCCTCAGGGAATCAGGAGGGATCCTCGTCTTACGTCAATCCACGTCAAACGGCAGGACGAGGCCTCTCACGTCGAGCAGGCCCACCTCGCCGTTCCTCCCGGCTCAGGCGATGACGATCAGGACGTCGCCCGTGTTGACCGAGGCGCCGCTGGCGACGCGGACCTCGGAGATCGTGCCGTCGGAGGTCGCAAAGATCTCGTTCTCCATCTTCATGGCCTCGAGGATCAGGACCAGGTCCCCGTTCTTCACGGGGTCGCCCACGTTCACCTTGACGCTCAAAACCTTGCCGGGCATGGGAGCCGTCACGGCAGCGCCGCCGGCCGCAGGGGC
>NZ_CALHIQ010000108.1 GCF_938030725.1 uncultured Fretibacterium sp. | reverse complement strand
AAAATGGGTCACCCAAGGAGGAAAGGCTTGTATCCGACCTGCCCTTCGATGGACTGGTCCACGATTTGTCGGTACTGATGAAGGGCGAGGTCGTGCTGGTGCGCCGCGAGGCGGACGAGGCGGCCAGAGAAAAGATGGAAGAAGCTGGAGAGGACGATGAATAATCAATGACCCGGCCTTTTGTACACCTGCACGTCCATACGGAATACAGCCTGCTGGACGGAGCCATCAGGACGAAGCAGCTTGCCGCAAAGGTGGCGGACTGGAGCGTTCCGGCGGTCGCCATGACGGACCACGGCGTCATGTACGGCGCCGTCGAGTTTTATGAGAACTGCCGCGCCGCTGGAGTGAAGCCGATCCTGGGTTGCGAGATCTACGTGGACCCCGACGGCTATCGTTCAAGGGAAAAGAAGGGGAAGAACAACCACCTCATCCTCCTCGCCGAGAACGAAGAAGGGTATCGCAACCTCGTCAAGCTCGTTTCCATCGCTAACACGGACGGCTTCTATTATAAGCCGCGAATCGACCACGACCTTCTGGCCAGTTGCGCCAAGGGCATCATCGCCTCCTCCGCTTGTCTGGCGGGAGAGGTGCCCCAGCTGATCCTGCAGGGCCGGGAGGATGAGGCCGCCAAGTTGGCTCTGCTCTACCAGGACATTATGGGGAAGGGAAACTACTTCCTGGAGATCATGTCCAACACCCTTCCGGAACAGGCTGTGGTGAACAAGGCGTTGATCCGCATCTCAAAGGACACGGGCATTCCCCTGATCGCGACGAGCGACGCCCACTACCTTAACGCGGAGGACTACGAATGGCACAAGATCCTGCTCCGCATCAATACCCGTGCGGACGATACGGACGACGCCTTCGGCTTCAGCGTCAACGATTTTTACCTGCGCTCTCCAGAGGAGATGGACGCCATCTTCGGGACGGAGGTGCCCGAGGCACTCGACAACACGGTGGCGATCGCCGAGCGGTGCAGCGTGGACATGAAGCTCAAGACGGGGCACTACATGCTGCCGAGCCTCGAACTTCAGGAGGGGATGACGCTGGACTCCCACCTCGAGGAGGAGGCAAGGGCGGGGCTCAGGATGCGTCTGAACGTGGACACACCGCCCGCAGAGTATGCGGAACGCCTGGAGTACGAGCTGAACGTCATCACCCGGATGGGCTTCTCCGCCTACTTCCTGATCGTGGCCGGGATCATTCAGGCGGCAAAAGAGCGGGGGATCCCCATTGGCCCAGGGCGCGGCTCAGCGGCGGGGTCCCTCGTGGCCTGGAGCCTGCGCATCACGGAGCTGGACCCCCTGAAGTATAACCTGCTGTTTGAGCGCTTTCTGAACCCGGAGCGCATCAGCATGCCCGATATCGACACCGACGTATCGGACCGCGGGCGCGAGCAGCTCCTGAAGTACATCGTGGAACGCTATGGGAGCGACCGGGTGTCCCAGATCATCACCTTCGGCCGCATGAAGAGCCGGCAGGCGGTGAAGGATGTGGGGCGTGCCGTGGGGATGGAGTACGCTCTGATGGACAGGGTCGCAAAGCTGATTCCCGCCGACGCCAAGAGCATCCACGAAGCCCTTGAGCGGACGCCGGAGCTGACGGAGCTCGCGGAGGAGGACCCGCGGATCAAAAACGTGCTGAGGACGGCGGAACACATTGAGGGGCTGGCGCGCCACGCCTCCCAGCACGCGGCGGGTGTCGTCATCACTCCCGTTCCCATCACGGACCTGGTGCCCATTCGCCGCATCAAATCCACGGCCCCGTCGGCTTCGGACGGAGAGCTGGACGTCACCCAGACGGTGACCCAGTTCACGATGGAGCCCGTCGAGAAACTGGGCCTGGTGAAGATGGACTTCCTGGGACTCCAGACGCTCTCCATCCTCGAGGAGGCGGTGGAGAACATCAGGCTCAACGGCAAAAATCCGCCGGACCTGCTGAATCTCCCCATGGACGACCCGGCCACCTACAAGCTCCTCCAGGAGGCGGACACCATGGGGGTCTTCCAGTTGGAATCGGATGGCATCCGGGGGATGCTTCGCAAGCTCCGGATCGACTGTTTTGACGACCTGGTGGCGGCGCTGGCCATGTACCGCCCCGGGCCCCTCGACAGCGGTATGGTGGATCAGTACATCAAGTGCAAGCACGGCCAGGCGAAGCTGGAGTACCCACACCCCATGCTGGAGGACGTGCTGAAGGACACCTACGGCGTCATCCTCTACCAGGAGCAGGTGATGCAGTCCGCGTCCGTGCTGGCCGGGTACACCCTTGGCGAGGCGGACCTGCTGCGCCGCGCCATGGGGAAGAAGAAGGTCGAGGTCATGCAGGAGCAGAGGGCCAAGTTCACTGAGGGCGCCTGCCAAAAGGGCATCGACGAGAAGACGGCTTCGGGCATCTTCGACCTGATCGAGAAGTTCGCCGGATACGGCTTCAACAAATCCCACAGCGCGGCCTACGCCCTCGTGTCCTACCAGACGGCGTACCTGAAGGCGAACTACAAGGCAGAGTTCCTGGCGTCCTACCTGTCGAGCCAGATGAAGTCCAAGAAGGACGTCCTAGGACACTACGTGCGCGAGGTGCGTCAGAGCGGCATCTCGGTCCTGCCGCCGGACGTCAACTCCTCGATGGAGAGCTTCACCGCCGTCGGTGACGTGATTCGCTTCGGGCTTGGGGCCGTCCTGCGGGTCGGGCATAACGCGGTGGAAACCATCGTCAAGGCGCGGGAGGAGGGGCCCTTCAAGTCCCTGTGGGATTTCCTGCGCCGCGTGGACCTGCACGACATGAACCGGGCGATGATCGAGAACCTCATCAAGGCGGGGGCCTTTGACGAGATCACCCCAAATCGGGCCCGCCTTGTGGCGGCG
>NZ_CALHIQ010000107.1 GCF_938030725.1 uncultured Fretibacterium sp. | reverse complement strand
CGGAGGACGGAGGTCGATCCGGAGGTCCACAGGTCGAAGGAGGCCGGGCGGCTCCGGGAGTCCTGCCAGCAGTTCGAGTCCATCCTGTGGGCGAAGCTGTGGAAGGAGATGCGGAACACGGCGCGCTCTTTCACCACCTCAAAGGACCGGCCCTGGAAGCAGATGGAGGACCTGTCGCTGGAGATGGCCTGCGACGAGCTGGTGGAGAGGTCGGGAGGCGCGGGCCTCTGGAAGATGCTCTACGACAGCATGATCGAGCGCGTCGCCGCGGAACAGGAGCGGGAGCGAGCGGACGGCGAAGGGCAGGACGCCGGGGACGCGGAGGCCCCCGTTTCCTTTGACGCCCGCGCGTGAGGCCCTGCCCTGGTGGAGCGAGGGCCTTCGCTTTGGGTGCTTCGGATGTGGCCGCTGCTGCCGCTGGGGGCCTGGAGCGGTTTTCTTTTCCGAGGAGGAAGGGCGTGCCGTCGTGGAGTTCCTTGACATCGCCCCCACGGATTTCAAGCGCCGCTTCGTCACGATGCGGTGGGGAAGCCCCAGCTTCACCGAGCGTTCGGACGGCCACTGCGTCTTCTACGATGCGGGGAGCGCGCGGTGCCTCATCTACGCGGTGCGGCCCGAACAGTGTCGGGCCTTCCCCTTCTGGCCGGAGCTACTCCAGTCGCGCGCGGCCTGGGACGCCGAAGCCCGCCGTTGTCCCGGCATGAACGAGGGCCCGCTCCGCAGCGCGGAGGAGATTGAGGAGTGGATCACGAGCGCCCGGAATTGGCTTGCGGCGCGGGAGGAGGACCGGGAAAATCCCGAAGCTGATTGACAGAAGCTCCAAAGTGTCTTACACTAAAATCGCACGTGAGAATTCAAAAGGATTCAGAATTTCAACCATAAATATTTCAGTAAGGCTTGTCGTTTTTCTTCGTTATGCTGTTGTGTGTTGTGGGAAGCCCGAGTTTTGGGCAGAGTTCGTCATGAACCGGCAGGTCATAAGGAGGAAATTGAGATGCAGTCTTGGTTGGGTCCTGTTTTTGGCGAGTTTTTCGGTACGCTGGTGCTCATCGTGTTCGGCGACGGCGACGTCGCGGCGACGGCGCTGAAGGGATCGAAGGGCGAGGGAGCGGGCTGGGTCCACGTGAACTGGGGCTGGGCGTGGGCCGTCGTGATGGGCATCTTTGCCGCCCAGGCGACGGGATCGCCCCAGGCGGACATCAACCCCGCCGTCACCCTGGCGAAGCTCATGGCCGGAACCTACGCGGCGAACGACGCCCTGATGATCATGGCCGCGCAGTTCCTCGGTGCTTTCCTTGGGGCAGTCATCGTCTACTTCGCCTACCTGAACCACTGGGAGGGGACGGCTCCGGACGCACAGCTCGCCGTGTTCTGCACGGGGCCGGCCAGGAGGAATTACCCCTGCAACTTCCTGACGGAGGTCATCGCCACGTTCTTCCTGGTGACGGGCATCATGTGCATCTTCTCGAAGGGCGTCGGCGGACAGGGGGGCTGGACGGGAGCCTTCATGGTGGGCGGCTTGATCTACGTCCTCGGAGCCGCACTGGGCGGCCCCACGGGCTACTCCATGAACCCCGCGCGCGACTTCGGTCCCCGCGTGGCGCACTTCGTCCTGCCGATGGCCGGCAAGCGCGATTCCGATTGGGGCTACGCCTGGGTCGGCACGATCGGACCCTGGGTCGGCGCCGCCGTCGCGTTCTTCTTCTGCCGCGCTCTTGCGTTGATGTAGCGTTTTCGGGGCCGGGGGCTTTTGTCCTCCGGCCCTCTTTCGTCCATGGAGGCCGGCTGCCGCACTCAACGGGGCGGGAGGTCGGTCCGTTTGCGTAAAGGAGGTTTTGTCATGTCGGAGAAGAAGTACGTGGCCGCGATCGACCAGGGCACGACCAGCACCCGATGCATGATCTTCAACAAGAAGGGCCTGCCCGTGTGCTCGGACCAGATGGAGCACGCGCAGATCTACCCCCATCCGGGCTGGGTCGAGCACGATCCGATGGAAATCTGGTCCCGCACCCAGGACGTCATCCGCAACGCGCTGGAGCGCGGCGGCATCTCACCGGCGGAGATCGCCGCCATCGGCATCACCAACCAGCGCGAAACGACGGTCGTGTGGGACAAGGCGACGGGCCGTCCCATCTATAACGCCATCGTGTGGCAGTGCGTGAGGACGCAGGACTTCTGTGCCCAGTGGCAGAAGATGCCCGGCTGGGAGCAAACCGTCACGGGCGAGGGCAAGGTGAAGGACCACACGGGGCTCCTGATCAACCCCTACTTCTCTGGGACCAAGATCAAGTGGATCCTGGACAACGTGCCCGGCGCGCGGGAGCGCGCGGAGCGCGGCGAACTGCTGTTCGGCAACACGGACTGCTGGCTGATCTGGAACCTCACGGGCGGTCCCAATGGCGGCGTGCACGTCACGGACGTGTCGAACGCCTCCCGAACCCTTCTGATGAACATCGAAACGCTCCAGTGGGACAAGGCCATGCTGGACTTCCTGGACGTCCCGGAGGCCATGCTGCCGAAGATCATGCCGTCGAGCGGCGTGTTCGGCATGACGGCGAAGAACGGGCCCTTCGGGGCGGAGATCCCCGTGTCGGGGGACCTGGGCGACCAGCAGGCGGCGCTCTTCGGGCAGGCGTGCCTCAAGAAGGGCGAGGCGAAGAACACCTACGGCACGGGCTGCTTCATGCTGATGAACATCGGGGAGAAACCCATCCAGTCCATGAACGGCCTCCTGACCACGGCGTTCTACAGTCGGGAGCAGGGCAAGTGCGTCTACGCCCTTGAGGGATCCATCGCCATCGCCGGGGCGGCCGTCCAGTGGCTGCGCGACAACCTGAAGCTCGTCGATGCCGCGCCGGACACGGAGTTCTTCGCCTCCAAGGTAGAGGATTCGGGCGGCGTCTACTTCGTCCCCGCCTTCTCCGGCCTCTTCGCGCCCCATTGGGACATGACCGCGCGGGGCGCCATCGTGGGACTCACGCGCTACGTCCAGAAGTCGCACATCGTCCGCGCGACGCTTGAGAGCATCTGCTACCAGACCCGCGACGTCATCGACGCCATGCAGAAGGATTCGGGCGTCAACCTCACCAGCCTGAAGGTGGACGGGGGCGCTGTGAAGAACGACCTCCTGATGCAGATGCAGGCGGACATTTTGGGCGTCGAAGTGGTGCGCCCCGTCGTGAACGAGACGACGGCCCTCGGCGCCGCCTATGCCGCAGGCCTTGCCGTGGGCTTCTGGAAGGACGAGAACGAGATCCGGGCCAACTGGGCCGTCGACCGTAAGTTCGCCTCGCTGTCGCTGCCGGAGAAGCGCGAGAAGATGTACGCCGGCTGGAAGAAGGCCGTGGAGAAGTCCCGCGGCTGGACGGAGTAGGTCGGCTCCGGCTGTCCCGCGCCGCCGGCCGCTTCCTGCGCGGCAAATGAAGGTCAACGAACGGGCAGCCCGCTCAACCCTGGGCTGCCCGTCTTTGTAGCACAGGCAATGTGGGGAGGGGGTAACACAATGTCCCGCGAAGAGTTTGACGTCGCCATCATAGGCGGGGGCGTCGTGGGGGCGAGCCTGGCGCGCGAGCTCACCCGCTGGAGGGTGCGCGTCGTCGTCCTGGACAGGGCGGCGGAGCTGCCGTCGGGAGCCAGCCGCGCCAACAGCTCCATGATCCACGGCGGCTTTGACGATTCGCCGAACACCCTGAAGGCGCGCTTCTGTCCGGAGGGGAACCGCATGTACCACGCGCTGAAGGACGAGCTGGACTTCCACCTGGACGAGTGCGGCTCCTACGTCTGCGCCTTCGACGACAAGGACATGGCGCACCTGGAGAAGCTCCTGGTGCAGGGCAGGGCGAACGGGGTCCCCGGACTGGAGATCGTGACGGGGGAGAGGCTGCGCGGGAACGAGCCTAACGTTTCGCCCGACGTCAAGGCGGCTCTGTGGTCGCCGACGGCGGCCATCGTCAACAACTTTGAGGCGGTCGTGGCCTTTATGGAGAGCGCGAAGATCAACGGCGCCGTCCTTCGGCTCGAAACGCGGGTTACGGGCCTGATGCTGGACGACCGGGGGGAAGTGCGGGGCGTTGAAACGGACCGCGGCCCCGTGTACGCCCCGATCGTGGTCAACGCCGCGGGAGTCCACTCCGAGGAGGTCGCCTCCTGGGCGGGCGAGCCGGACTTCCACATCACACCGACCCGCGGCGAGTACTTTCTGCTGGACCGCACGGCGGGGGACTTCGTCACGAGCTTTCTCTTCGCCTGCCCGTCGGAACGGGGCAAGGGCGTCACCGTGGCCCGCACGGCGGAGGGCAACCTGCTGGCGGGCCCCACCGCCACGGTCCAGAAGGACGGGGACGACACCGCGACGACCCCGGAAGGACTGGCGCAGGTGCTGGAGGGGGCGCGGCGCCTCGTGCCCAACTTCCCCGTGAACCTGAACATCACCACCTTCGCCGGCGTCCGGGCCAACACGGACACGGGGGACTTCGTCATCGAGGCGCTGAAGGCGCCCCGCGGCTTCGTGAACGTGGCGGGGATCAAGTCGCCGGGTTTCACGTCGGCCCCGGCCATCGCCGTCCACGTGGCGGAGATAATCCGCGCGGAGCTGGGGGACCGAGCGTCGTTTGAGCCCAACCCCCATTTCGTTCCGGAGCGGCGCGGCATCCCCCGGTTTGCGGAGCTCCCAATGGAGGAGCGCGCACGGCTGGCGAGGGAGGACCCCGCCTGGGGCCAGATCGTCTGCCGCTGCGAGACGGTGACGGAGGCTCAGGTGCTGGAGGCCATCCGGCGCGGCGCGCGGACCGTCGCGGCCGTCAAGATATGGACCCGTGCGGGGGCGGGCCGCTGCCAGGGCGGCTTCTGCTGCCCGCGGGTGGCGGAGATATTGGCGCGGGAGCTTCAAATCCCCTTGACCGAGGTCACGCGGCACGGCGGGAACTCCCGGCTCCTGCTGGGCGGGGCGAAGGAGTTCCTTCTCGACGAGGGGCGAGGAGAGGAGGCGCGGTCATGAACGGCAGGGACAGGATCGACGTCCTAATCGTGGGGGCGGGACCGGCCGGCGTCGCAGCGGGGATCGGAGCGCGCCGGGCTGGCGCGGAGCGCGTCGTCGTGGCCGAGCGGGACTGGGACCTTGGCGGCATCCTTCAGCAGTGCATCCACCCGGGCTTCGGGTTGCGCACGTTCAAGGAGGAGCTGACGGGGCCGGAGTACATGCACCGCTTCGTGCAGCAGGCCCGGGAGGCTGGGGTGGAGTTCCTCACCAACACGATGGTCTTTCAGATGGACCCGGACGGGGGGCTCTGGACGATGAACCGGGAGCGCGGGATCGAGCGCCTGACGGCGGGCGCGGTGGTGCTGGCCATGGGATGCCGTGAGCGCCCGCTGGGGGCCATCCGCGTTCCGGGCACCCGACCCGCCGGGATCTACACCGCCGGAACGGCGCAACGCTTCGTCAACATGGAGGGTGGGATGCCGGGCAGGCGGGCGGTCATCCTGGGGTCGGGGGATATCGGCCTGATCATGGCCCGCCGCATGGTGTGGGAGGGCGCGTCCGTCGAGGGGGTCTACGAGGTCATGTCCTGGGCGGGCGGCCTGAGGCGCAACATCGCGCAGTGTCTTGACGACTACGACATCCCCTTCCACCTGGAGACGACGGTGACCCGTGTGCACGGCCGCGACCGCCTGGAGGGGGTGACGGTGGCGAAGGTGGACGAACGCCGCGCACCCATCCCCGACACCGAACGATTCGTCCCCTGCGACACGCTCCTGCTGGCCGTGGGGCTCATCCCGGAGAACGAGCTCTCCCGTATGGCGGGCCTCGCGATCCATCCCGTCACGGGCGGCCCCGTGGTGAACGACCTGCTGCAGACCAGCCGCCCCTCCGTCTTTGCGGCGGGCAACGTGTCGATCGTCTACGACCTCGTGGACAACGTGAGCGACGAGGGGCTGAGGGCCGGGGAGAACGCGGCGCGCTACGCCCGCGGCGAGCTGTCCGCGGCGCGGGCCATTCCAGTGCGCGGCGGCGAAAACGTCCGCCTCTTCCTGCCCCAGTGCGTGACGGGGGAGACGGACGTCACGATCTACATGCGCGTCACCCACCCCATCGAGGGAGCGTGTCAGGTAACGGCGGAGCCGGGGCTGTTCTCCCGGCGCCTGCGCTACGCCCGACCCGGAGAGATGTGCGAGGCGCACATTGAGGCGCAACGGGTCCGCGCGGCGAACCCCGAAGAGATCGTGGTGGACGTCCAGCCGGTCTGAGCCGGCGCGCTGACGGGATCGGAAGGGAGCGGTGATGCTGAAATGACGAAGGAACGGAAGTTTATCTGCGTTTCCTGCCCTCTGGGCTGCGGGTTGACCGTGGCGTTGGACGGGGACGCGATCGTGAGCGTGAGCGGCAACAGTTGCCCGCGGGGCAAGACCTATGCTGAGTCCGAGGTGAAGAACCCCTGCCGGGTGTTTGCCTCCACGGTGCGGGTGAAGGGCGGCCGGCTGCCCGTCTGTCCCGTGCGGAGCCGGACCCCGGCGCCCAAGGGGAAGCTTCTCGACATCGCGCGGGCCGTGGCGGAGCTGGAGGTCCCGGCGCCCATCGCAATCGGACAGACGATCCTGAAGGGCGCCTGCGGCACGGACGTGGACATCGTCGCGAGCCGCGACCTGTCCGCCCTGTAGGCCAGTTCGCGGGCAGGGGAAGCGGCTGCGCACGATGACCG
>NZ_CALHIQ010000106.1 GCF_938030725.1 uncultured Fretibacterium sp. | reverse complement strand
AACCGCTGTGCTGCACTCATCTGCGCCTCCCCCGCCAGTATGCGGCGAAGTCACATGCCCAGGCCCCAAGAGCACACCCGAACAGGGCGAAGGACACCCCCTCGCGACTCCATGCGTAAAACGGCGCTACAAGCGCCAACAGCACAGGCACTAACACCAACACGACCTTTTGCATTTCCTTCACGGTGGATGTGCTAAACCAGGAGGAAAAGGGGGAAGTTGCCTCCACCCTACCTTTCAGTGTTTCCGCTTCGAAGAAGCTGCTTTGTTCCCTCATCCACCGCCGCACCTCCTTTCCTAATGTAAAATCATACCATGAATATCGCGCCTTGGATCTACGATCCAAGCGCAATAAAAAAACCGTGGCTTATGCTACAGGGCAGGCTGCAAAGTGACCTCAAAAAGCCCCTGTTTGCCGCGAACCGGCGGAGTGTCCGGCACTGCCACAGGGTTCTCCAGAACCCAGGAAAATCCCTGCACAGAGGGCAGATCGTCTTCATCAAGCATCGCCGCCTCGGCATCTTTTTTGGCGTCGAACGGGCGGACCTCGACCAGCTCAACCGTCGCGACCGCGACGCCAAGAGGCCATTTTTGCCTCGCCTCATCAGGGTCAAATTCAAAATAGATATCGTCTGGAGTTTTCCCCGAACAAATCAGCAACGGCCCTCGATAGTGCGTTCTCCATGAACGCCACTCGATCGTCTTCTGCCCGCCGGCGATCAAACTCGCCCAAGGTTGTTTTACCGACAACGCTTTCATCTCGTCACGTCCTCCCCGCTTCGGATGCAAACAAATAGGTGTTCTTTTCATCATACCACATAGACTCAACACGACCAGCATCGCGGTGTCCCTGGGCGATACCTCGCGCGAGATGACGGTCTGGCACGCAGCGGACGTCGGATCCGTCAGCCAGCTCCGGAGCCGAAGCGTGCCCCCCTTGCCCTCGATGGTGAGGTTCCACACGTCACAATCGGCACAGTTGCAGCCCTGTAAAACCCACCTTTAAAAAAATTCGGCAGCCCCGCGGGGCTGCCAAGGCTTTATGCCGCCATCCTATAGCGGTTTTTATTTTAACTTTCAATAGCCAGCAGGGGAACGCTACTCCAGTTGTCCCAGCTCTGCGGCCTTAACCAAGTTCATCAACACAAAGTTGACGGGGGTTTCGATGCCATGCTTCTTGCCCCTGTCCACGATAGCGCCGTTGATCGCAAGCACCTCGGTGTGGTTTACGTTCTCAATGTCCTGCAACATGGAGCACTTGTTGCTCTGTGTGCGGACGGCCACGTCGGTGACGTGCTGATACAGGTGGTCGTAATCCAGCTTGATGCCCTCCAGCTTCGCCACCTTCATCAATTCCTCGACGGCCAGCTTCTGGATCTCGCCTGCAGGTTTCACGAGGTGCGTCTGGCCGTTCGTGATACGGCAGAGGGCACCTATCGCATTGATGCCAACGTTTACAGCCAGCTTCGTCCAGATCAGGCTGTTCACGTCGTCCACCATCTGGACCTCAAACCCTCCATCTTCCAGTATCTTTGCCAGTTTTTTGATTCGGTCACTGATGCCACCCGAATACTCACCAATGGAGATGGAGCCCGTTTCGCTACCCCTTGTGCAGCCCGGCGCGAACTGCGTGCTGCCAAAGGTGGTGGTCCCCACCACGGTACGCTCCTTGCCCACGATCTCAGCGATCGTTTCATAGTTCCCGATGCCATTCTGCAGCGTCAGGACTGTGGTGTTGTTTCCGATGATCTTCAGGCAGTCTTGGGCCGCGGTGACGTTGTCGTAGGACTTGACCGTAAACATGATCAGGTCTGGGGATGGAACGTCTTCGATGCGGTTCGTGATTTTAATCTTCAGGGTTTGTTCTTTATCCCCGCGAAGTATCTTCAGTCCGTTCTTCTGAATTGCGTCGATGATCTCCTGCCTCTTCTCCACCAGGGTGACATCCTGTCCGTGGTTAAACAGTATGGAACTGAAAAGCGTACCAACAGCCCCTGCGCCCACAACGACAATTTTCATGGTAAAAATCTCCTTTACTTTCTTAGACGCTGCACAGCAAATGCCTTTTCCAAAAAATCCCGCAGCTTAGGTTTTAAGGCGGATCAAGAAATAATACCTCTAGGCTAGAATATACTAAAAGGGGTCTAGGAAGTCAAGGGCTCTCTTTAGATTTAGGATTGATCTTTCCGGCAGAATTGCGATATTCTCCTAAGAGAAATCGTTGACATTTTCAAATCAAGTAGGTATATTAGAAATAATACGTCTCAAAATTCACAATGGGGGAGCTCTCTCCATTGTCTGAGGGTGTCCCAACGGACGTTGGCCGGGCCGTCGCCGAGGCCTTCGAGATTCCAAAGTGGCCTGGCTCACCAGGCCGTTTTAAAGGGTGATGTAGAAGATCATGATACGGTTAATAGAGCATATCGGCAATTTTGTGAACAGGTTCCTCATGTTTTTTGTCTTCGCGGTAGCCGTGGCGGCACTTTTGGCCCCGGAGGTCTTTCTACCGGCGACGCGGTTGCGCCTGATGGGCTTCCCCCTAATCAACATCCTGCTGATGGTCATCATGCTGGGGACGGGAATGTCCATCGATGCGCTGGAATTCTTCCGCATGTTGCGAAGACCGAGGATGCTCTTGGGCGGCATGGCAGTCAAGTACTTCTTCATGGCCACCGGGGCATGGATTGCTGCAAGGCT
The DNA here is from genome assembly GCF_938030725.1 of uncultured Fretibacterium sp. Classification (GTDB taxonomy): domain Bacteria; phylum Synergistota; class Synergistia; order Synergistales; family Aminobacteriaceae; genus Fretibacterium. The sequence continues at coordinate 11,329 of NZ_CALHIQ010000106.1, read as the reverse complement.
GTTCAGTCTGAACAACGAGCTTGCTTTTGGAATGGTTTTGCTGGGCTGCATGCCCACTGGGACTGCGTCCATGGTCCTCATCAATATCGCGGAGGGAAATGCGGCGCTGTCCGTCGCCCTTCTGTCCCTGACAACGCTCCTGGCGCCGGTCCTCACCCCCTCCCTGACCTACCTTTTAGGCGGCGGTTGGGTGGAGATTGACTTCCTGGATATGTTTAAAAATATTGTCATCATCGTTATAGTCCCGGTGGTCATCGGGATGCTGATTCGGAGGCGGGCGGAAACGCTGTATACCCTGATAAAGCCCACCATCAGGCTGATCTCGCTGATTGCCATCCTGATCATCGTGGGGGTGTGTGTGGCCCCCAACAAGGCCTCGATCATGGCTTTGGATTCCGTCAAGGTCATTGCCGCTCTGACGGTGAACTTCGTTATTGCCGCAGCGGGGGCCATCCTCTCGACAAAGTTCCTGAGGCTGGACCACAGGGAGGCCTCGGCGCTCGTCATCGCTTCCCTGTCGCTGAACACCAGTCTTTCGGCCGGCATCGCAGCCACCTTTCACGACGTCTACCCAATGGCTGCCCTCCCCTCGCTTATCAACGTTCCCCTAAACATCCTGCTGACCACGGCGACGATCAAATTATTCCTTCGCCCCGGTTCAGAACGTTGAAGAAGATACTCAAGGCCTTCTGTACCCGCTGCGCAGAGTCGGCGACGCTACACTTTGCAACCTCTTCTGCGAGATCGCGGATTAGGCCGTGTCATCAACGAACGGAGGCGCGCTAAAGACGACAAAGTTCAGCGCGCTGGCAACGCCGGTCAGACTGTCACTTCACAGTATGCGGGGAGCGGGAAACCGCTCCCCTTTCGTATCAGACGACGGACCTGGCTCTGGCGCAGTGCGGGCGGGGGCGCTCAGCGGCTGAGGTACGTCCACGCGAAGGCGGCATGGATGGCCGCGGCGCGCTTCAGCTGAGCCTCGTCCAGGTCGAACTTCGCCGAGTGGTGGGGCATGTGGGTCCCCGGCCGGTCCGGGGCCGCCGTCCCCAGCTGCAGGTACGTCGAAGGAACGGCCTCCGCGAAGCAGCTGAAGTCCTCGGAGCCCATGTTGAGCGGCGCCTCCACCATGGCCTCCAGCCCGAAGAGGTCCGTCCCGGCCCGGATCAGCAGGTCCGTCATGGCGGGGTCGTTGACGGTCGCCGCTGCGGAACGGTGGTAGTCCAGTTCCGCGCGGCAGCGGAAGGCCGCGGCGATGTCCGAGGACAGGCGCCTCATGCCCGACTCGACGGCGTCCTGGACGCCGCGCTCGAAGGTGCGCACGGTCCCCACCATCTTCACGCGCTCCGGGATGATGTTGAAGGCCTTGGATGAGGTTTCAAGGCAGCCAACGCTCAGCACCGCGGTGTCCCTGGGCGATACCTCGCGCGAGATGACGGTCTGGAACGCGCTGCCGATCTGGAACGCAGCGGGCGTCGGATCGATGGCCAGCTCCGGGGCCGAACCGTGGCCGCCCTTGCCCTCGATGGTGAGGTTCCAGACGTCGCAGGCGGCATAGCAGGGGCCGCGGCGGTACAGCAGCTTGCCCGCAGGGAAGATGGAGGCCACGTGCAGGCCGAAGGCGGCGTCCACGCCGTGAAGGGCCCCTTCCTCGACCATGGCCCTGGCTCCGGACCGGTCGCCCGCCTCCTCCGCCGGTTGAAAGAGCAGGCGCACCGTGCCCCGCAGCTCGCTCCGAATCCGCATCAGGATCTTCGCCGCCCCCAGGAGGGCCGCCGTATGAGCATCGTGCCCGCAGGCGTGCATGACGCCCTCGTTTCGGGAGCGGTACTCCACGTCGTTCTCCTCCGTCACCGGCAGCGCGTCCATGTCGGCGCGCAGGGCGACGCACTTGCCCGGCGCCCCTCCCTGGATGTCCGCGATGAGGCCGCTCGACGTGCCACCGTAGCCCCGATGCACCGTTTCGATGCCCAGCTTCAGAAGCTCCTCCTGAACGCGGTCCGTGGTCCGCTCCTCCTGCCACGACAGCTCAGGATGGCTGTGAAAATGCCGCCGCAAGGCGATAATCTCCGGCTCAAACTCCCCGGAAAGCTCTCCGATCCTCTCGATGACGTCGTTCATAACCGAAACTTCCTTTCATTTCTTTATACAAAGCGAGCGCAGGCACGCCTCCGGTCGCTCACCTGGGCTGCTGCGCCCCCTCGCCCGCCACCCAGCCCGTGCTCCAGCAGATCTGGAGGTTGAAGCCGCCCGACGGCCCGTTGAGGTCCAGCACCTCGCCGGCGAAGTAGAGGTTCTCGCACCGTTTGGAACGCATCGTGGCGGGGTCCACCTCCTTCAGGCTGACGCCCCCTCGTGTGACCACCGCGTTGTTGAAGCTCCACAGCCCGTTGACCGTCAGGCGGATGTCCTTCAGCAGGTCCGCCGTCGCCTCCGCTTCCTCGCTTGAAACGTAGGCCGCGGGTTTGTCCTCCGGCACGTCCGACAGCGCGAGGATCATCGGAATGAGGGGGCCGGGCACCAGCCCCTTCAGGGCGCCGGCGAAGCGGCGGGTGCTGAACTTCTCCAGGTCGCGGCGCACCCGTTCCGTCAGCTTCTCGCGCGTCAGGGCCGGCTTCAGGTCGATGGAGAGGGAGAGGGCCCCCTGGGCCATCCAGTCGGGCACGGAGGAGCTCATGTCCATGATGACGGGCCCGCTGACGCCGAAGTTCGTGAACTCCATCTCGCCGAAGCGCTCGTCAACCGGCTTTCCGTCCACCAGCGCCGTCACCCGCACGTTCCGCAGGTCGCACCCGTGGGCCAGCTTCACCCAGGTTTCATGGGTCTTGAGGGGGACCAGCGCCGGCATCGGCGTGACGACCGAGTGTCCCGCCTGCTCCGCAAAGCGGTAGCCGTCCCCCGTGGAGCCGGTGCGGGGGTAGGACTTGCCGCCCGTCGCCACGATGAAGCGATTTGCCTCCAGCTCCTCGACCTCCGTGATGAGACGCTCCACGCGCCCGTCCCGGACCTTCAGAGACCGCACGGGGGAGCTCCTCAGGATGCGCACTCCGAACTTCCTGCAGAGCATCAGGAGCGCGTTCAGGACGCGCTGACCGCCGCCCTCCGCGGGGAACACGCGGCCTCCCCGCTCCGTCACGGTCTCGACGCCGTGCTTCCGAAAGAAGGCGAGGGTTTCCGCCGGCCCAAAGCGGCTGAAGGCGGACCACAGGAAGCGCCCCTTGTCCCCGTAGCGCGCGATGAAGGCGGCCGGGTCCGGCTCCGCGTTCGTGAAGTTGCAGCGCCCCCGGCCCGCCAGCAGGAGCTTGGTCCCCAGGGAGGCGTTCTTCTCCGTCAGGAGGACGCGCTCCCCCAGCTCCGCCGCCCGCAGGGCCGCCATGAGGCCCGCCGGCCCGCCGCCGATCACGATGGCGTCGAAGCGTTCCATCAGCGTCGCCGCTTTCCGCCCTCGGCCAGTTGTTCCCTGAAGAGCGAACCCATGGTCATGTCGGGCCTCTCCGGCCTCTCGCGCCGTCCGCCGGCCCGATGCGCCCCCTCACCGCGGAGCCTGCCCTCCGGGGTCTTTTCACCCAGGTCGGACTTCCGCGCCGAAAGGGCGATGCGGCTTCGCTCCATGTCCACCTCCAGCACGGCCACGCGGACGTGCTGCCCCGGCTTTAGGTGTGCGTGGGGGTTCTCCACGAACACGTCCGCGATGCGGCTGATGTGGACCAGCCCGTCCTGATGGACGCCGACGTCCACGAAGGCGCCGAAGTCCGTCACGTTGGTCACGATGCCGTTCAGGATCATGCCTGGAGCCAGGTCCGTCATCGTGCGGACGTTGGGGTCGAAGGCGAAGGGCTCGAACTTCCGACGCGGGTCGCGCCCCGGCTTCTCCAGCTCCGACAGGATGTCCTGCAGCGTCGGGAGGCCCGCCGTCTCGGAGACGAAGTCCGGGAGGCGGATGCGGGCGCGCAGCGCGGGGTCGGAGAGGAGGTCGGCCACCGTGCAGGAGAGGGCCGCGGCCATGCGGGCCACGGTAGCATAGTTCTCCGGGTGGACGGCGCTGGCGTCCAGAGGGTTCGCGCCCCCCATGATCCGGAGGAAGCCGGCGGACTGCTCGAAGGCCTTGGGGCCGAAGCGCGGCACCTTCTTGAGGGCCTCGCGGTCGCCGAAGGGGCCGTTGGCCTCGCGGTACTTCACGATCTGGGAGGCCGTCTGGCGGTTGAGGCCCGAAACGTAGGATAAAAGCTCCGGGCTTGCCGTGTTGACGTTTACACCCACGGCGTTCACGCAGTGGGTCACGACGTCGTCCAGCGCCTGCTTCAGCTCCTTCTGGTCCACGTCGTGCTGATACTGGCCCACGCCGATGGACTTGGGGTCGATCTTGACGAGCTCCGCCATGGGGTCCATGAGGCGGCGGCCGATGGAGACGGCCCCGCGGACGGTGACGTCCTGGTCCGGGAACTCGCGCCGGGCCACCTCGGAGGCGGAGTAGATGGAGGCTCCACTCTCGTTGACGGAAACGACGGCCACGTCGGGCAGGTCCAGGCCCCGCACGAAGACCTCCGTCTCGCGCCCCGCCGTGCCGTTGCCGACGGCCACGGCCTCGAGGTGGTACTTCCGCACCAGCTCCCGCAGGACTCTGCCGGCGTCCTCCCGCTCGCGCTCCGACCGCTGGAGGAAGACGACGGTGTGGTAGAGCAGAGCCCCCTGCGCATCCAGGCACACGACCTTGCAGCCGGTGCGCACGCCGGGGTCGATGGCCAGCGTAGCCCTCTGCCCCATGGGTGCGGACATCAGCACCTCCCGCACGTTCTCCGCGAAGACGCGGATCGCGTCGGCATCGGCCCGCTTCTTCATCGCCCCGCGCAGCTCCGTCTCGATGGACTTCCGCAAGAGCCGCTTGTACCCGTCCTCCACGGCGGCGGCTACCATGCGTGACGCCGCGCCCGCGCCCCGCACGAAGCGGCGCTTCAGCAGGGAGATCGCCTCCTCCTCCGGAGGCGCGGCGCTCGTGGTGAGGAACCCCTCCCGCTCGCCCCGCAGGATGGCCAGCACGCGGTGCGACGGCATGGAGGCGGCGCTCTCCTCGAGCTCGAAGTAGTCCCGGTACTTCGCGCCCTCCTCCTCCTTGCCCTTGGCGCAGGCGCTGGTCAGCACGGCCTTACGGGCGAAGAGCCGCCGCGTCTCCTGGCGGGAGTCCGGGTCCTCGCTGACGCGCTCGGCCAGGATGTCCATGGCGCCGGCCAGGGCTTCCTCGACGCTGGCGACGCCTCGATCCCCGCTCACGAAGGCCTGAGCGGCGGCGGCGGGGTCCATGGCGTCGTCCTGCGCCATCAGGAGGTCCGCCAGAGGGGTCAGCCCCTTCTCGGCGGCGATGGAGGCGCGGGTGCGGCGCTTGGGGCGCCAGGGCAGGTAGACGTCCTCCAGGGCAGTCATCGTCGGGGCGGCCGCGACGGCGGCCCGCAGCTCCTCCGTCAGAAGGTTGCGCTCGGCCAGCGAGTCCAGGATGGCGGCACGGCGCTTTTCCAGCTCCGCCATCCGCGCGGCGCGGTCCCGGATCGCGGTGATGACGGTTTCGTCGAGCGATCCCGTCGCCTCCTTGCGGTAGCGCGCGATGAAGGGGACGGTGCAGCCGTCGTCGAAGAGGGTCAGCACAGCCTTGACCTGAGCTCGGCTGAGCTTCAGCTCCTTTGCGATGGCGTCTGGAATGTCGAGGGCAGGGTGAGGGGGGTGAGCCTCTGGGTTGGGGGTAGAGCGTACCGTCGTCGTTTCCACTCAGAATCATCTCCTCCCTGGCGGAGCTACGGGCCAACCGCGTCCCAAGCCGCCTGAATGGAATTGATCGGAACGAAACGATTATACCAAAAGCCAAAGGGGGAGAAACGAGGGGCTCCGCCTCCGGCCCCTTGAAAATTGACGCGGATGCGGCACGGGTATAGAATATATTGATAAATATTTGCGTCAACATTGGATGCTGCGGCGATTTCCCGTCTGCGGGCTCTCAGGGAGCCTGAGCCGATGGCCCTTGACGAATGATGACACCGAGGTGGTCGCGTTGAAGCGTATTCTCAAGTTGTTCCTGTTTTCCCTGTGCCTGACCGGCGTCCTGGCCAGCGAGGCCGCCGCGCTGGTGCAGATGAGCTTTCCGGATTACCTGAAGGAGATCCTGCTGAACAACCACGCCCTGCGGTCCGGCGTCAAGGCCGTCGAGGCGAACTACTACGCCGTGCTGGCGGCCATGGGCGCGCAGCGCCCCAGCCTGGGCCTCAACGCGAAGGGGGCCTGGCTCTCCGAGATGAACGGCGAGGACAACTACACCATGGGCAGTGCGGGCCTCGCCCTGACGCACCGCATCGACCTGTCGGGGAAGTACTCGCTGGACGAACGCCAGAACGTCCTGGGCTACGAGATCGCACGGGCGCAGTTCGACGCGAACGTGAACGCCCTCGTGGCCACGGCGGAGCAGACATGGTGGTCGGCGGTCCTGGCCCGCGAGAACGTGCGGCTTCAGCGGGAGATCCTGCGCCAGCGGGCGGAGAACCATCGTGTGACGCTGGAGAAGTACCGTCAGCAGTTGGTCCCGAAGCTGGACGTGGTGCGCAGTGACGCTCAGGTGGTGGAGGCGGAGACGCTGGTGAAGCGCGCGGAGACGAGCTACAACAACCTGCTGGCCAACCTCTCCTACCTGGCCGGAGGGCTGGACGTGGAGCCGCGGAACGAGCCCCTGCACGTCCCGGCCTTCGACATGACGCTGAGCTACGACGAGGCGCTGAAGAACCGTCCGGACATGCGGGCGGCGCAGCTGACGCTGGATCGGGCGAAGGTGGTGAAGAAGCTGACGGCCCGCGGGCTCTCTCCGACGTTGGACGTCAGCCTCCAGTGGACGGCCTGGGCCGACCCCGACATATCCGCCACGCCCCAGAGCCACGAGGCACAGGCGGGGCTCTCCCTGAACGTCCCGATCTTCGACGGGCACCAGACGAAGTACGGCGTCCTGAACGCGGACCGCATGGTGCAGTCCGCGGAGGCGGCCCTGGACTCCCTGAAGGAGGAAACCCGGCAGGACATCGCCGTGGCGATGAACAACTGGAAGAACGCCGAGGCGCTCGAGGCGGACAAGAAGCGCCAGATGGCCCGATCCGAGGAGGAGCTGCGCATCACGGAGCTGATGTACGCGGAGGGCATGGGCGCCCAGATCGACCTCATCAACGCCCAGACGGCCTACCGTACCGTGCGGACGGAGTACCTGGACGCCGTGAAGAGCATGTACGTGGCGCTGGTCGCCATGCGCAGGGCCATCGGGGACTACGCCCCCAACGAGGACGGAGCCTGGAAGGAGGCCGTCGCCCGCTACGGCAAGGGCACTGAAGTGGCGGGCGAGGTCGGGCTGGTGGGCCTGCGCGGGGAGCGCCGTCAGAACGGGGAAGCGTCTGAGAAGTCTCCAGCGGAAGCGAAGTCCCAAAAGAAAACGGAGTCAAAGAAGAAACGATAGGCGAGAACGACCTCAACCTTTGCGGGGCCTGTGTCCAAGGGAAAAATCTAAGGGAAAAGGACGGTTCCTTTTCCCTTTTTTTTCGGATTTTCAGCCTTGACTCCTGTGTTAATATCTCTACCGTAATTTTTCTATGCGGGGTTTTAGCGTCTAGGGCTTCTTTGGCGAAATGGGGCAGTAGGGGCGAGAGGATCGCCTGCGCCCTTTAAGAGAGGATGCGTTTACATTCAGGTAAAGAAGCTGTGATGTGCTGTCTGGCGTCTGTTGGTCTGCGGGCTTGAGCGTTTGTGGAAACGGCGTTCTCTTTCTCGTCCGTCATCCAGTCAGGCAGGACCCCAAAATCTTTCCAGGGGGGACGCCCAGTGAATTTTAGGAATGCTGCGCGCGGTCGCAGCGCAATTTTGTGTCTGTTGGCGACGGGGTTCTTCGCCCTTCCGTGGGCAGCGGAAGCGAGCGACGAGGAGGTCGAGCGCCTGTTCGGACACTCGGAGCCGCTGATTACGGCCAACATCCTTCCCAAGGAACCCGTGACCGTCACGGCAACCCGCAACAAGGGAAAGGCCCCAAAGAAGGCCGTTGCAGGCCAGCGGGACCGTGAGGCGGAGTTGAAGAGCATCAAGGCCCTTCTCTTTCGCTACAACAAGAAGCTGTCGCCGCAGAAGGCGCGGCTTTACGCGGAGTTCATCGTCGAGGCGGGGCAGCAGTTCCAGCAGGACCCCTTCGTCATCGCGGCCATGATCGTCAACGAGTCCAGCGCGCGGCACGACGCCCTTTCCCGCGGCGGGGACTACGGCCTGATGCAGGTGCGGTGGCGCGTCCACAAGCGCACCATCACGAAGAAGTACCCCCACATCACGCAGGCGAAGGACATGTTCGACCCGAAGTACAACGTCCTGGTGGGCACGGAGATCTTCTCCCGCTGCTGTGCGGCCTCTGCGGACCTGCAGGGCGGACTTCTGCGCTACAGCGCCGGCAACCGGCGGCTGGCACTCAAGATCGTTGCGGAGGTCAAAAAGCTGGAGGACGCCTATCAGCGACACCTGAAAAACAGCTGACGGCATAAAAAAAACGGAGGGCCCCAGGGGGCCCTCCTGACGTTCTCGGAGCAACGCTCCAAACTTTTTTGTTACTGTCCCAGCGCCTTGTTCAGCAGGTCGACGGCGATCTTGGCGGTCTCCATGGTCCCCTCCCGCCAGCGGCGCATCCAGAAGGAGTAGAGCCAGCCCTCTGCGGACGCATCCCACTCGGAAAGGTACATCGTATCGTCCTTCAGCTCGATCTCCATGGCCGCCGTGTAGTAGGGCTTGTCCCCGATCTCCGGGAAGCCCGCGATGTGGAAGATCTTTCCTCTCTGAATGGAAGGATACTCCCCCTCGCCCATTATTTTGCTGAACTTCTTCTGCCATCCCTCCGTGCCCACGATGGCCTCGTAGTAGCGGGGCAGCTCCTTGAGGGTCGCCTCGAGTTGGAGCGGCTTGACGACCTGCTCCACGGCGCCCTGGACGAGCCTGTCCAGCGTTGGGACTCCCCCCTGGCACAGAAAGGCGACGATGGGACCGGCCTCTACGTGCAGGGCGTAAGTTCCCTCTCCCCCTTCCGCATCGCTGGCGGCCCTGAGCAGACGGGCGATGCGGAGCCTGCCGCGGAGCAGCGCCATAAAGTGGTCGTCCTTCAGTATCTCCTCGGCCGACTCCGATCCGATCTTCAGGTTGTCCCCGTTCAGGTTCAGGGCCTTGGCCGCATCGACGTAGCTTTTAACGTCCTCGGCCGTCAGGCACTCCGCAGGGACCGCCTGCGTCAGGAGAAATATCGCCGCGGCAAGAAGCGGCAGGGACAGGGAGAACATCGTCTTTCTCATTCGTTAAACGCCTTCCTTAAATATTATGATGGTGAAGCAATGCACTTCATTATATATTTCATCGCCCAGGCAGGGCAAGGGTGGTTTTTTTCGCCCCTTCGCTGCGTGGGGCTTTTCGAAGCGCAGGACTCGAGCGACGCGTCAGGGCGGCGTAAAAAACTCCCCGATCGTGTCGGCAGGAGGTCAGCGAACGTGAAAGCGTTGGGTGGTGGCGTTTCCTTCGTCGAGCGTCGTCCGAAAAAGTGGCGGAGGCGTGTGGGGATCGAACCCACCAGAGACGGCGAGAACCGCCCCTCACCGGGTTTGAAGCCCGGGCCCGTCACCAGACGAATCTCACCTCCGAAACTGATTCATTATACTTGCTGGCAACGGAAAAGTCCACATCCTCGAAAAAAGATATATTCCGCCCTTAGGAAGCCCCGTCAGTCCTCAATTTCTACCCTTTTAAGGTATACTGAAAACAGAAGGTATTCAACAGCTTTTTTCATGGCGGCGGATGTCGTGGCGTTCCCGCGCTGCGGAGCCCCGGCGGATTCTGCCGTCCAAGACGAAAGGGGAACGGAAGAGATGGACAAGGACGCGGATCGATACCTGCGCGACGTGGACCCGGAGATCGCGGACATCATCGTGGAGGAGTATCGCCGGCAGAACGATCAGATCGAGCTCATCGCATCGGAGAACTTCACCTCCCGCGCGGTGATGGCGGCCATGGGCTCCGTGCTCACGAACAAGTACGCCGAGGGCTACCCGGCGCACCGGTATTACGGCGGCTGCGAGGTCGTGGACAAGGCGGAGGACCTGGCGCGCGATCGCGCGAAGAAGCTCTTCGGGGGCGATCACGTCAACGTTCAGCCCCACGCCGGAAGCCAGGCCAACATGGCCGCCTACTTCGCCTGCCTCGAGCCGGGGGACACGATCCTGGCCATGAACCTGACGGACGGCGGGCACCTCACCCACGGCTCCCCCGTCAACTTCTCCGGCAAGCTCTACAACGTCATTCCTTACGGCGTTCGAAAGGACACGGAGACCATCGATTTCGACCAGGTCCGGGAGCTCGCGAAGAAGCACCACCCCAAGCTGATCGTCTGCGGGGCCAGCGCCTACCCGCGCGTCATCGACGCCTCGAAGTTCCGGGAGATCGCGGACGAAACGGGGGCCCTCGTGATGTTCGACATCGCCCACATCGCGGGGCTGGTGGCGGCGGGCGCCCATCCCAACCCGGTGCCCTACTGCGACTTCGTCACGACGACGACGCACAAGACGCTGCGGGGGCCCCGCGGCGGCATGATCCTGTGCCGGGAGTGCTTCGCCAAGAAGGTGGACTCCGCCATCTTCCCTGGGATGCAGGGCGGCCCTCTGATGCACATCATCGCAGCGAAGGCGGTGGCCTTTGCCGAAGCGCTGAAGCCGGAGTTCAAGGACTATCAGCATCAGGTCGTGGCGAACTGCAAGCGCCTGGCGGAGAAGGTCATGGAGCGCGGGTTCCGCCTCGTGTCCGGCGGAACGGACAACCACCTGATCCTGGTAGACCTGACGAGCAAGGGCGTGACGGGCAAGGACGTCCAGATCGCGCTGGACCGCGCCGGCATCACGGTGAACAAGAACACGATCCCCTTTGAAACGCTGAGCCCCTTCGTGACGAGCGGCGTCCGCATCGGAACGGCTGCGGCGACGACCCGCGGCTTCGGAGCGGAGGAGATGGACCGGATCGCAGACTGGATCGACCGCGTCGTGACCCACATCGCAGACGAGGCGGAGATCAAGAAGGTCCGTGCGGAGATCTCGGAGCTCTGTGCGTCGAAGCCCCTCTACCCGGGGCTGTACTGAGCGCATTCATACCAAATCGCGTCTAATGTGGATTGCCTCTCCTGAAAGGGGAGGTGGTCCGAAGGACCGGAGGGGTTGTTTCTGAAGTCAAACGTTCAGTTTCCGGCCCCGGTCCTCAGCGCCTCGACCTCGTCAAGGGACAGCCCAGTGAAGTCGGCGACCTGCTCAGGCGA
>NZ_CALHIQ010000105.1 GCF_938030725.1 uncultured Fretibacterium sp. | reverse complement strand
CGCGGTCGCCGTCGGCGCGACGATCTACTACGGCAGTGACGAGTCCACGCGCCAGATCCAGGAGATCGCAAAGGCCTTCCACCACGCCCACCAGCTGGGCATGGCGACGGTGTTGTGGTGCTACCTCCGCAACTCCGCCTTCAAGGTGAAAGTCGACGGCAAGACGACGGACTACCACGTTTCCGCGGACCTGACGGGCCAGGCCAACCACCTCGGCGTGACCATCGAGGCGGACATCGTCAAGCAGAAGCAGGCGGAAAACAACGGCGGCTACACCGCCCTGAACTTCGGCAAGACCTCGAAGTTCGTCTACGACAAGCTGACGACGGACAACCCCATCGACCTCACCCGCTACCAGGTGCTGAACTGCTACGCAGGCCGCGCGGGCCTGATCAACTCGGGCGGCGCATCGGGCGGCGAGTCCGACCTGGCGCAGGCGGTGCGCACGGCGGTCGTCAACAAGCGCGCCGGAGGCATGGGGCTGATCCTCGGCCGCAAGGCGTTCCAACGCCCCATGAAGGAGGGCGTCGAGATCATCCACGCGGTGCAGGACGTCTACCTCTGCAAGGACGTGACCATCGCCTGAAGCAAACGACGGACGCAGATTTCGGCGGGGCTCCCGATGGGAGTCCCGCTTTTTTGCGCCCTTCAAGCGCAAAAATTCAGCAAGGAGGCTGTGTCGAAAAACCGCCCTTTACGGTTTAATATTAAAGTATTGTATCGCTATGGGAATTTTCGTTTGGGCACGTCCCGGACGCGCGAGGCGCAGTGAGGCCCGCAGGGAGCGAGACGTGCAATTCAAGGTGCAGAGGAGGAATTGTTATGAAGGTAAATCGCGTTCTTTTCGCAGTGGCCCTGGCGCTTCTCGCCGCGCTTCCGGCAAGCCCCGCCGCCGCCTGGCGTGGCGAGGTGGGCTGGACCTTCCGGACGGACGACGGCATCTCGAGCGGCGTGGCCGTGGCGGGCAATCTGGTCATCGTAGGGGACCGCCTGGGGAAGCTCTACGCCGTTCAAAAGGCCTCGGGAGTGCCCGTCTGGGTCTACACCGGGACGAATACCGTCGTCGGGACCCCATCCATCATGGGAGACAAGGTGATCTTCGCACAGGGCAACGGAGCCGTCACGTGCCTCGCCCTTTCGACCGGCACGGTCGTGTGGCAGTACCTTCCACCGGAGGAAGGATACGCCGCCGAAACCCTTGCGGACGGCACGGCCGTCGGTGACGGCAAGGTGTACCTGGCAAAGGGAGATGGCAAACTCTACGCCATCAGCGCATCCAACGGCCGCCTCGTCTGGACCTACACGGCCGACCAGGAACTGCGCAACGCTCCGGCCTTTGACGCCGGGCTCGTCCTTCTTGGCGAGCAGAACGGCAGGTTCAGCGCCATCAACCCCAAGACGGGCAAACGCATCTGGGGCGGCGGCGCGGGCGGCGCTATCAACACCCCAGCCATGAGCGACGGGTCCGTGTTCTACTCCAGCTGGGACGGCACCGTGCAGCGCGTTCGGCTCAAGGGCGTCATCCCCCTCTGGAAGAACAGCAAACCGAACGTCGGCGAGCCCATCACCACCCCCCCAACCGTCGGTGGAGGGCGCGTCTTCGTGGGGACGGCCAACGGCAAGATCGTCGCGTTGAGCGAGGAGAACGGAGCCATCCTGTGGCAGTTCGAAACGAACGGCGGCAACGTCGCGGCGCGTCCCGTCCTCGCTGAGGGCCTGATCTTCGCCGGAGGCGATGATGGCGTCCTCCACGTCCTGAACGCATCCTCCGGCGCAGAGCGAGCCACCTTCACGACCGGCGAAGGCATCAACGGCACGCCGGCCTTCGACGGAGGCGTCCTCTACCTCGGAAGCGGCGACGGCACGCTCTGTGCCATCTATTGACGGACCCAAATTTCAATCTGTTCCATGCAGGACGGCCGCGCGATCCACTTCGCGCGGCCGTCTTGTACATCACAATTTAGACCCCGCAGGCAGCGTCCCCCGCAATAAAGAGAATTTGCGAAAAAAGTGCGCAAAACCGTTATAATAGGATGATGGGAGCATGCGGAAAATTCGCTTCCGTTCGCAGCCGATGAGTGCCAGGCGGGCATGAACGGCTTTGCACTTGCCGGCACGGTGATGGAGGGATCGCACAATGAACGAAAAAAACGCCCGGGAGAAGACGAACCAACCGCTCGAAGAGATGGCGCCGGCGTCCTCCACACCCCTGCGCCGCAAGCGCGGACGTCCAAGGAAGAATCCCCTACCGGAGGCCCCGACGCCTGAGGCGCACGCTACCGCGGAATCTGCAACTACAGTAGAGCCGAGTCCGGACACGACCGCGGCAGAGCCCCCACGCCGCAAGCGCGGACGCCCAAGGAAGAACCCCCTGTCGGAGGGCCCGACACCTGAGGCGCCCGCTGCCGCGGCACCTGCTGTTACGGCGGAACCTGGCCCGGACACGACCGCGGTAGAGCCCCCGCGCCGCAAGCGTGGACGCCCAAGGAAGAACCCCCTGCCGGAGGCTCCTGAGGCAACCGCTGCCGCGAAGCC
>NZ_CALHIQ010000104.1 GCF_938030725.1 uncultured Fretibacterium sp. | reverse complement strand
ACCTCGCCGTTTCGCCTCCCACCGGAACGACGGCGCACACCACCCCGCCCTATCTGCTGGAGCTGACGGACAAGATGAAGGGGAAGCACATCGCCCTTGCGGTCCGTCAGAAGGGATCCGGCCTGTGGTTCCAAAGCAAGAGTTATCTTATCGCGACCGGTCAGAGCAGCGTGTTCTGGAGGGACCTGATCGCAGAGTTGCAAAGGGATATCAATAAACAAGTGGTCAAGGACCCGAAGACGGGCCAAGAAACGCACTATGAGGGCGAATACCTTCTCCCGGGACAAAAGCAGGACATGAAGTTTGGGGTTTTCGATCCCACGACGCAAGAACCGTATCTCAAACTCAGCGGAGAGGGAGACAGCGGTCGCGGATTCCTCACGAAGGAGCTGGATGAGAAGTACTTCCGCAGGCTCCAGGACGGCACGCGAGACCCCGAGTTCTGCCTGGAGAACTATACCCTCTGGGTGGATGCCATCGTCGAGACGCCCGAGGGCAGCAGCAGCACTTCTAATCGCCAGCCGACAAAGGGATGGGCCGCGTTCCTGAACGGCAACACGCGGAAGATCAGGCCGGCGTCGGATAAAGCGCCGACGGACCACTTCCACTACGGGTACATGCTCCAGTTCGACCCAGGCGTGGAGTTCATGAGCTTTGTTTATCAGCAGATTGCGGACTACGTTCCTTATTTCTACAACAAATCCCTCGGCAAGACCTTCACGAACCTTGACGCGATGGAGTCGGGGAGGGGAGAGAGGCCAGTCAAGACCCAGGGGGTGGTCATCAGAAGGCTCGATGGCGACCAGCATGATGGAGGCGTTGCTTATGGCGTCGATAAGGTACATCGTTGGAAGGAAAAGAACGATGCCACGGTGAAAAATTTCGCCGACATTGGGAACTGGGGAGATGCCTGGCGGCATCGACTGAGGTATTACCTCTGGCGCGACATCGCTTATAAAGGGGCAGGCAAGGTCTACGACCCCGTCGACAAGAGGAACTATCAGAACAGCTTCGCCCTCAACGAAGCAGGGGACGACATCCACTCGATGCGGGATCAGCGGTTCATGACGGAGATCAACATCATCACGCAGACGAGCAAAAGGGGCACTGAGACGGTACCCGAGCGCATGTTCTTCCGCGTCCGCATCTACGACAAGCCCAGAAAATCCTTGGGCAAGAGAAAATGGGACTTCCCTGAGGACACGGGTCGGTCGAAGGAGATGTGGTTCGGCATCGAAGGAGGCAAAGGGCTGAACTGGGGACTCCCCTACAACACGTTTTACAACCACGTCACGGGTAACGGTTTTGTCCAGGGCGACACCATGTATGAGCCGGCGGTGCTTGAGAACACGAAAATCAGGAACCGGGTGAAGCAGCAGTACTCTGGAGATGCCATAGGAAAGCACTTCGGCCTGCGTATCTGGGCGGATACAAAATTTGACGCCAAGATCTACTTCATCGACGTCGCCAAGGGGCTGCCGCTGAGCACCAGGCTGCCTTGGGGAACCAAGGTCGAGGAGGTTATGAAGCCCCTGAATCGGGGAGGAAATTGGGATCAGGATAAACCCTACGTTTTGAAGAATCCGTTCCCTCTGCCTTAACTGAAGTAAGCTAGAAAGGGCCCCGCTCACAAGCGGGGCCCTTTTGCTCAGCCGTTTTCCCAGTCCGAGGCCATGAGGACTATACCGGGCCGGTTGCTGCCCTGCCCTTGAATACCAGAGCAGGAAAAACGTACTGAAAAGGCGCGCGGTCCCCGTGTTCGGGGGGCCGCGCGCCCTTCGTATCCAGAGGAAGCCTTAAGTCAACCGCCCTCGCAGCGCCTCGATTTCGTCCAGGGATAAATCCGTATACTCTGCAATCTCCTCAAGCGGCAGGCCGTGCGCCAGCATCCGCCGCGCAGTATCGGCCCTGCCCTCGGCTCTACCCTTAGCCTCACCCTCGGCCTTACCCTTAGCCTCGCCTTCCGCCCTGCCCCTAGCCAATGCGGCCTCCTCGCGTCGGCCCGAGATGTCCTCCTCGTCCCAGAACTCCATCAGGTTCACAATGTACGCCAGGCGCTGATCCCGGTCCTGGAAAAATTCGCGCTCCAAATCCAACGCCGTGCCGTTTTTGTCGCTCGTTCTCATCGTCCTCGCAGCGCCTCGATTTCGTCCAGGGACAGGCCGGTTGCCTCCGAGATTTGAGAGAGCTCAAGTCCCATCCGCAGCAGGTTTCGTGCCGTGTCGGCTCTAGCTTTAGCCTCACCCTCGGCCTTACCTTTAGCCTCACCCTCGGCCCTGCCCTTAGCCTCACCCTCGGCCCTGCCCTTAGCCTCGCCCTCGGCCTTACCTTTAGCCTCTCCCTCGGCCCTGCCCCTGGCCAATGCGGCCTCCTCGCGCCGGCCCGAGATGTCCTCCTCGTCCCAGAACTCCATCAGGTTCACGATGTACGCCAGACGCTGATCCCGGTCCTGGAAAAATTCGCGCTCCAAATCCAGCGCCGTGCCGATCCCAGGCTCCATTGCCGCTATCCGTTCCATCTCGTCACCTCGCATTCCGTCCAGGTAACACAGCCAGCGCTCCAGCCTGTTCCGCGGGCGTCGGCCCACCTTCCGTTCCCTGCGGTCCTTCGGCAGTTCAAAATAAACGATCTGAAGGTCGTCGCAGAGAGGCCTTCCGCTCGCGTCGTTGCGGATGGAGTAGCTGTTGCGGCACTCCCGCTCCTCCGGGAGCAGCTCGAAGTCCAGCAGGTTCAGGGAGATCGTGCGCACCGTGTCGAGGTACTTCCCCCGACGCTCCAGGGACGTCGAGTAGAGCAAAGACCAGTAATACAGGGTCCGTTTCAGATAGCCCGGTTCACGACGGATTTGGACCTCCAGTTTGACCAACTCTCCGTCAAGCCGGGCGGCGATGTCCAGGCGGCTCCCCCTCCCCGAAGCCCGAACGGGCGAAAACTCCCGGTCGATGAAGGCGACCTGTGTAAAGGCCCGCTCTCCATTGGGGAACATCAGGGCATTCAGCAGGTCGAGGAAAAGCTCTGCTCTCTCCGGCCTGCCGAAGAGGAATTTGAAGAGGACGTCCGCCAGTGGGTAGACCCGCCCCTGGCTCACGTCCAGATCGATCTGCTCCCTGGACCTGTGGGAGGGGGAATAAAAGAGCGTTGAGCCCTCCCCGGTTTCGTTCATGTCATTTCGCGCCTCATGCGCCGCGCTTTTGTCGCTCGTCCTCATCGCCTCCCCCCAGCCTTGACGCCATTATAGCAAAGGTTTGAGCGGACTGGCCAGACGATGCCGTTCTTGCGGAGAATGCCGGGGATGTCCAATCCCTTGTCCTTGCCAAACCACTCGAACCTCGAGGCATCGGTCTGCTACACATGCCCGCAGCCTCCTTCAGAGGACGGGGCTTGAAGCGGGCCGCGCCAAGCAATGCGACGGAAGGAAATGAGGGCGAACCTGCGAAAACTCACAAGCCCGCCCCGGAC
>NZ_CALHIQ010000103.1 GCF_938030725.1 uncultured Fretibacterium sp. | reverse complement strand
TTGATGCTCCTTGATTGCTTTCAACAACTTTTGAAGATTAATCAGCGCTTCCTTAACGAGTTTTGAGCTATAATCATGAGCGTGAAAGCTTATGGCACATCGTCTATCGCTCATTTCCCGTCATGCTGATGGGGCAGACGCCCTGGAGGTGGAGTTGTTTTGAGCTCGAAAATATTGAACGTACCGAACACCCTGAGCCTTGTGCGCGTGTTCCTGGCCCCCCTTGTCCTGCTGTTTCTCTCCCTGAGGATCAGCACTCCCATCCCGTTCCTCTCCCTCGACGGCGCCGAGCCCCTGACGCTGGGAGACCTCCTGGCGGCCGTAGTGTTCATCATCGCGGCCATCACGGATTCCATGGACGGCTACATCGCGCGCAAGCACCACCTGATCACGACGCTGGGGAAGTTCATCGATCCCCTGGCGGATAAGGTGCTGGTCATCGCAGCGATGATCGCCCTCGTGGAGCTCCAGCGCATCCCCGGATGGATCGTGCTGGTCATCATTACGCGCGAGTTCGTCGTGACCGGGCTGCGCCTGGTGGCTGCGGCGGAGGGCGTCGTCATCGCCGCCTCGAAGGGCGGCAAGCTGAAGACGGTCTTTCAGATCGTCGCCCTCGCCATGCTGATCCTGAAGCTGCCGGGAGGAATGGCCCTCATGTGGGTTGCCATGATCCTGACGGTATGGTCCGGAATGGAGTACCTCATCGACGGTAGCCGGATGCTCCTGAACGCGGAGGAGGACACCCGGAGCCGATAGCGCCCGGATGCGTGAGGCCGATCATGTTCGCCGTCTGCCGGATGATGAGGACTCGATGAGCTGGGCCGCCGTCGTATCGGGGTGCTCTCTTGCGATGGACGCCTTCGCCCTGTCCGTCTGTGTCGGGGCCTGCACCGCGGGCAACCCCTGGCGCCCTGGCGCCCGCCTCGGACTGGCCTGCGGGGCGTTTCAGTTTCTCATGCCGCTTTTGGGGTGGAAGCTTGGCATGGCCTCCGCAAGGTGGTTCTCCTTCTGGGATCATTGGCTGGCCTTCGGGCTCCTGGCCTTCGTCGGAGGGGGCATGGTGTGCGACTTCCTTCGCGGGGAGGAGGAGTGCCGCGACGTCACTCAATCCCTCAGGCTGCTGCTCGCGGTCGCGCTGGCCACGTCGATCGACGCCCTGGCCGTCGGGGCGGGGTTTGGCCTCACGCGACTGCCCGTCATGCCCCTCGCCCTCGTCGCCGGTGGGGTCACGGCGGGGGCATGTGCTGCGGGGACCTGGCTGGGCCGCACGGCCGGGGCGGGCTTCGGCCGGAAGATGGAGCTCCTGGGCGGAGTCCTGCTCATCCTCATCGGGCTCAACATCCTGGCGACGCACCTGATGGAGGAGTGGAGGATGGGGACGGCATCGGTCCTGCCCCCCTCCCTGGGCTAGCCCCGTGGGCTTCTACGTCTACGTGCTGCGCTGCGGCGACGGATCGCTCTACACGGGCTGGACCGTGGACATCGTACGCCGCCTGAGCCGCCACCGCGCGGGGCAGGGAGGGCGGTACACGCGCTCGCACCTGCCCCTTGAGCTCGTCTATCAGGAGGAGTGCGCGTCGCGCTCGGACGCGATGAGGCGCGAGGGCGAGATCAAACGGATGAGCCGCGGGATGAAACTGGCCCTGATCAAAGGGAAGGCGGACGCCTGAGGGGAAAACTGTGCGTTCTGAAGGGTGGGAGGGGACCGTCAGGACCCCTCCCACTCCGCGTACTCCGGGACCAGGCGATGGAGCAGCGTCAGCGCCTCCTGCGGACGGCGGACGGCCTCGTCGAGGAGGGCGTTGAAGGAGCGGCTGTCAATCGCCCCGCCCAGGGGGCTCGTGAAAATCTTCGGGTGTCGGGTCGGGTGGACGGACCCCGGGTCGTAGAAGAGCTCCTCCTCCAGCTTCTCGCCGGGGCGAACGCCGGTGAAGACGATGGGGATGTCGCGGTAGGGCTCGTACCCGTAAAGGCGGATCAGCAGCTCGGCCATCTCCGTGATGACGACGGGCTCCCCCATGTCCAGGACGAAGAGCTCGCCCCCCTTCCCCATGGCGCCGGCCTGGATCACCAGGCTGACGGCCTCCGGGATGAGCATGAAGTAGCGCTTCATTTGCGGGTCGGTGACCGTGACGGGACCCCCAGCCGCGATCTGCCTCTCGAACTTCGGGATCACGCTCCCCCGGCTGCCCAGCACGTTTCCGAAGCGAACGGCCATGTAGGCCGTCCCCGGGTGGCTCTGCTGCTCCTGCTCCAGCGCCCGCTCGGCGACCCGCTTCGTGGCCCCCATGACGCTCGATGGATTGACGGCCTTGTCCGTGGAGATCAGCACCATCCGCTCCGCGCCGTGTTCACCGACGGCGCGCGCCAGGGTGCGCGTTCCCAGCCCGTTGACGCGCAGCGCCTCCCTGGGGGAGAACTCCATCAGGGGGACGTGCTTGTGCGCAGCGGCGTGGAAGACCAGTTGGGGTTGGTAACGGTCGAAGACGTCCCCCATGGCGATCTCGTCCGCGACGTCCGCGATGATGGGGCGTATGGGGACGTCCGGCTTCGCCTTGCTCAGGGACTCGGTCAGGAGGTAGATGGACTGTTCCCCGTGTCCCAGGACGAGGAGCTCCGCGGGTTTGTTCTGGATGACCTGCCGAACGATCTCGCTGCCGATGGAACCGCCCGCCCCGGTCACCAGGACGCGCCGGCCCCGGATGTAGTTCGAGTCCTCGTCCAGGTCGATCCTGATGGGATCGCGCCCCAGCAGGTCCTCGAGCTTGACGCTGCGCAGCCTCGTGACGGATACCGCGCCGCCCGCAAGCTCCCTCAGGCTGGGGAGGAGGCGGACCTCCACCCCAAGGGGAGCGAGCTGCTTGTAGAGGGAGCGAATCTTTCGCCCGTGCGCCGAAGGAATGGCGATCAGGACGACCCTGATCCCCTCCTCCCGGACGACCTCCGCCAGCCGCGACGTGTCGCCGACGACCTGCAGCCCCGCGATCCGCTTGCCCACCTTTTGAGGATCGTCGTCCACGAAGGCTTTCGGAACGAGGCTGCTGGCGTTGCGCATGAGGTCGCGGGCCAGAAGGGCGCCCGCCTCGCCGGCCCCGACGATGAGAGCCTCCAGGCGTTTTCCTTCCTTGGCCGCCGGCTGGGCGTGGAGGCGCCAGGACACGCGGAGTGCCCCGCTGAAGAGGACTCCGGCGAACAGCATGATAGCCAGGGACGTGCGCGGGAGGAGGACAAGGCGCCAGACGCCGTTCACGAGGATAAAGAGCAAGGCGGCGAGGAGGTAGAGCTCGCTGAAGCGCACGTAGTCCTCCAGGCTGGCTTGGGGCCACAGAATTTTGTACTGGCCGAAGATCGTGAAGACGACCGACGCCAGTGCCGGAAAGGCGATCGCCGTGACGATGCAGTCCCTCGCGTAGAGCGCGGGAATGAAGAGGCTGAGCCGTATGGCGTACCCCAGGTAGCAGGCGAGAGCGAGGAGCAGGAGGTCCAGCAGCGCCACGATCAGGCCGCTGTTGGCCGCCCTGTTCCACAGGCGGAGCATCGCCAGCAAAAGACGCCTCATGGTACCCTGGCGGCGCCCTAGAGGATGAGCTTCTTTCCGCCGCCCTGACTGCCGCCGCCGCCCAGACGATCCAGCTGGTCCAGCACGGCGGCCGGAGCGACGTCGATCTTCGACTTCTGGTGCGACATGGCCTCTTTCAATCGCTTGTCGTAGTCCTCGATGGACTTTTTAATGGCCTCCACGTCCCCCTTGATCCACAGCATCAGCCCGTCCGCTACGGCCTTCAGGGCCTTCTCGTCCGGCATTTCCTTCAGTATTCCGAGGGAGTGGAGGATGCCGTGTTCCTCCCGAACGGCGTCCAGAACGTCGTTCTCGTCGAAGAGCCCCTTCCTGTACAGGATGCGGAACATGATGTTGAAGCGGCTCTTCTGGTTTTCCGAGTCCATCGTCAGGCCGTCCACCCTGGCGAGCAGCATGGAGATCAACTCGTCAAGACCTATCTGCATCGGCATGATAAAATTCCTCCAAAAAATAAAGTGCGGCGACCGTGCCGCCGATAACACAACAACCTTCATTCTAGCACAGACGGGGCTCTTACAGAGCGCGCGCCGGCGTTGGCAAAAAAGAAATGGCGCGATCGCGGGGCTCACCGTTTTTGCCTGTTTTTAATGGTATAATACGCGCGTTTGCAAGGTCGAAAGGAGCCTGAGGAATGAATACAGAGTTGCTGGGACAGGATAAAAACGTCGTCAAGATCAAGGTAAACTTTGAAGCGGACGAGTTCGCGGGCGCCCTCAAGAAGACGCTGCACGAGCTGTCGCGCGATCTTAACATCCCTGGATTCCGCCGGGGGCACGCCCCCCGTCAGGTCATCGAGATGCGCGTCGGGCGCGATGCACTTTACAATGAAACCCTTGAGAAGCTCCTTTCAGACGCGGTGCCGCAGATCCTTGAGGACTACGACTTGGAAACGATCGACCAGCCCTCCCTGCTGAACGCGGGCGAGATCCGTGAGGGCCAGCCCATCTCTTGCGAATTGAGCTTTGAGGTGATGCCTGAGGTCAAGCTGCCGGAGATCGGGGACATCGAGGTCGAAAGGGTGAGGACCAACGTCACGGACGACATGCTGGAGAAGCTCATCGACCGTTTGCGCCGGGACCGATCGACCCTGACCCCGGTGGAGCGCCCTGCCGAGGCGAACGACGTCGTGACCGTCACCTTTCGGGTCCGGGTCCTGGAGGAGGGCGCGGAGGAGACCGCGCCGCGGAAGAACGAGATCGACCTCTCCGACGAGAATGTGCGCCCTGCAATCCGCGAGGCGCTTCTGGGACATTCCAAGGGGGACGTCGTCGAAACGGAGTTTGACGTTGAACCCGAGTATCAGGATAAAAAGGTCGCGGGCAAGCGCATCCATTACACGATGACCGTGGAGAGTGCGGTGGAGCGCGTCCTTCCGGAGCTTGGCGAGGAGTTTTATAAAAAGCTGTTCGGCGACAAGACGGAGGTCCTCACCGAGGAGGCGTTCCGCAGCAAGATGCGGAGCGACCTTGCGGCCAGCCTCGAGAGGGAGAACGGCGACGACGCAGCCCTCCGTGCGGTGGAGGAACTCGTCCGGCGCTCCGAACTGGAGGTCCCGGCCACCATGATCAGGCGGGAGGCCGCGGCGCTGCGCCGCAGGGACGAACAGGAGGCGAAGGAGCGCTACGGCATGGAGCTGCACCAGGTCCTGGGGCCGAAGAACGACCACTGGGAGCAGGACTACCTGAAGATCCTGGACACGAGGGCAGAGAACATCGTGCGCCACACCCTGATCCTGGACGCCGTGGCGAAGAAGTACGACGTCAAGGTCGATCGGGAGGACGTGGAGGCGGAGCTAGAGCGGCGCGCCTCCCTCTATGGGATCGACCGCAACACCCTGGCAGCCTACTTCTACAAGAACGAGAAGGCGATGGACCAGCTGACGAACGAGGTACACTACGACAAGGTGCGCAGGCAGGTCCTCTCGCTGACGAAGGTCAAGGAAGTCGACGAGCTCTCCGCCCCACAGGAGGAGCCCAAGGGAGAGCAGCCCCAGGATCAACGGTGAGGAGGTTCCGATGAGCACCTATTACATCCCTTACGTTATCGAGCAGACGGGGCGCGGCGAGCGCAGCTACGACATCTACAGCCGGCTCCTCAAGGACCGCATCGTGTTCCTGGGCACCCAGGTGATGGACGACGTGGCGAACTCCATCGTCGCGCAGCTCCTGTTCCTGGAGAGCGAGGACCCGGATAAGGACATCCACCTCTACATCAACAGCCCTGGCGGGAGCGTCACAGCGGGGATGGCCATCTATGACACGATGCAGTACATCAAGAGTCCGGTGTCGACGATCTGCGTCGGGATGGCCGCCAGCATGGCAGCCATCCTCCTGGCCGGAGGAGCCAAGGGGAAGCGTCTGGCGCTCCCCAACGCGGAGGTCATGATCCATCAACCCCTGGGCGGCACGAGCGGACAGGCGAGCGACATCGAGATCCACGCGCGCAACATCCTGAACACCAGGAAGCGAATGAACGCGATCCTGGCCCGACACACGGGACGGGACGTGGAGAAGGTAGCTCAGGACACCGACCGGGACAACTTCATGACGGCTCAGGAAGCGCTGGACTACGGCCTGATCGACCGCATCATCGAATCGCGCTGACGCCTGTACGGGCCTGCACAAGTGGGGATGTTCGCTTAAGGGGATAGGAGACCTTTCCGTCCCCTTTGTCATGTTTCTGAAATGAAGATCATGGTAACGGCGCGCCGAGGCCGCTCTAGTGCAGGCGAGCTCACGGCGCTTGGCGGTCCCAAATTACAAGGACCGCATGGCTTGGCAGAGGGCGATCACCCGCTCTGTCTGTCGCAGGGGACGCTCCCCGGAGGTTTTTTTACAGTTGAAGAAAATGAGAAGAAACGATATCGGTTCCAATGACGTTCATTGCTCGTTCTGCGGGAAGTCCCCGGATGAGGTTCATCGCCTGATGGCCGGGTCGGGGGTATGGATCTGCGACGAGTGCGTCGAGCTCTGCAACATGATCCTGGCCGAGGAGGGGGGCGGCCGGACGGAGGGCGCGAAGGGCATCGCGGTCCCGCAGGAAGGCCCCCTGCCGCTTGCCGAGCTCGAGGCCGTGAAGCCGCGCGAGCTCAACGCGTTCCTGGACCAGTACGTCATCGGGCAGTCCAGGGCGAAGCGCGTCGTCTCCGTCGCGGTTTACAACCACTATCAGAGGGTCCGCAACAACCTTGAGCTGAAGAACTCCGACATCGAGCTCCAGAAGAGCAACGTCCTTCTGGTCGGGCCCACCGGGTCGGGCAAGACGCTGATCGCCCAGACGCTGGCCCACAGGTTGAACGTGCCCTTTGCCATCGCGGACGCCACGACGCTCACGGAGGCGGGATATGTGGGGGAGGACGTCGAGAACATCCTGCTTCGCCTCCTCCAGGCCGCCGACTACGACCTGCCGGCCGCAGAGCGGGGAATCATCTACCTGGACGAGATCGACAAGATAGCGCGCAAGTCCGAGTCCGTGTCCATCACGCGGGACGTTTCCGGCGAGGGCGTTCAGCAGGCGCTGCTCAAGATACTGGAGGGGACCATCGCCAACATCCCCCCCAAGGGCGGGCGCAAACACCCGCACCAGGACTTTATTCAGATGAACACGGAGAACATCCTCTTCATCTGCGGCGGCGCCTTTGAGGGGATCGAACACATCGTGGCACGGCGCGAGTTTCAGCGCTCCCTGGGCTTTGGCGGAGAGTTGGCTGCGCGCAGCGCGGACGACCGCTACAGCGTCCTGAGCAAGATTCAGCCGGAGGACCTGATAACCTTCGGCTTCATCCCGGAGCTCGTGGGGCGCATCCCCGTGCTGGTGGCCCTCGAGGAGCTGGACACCGCCGCCTTCGTCCGCATCCTTCAGGAGCCGCGTAACGCGCTGGTCAAGCAGTACAGGAAGATCCTCGCCATGGAGGGCGTGGACCTGGAGTTCACCCAGGACGCCCTGAAGCGCATCGCGGAGCTCGCGGTGCAGAAGAAGACGGGCGCGCGCGGGCTTCGGGCCATCATGGAGAACCTGATGCTGGACCTCCTCTACGAGCTCCCCTCCATGGAGAAGAACTTTAAGAAACTGGTGATCACGGAGGATTTCGTGAACCACAAGACGTCTCTTGAAAGGCTCCTGGCCGAGGCCAGGGAGGTCGCCTGAAGTGCCGACGAAGATTCTGATAACAGGGGAGAAGGACCCTGCCGACGTGGAGGCGAGGGACTGCCCCACGCTTCCCGTGCGGGACACCGTGGTCTTTCCGGGGGTCATCATGCCCCTCTTCGTGGGACGGCCCCGCTCTCTGCGGGCGGTGGAGTCCGCCTTCCTGCAGGACAAGAAGCTCTTCGTCGTCGCTCAGTCCAACAACGCCGTGGAGGACCCTGAAGCGTCGGACCTGTATAAGGTGGGGACCCTGTGCAGCCTCATGCAGATGCTCCGCCTGCCCGACGGGACGACCAAGCTCCTGATCGAGGGGACGGCCAGGATGCAGACGGAGGAGTACCGGCTGGACAACGAGATGTTCGTCGCCCACATTGCTCCGGTCCCGTGGAAGAACGCGAACCGCAAGGCCCTTGAGCCCTGGCGACGGCGGGTGCTGGAGTGCTTTGAGCGCTACAACGCCCTTCAGCCCAGGATTCCGGGCGAGGTTATGGCCTCCATTGCGGCCCTGGACGACCTGGAACAGCTGATCAATCTGATCGGCTCCCACATCTCCATCAAGCTGGAGGACCGGCAGGCGCTGCTGGAGATCCAGGACATGCGGGAGGCCTTCGTGTTCCTCCTGCGCCTCCTGACCGAGGAGAACGACATCCTGGAGCTTGAGCGCGACATTCAGGAGCGGGTACGCTCCGCTGTGGACAAGAACCAGAAGGAGTACTACCTTCGGGAACAGCTGCGCGTCATTCAGAACGAGCTGGGGCAGGGCGAAAGCGAGGAGGAGGAGTGGGGCGCCTACACGGAGAGGATCGAGGGGTCCAAGATGAGCGAGGAGGCCAAGACAAAGGCTCAGAAGGAGCTCTCCCGCCTCCGCAAGATGCCCTTTATCTCCCCGGAGGCAGCAGTCATCCGAAGCTATCTGGATTGGCTCTTGGACCTCCCCTGGGAGGTGCGGATGGAGGAGAACGCCAACATCTCGCAGGCGGAGAAGGTGTTGGACCGCGATCATTACGGCCTGCGCAAGGTGAAGGACAGGATATTGGAGTTCCTGGCCGTGCGTCGCCATGCGGGCGCGGACATGAAGGGACAGATCATCTGCTTCGTGGGACCTCCCGGAGTCGGCAAGACCTCCCTGGGCCGGTCAATCGCCGACGCGCTGAACCGAAAGTTCATCAACGTATCGCTGGGCGGCGTTCGGGACGAGGCGGAGATACGCGGACACCGGAGGACGTACATCGGCTCCCTGCCGGGACGCATCGTTCAGACGCTTGTCCGGGCGGGGAGCTGCAACCCCGTCATGCTCCTGGACGAGATCGACAAGTTGGGCAACGACTTTCGCGGCGACCCGGCCTCCGCCCTCTTGGAGGTCCTGGATCCCCGTCAAAACTCGCACTTTACCGACCACTACCTCGAGGTCCCCTTCGACCTCAGCGAGGTCCTCTTCATCACGACGGCGAACGTCACCCATTCCATCCCCAAACCCCTGCTCGACCGAATGGAGCTCATCTCCCTTCCGGGCTACATCTCCGAGGAGAAGGTGCAGATCGCCTCGCGATACCTCCTGCCCCGCAGCCTGAAGGAACACGGCTTCAAGAGGATGGATATCAAGGTCCCTGTCCCCGCCCTGAAGAAGATCATCGGCTCCTACACCCAGGAGGCAGGGGTCCGCGGGCTGGAGCGGTGCCTCTCGACGATCGTGCGGAAGATCACGCGGCAGGTCGTGGAGGGGGAGGACAAGGGCACTCCTCTCTCCCTGCCGGCCTCCGTCAAGGTGGCGGACCTGAAGGAGTACCTGGGGTCCCCCAAGCTCTACGACCTGGCGGTTCCCACCGCCCCGGAGAGGGGCAGCGTCGTGGGACTTGCCTGGACCGAGGCGGGTGGGGACGTCCTGATCATCGAGGCCGTGATCATGAAGGGGAAGGGGGAGTTGCTTCTGACGGGGCAGCTGGGCGACGTGATGCAGGAGTCCGCCAAGGCCGCCGTCAGCTACCTGAGGTCCGAGAGCGCGGCCCTCAACCTGGACGACGTGGACTGGAAGGCCCTCGACATCCACCTGCACGTGCCGGAAGGCGCCGTCCCCAAGGACGGGCCGTCCGCAGGCGTCACGATGGCGACGGCGATCCTCTCCGCGGTGAGCGGGCGCAGGGTCCGACAGGGCATCGCCATGACGGGGGAGATATCCCTCCGCGGCAAGGTCCTGCCCGTCGGCGGGATCCGGGAGAAGATATTGGCCGCTCGCCGCCACGGCGTATCTCACATCCTCCTTCCCCTTCCCAACCGGGCCGACGTCGAGGAGGTCCCTCAGGAGTACACCAGGGGAATGACCTTCAGCTACGTTGAGAACGTCCTGTCGGTCTTTGAAAGGGCCCTAGAGAAGTAATGCGCGTTTCGCTTGAGGCCACGTGCTTCACCCCGCAGCAGCTGCCCTTGGAGGAGTGTCCGGAGGTCGTGATCGCCGGGCGATCCAACGTAGGCAAGTCCAGCCTGATCAATGCGTTTCTGGGCGTCAGGCTGGCGCACGTCGGGGCCACGCCCGGCAAGACGCGCAGCATCAATTTTTATCGGGTCGGGGAGGAGCGTCCCTTCAGGCTCGTGGACCTGCCGGGGTACGGATATGCCTCGCGGAGCAAGGCTGAGAAGGACGCCTGGCTCCGACTGGTTTCGGCCTACGTCGAGGGCCGGGCCGCCCTCCGCCTTGTGTGCCACCTCGTGGACTTCAGGCATGGGCTCCTGGCCAACGACCTCGAGCTTCAGGAATGGCTCGTCCGTTGTGGAAAGAACATTCTGGTGGTCTTTACGAAGGCGGACAAGCTGGCGCGAGGATGGTGGAAGGACATGGTCAGGCAGTACGTCGCCAAGGGATTGTACTCCGTTGACCTCCCCATCGTGACGTCTGCGGAGAAACGAGTTGGCGTCGGAGAACTGAGGTCGTTCGTTCAGTCCTTTATTGAGCGAAACGACTGAACGGGAATGGTGCCAGCCTGCTACCGGTACTACTGCACCCCCCTGGCGGGTTCTCCGCGTGCATCCCCCAGGGGGCAGAGGACTATCGGGGGGGCTTGGGACAAAAAGAACTTGCCCCTACGCTTCCTTGGCCTACCTGTAGACCTCTCTCCTGTGGCCGAGCCAGACGACGAGGACAACAAGGGTATCATCCCTCAGGTGGCATACCAGGCGATAGTCCCCTACACGATAACGCCAAAGACCTGCAAGCGGCCCCTGCAACGCCTCTCCTTGCATCCGAGGATTGGGGAGCGACGCCACACGGTCGATAAATCTTCCGACCCTTTGCCGGATCGGCTTATCCAGCTTGCAAAGTGTGGCTTCCGCCTCCTCGGAAAGCTCAATCGTCCAGGCCAAGGCGTGCCCTCACCTCACCCCAGGGGCGAGTACCCATCCTTCCGGCATCGATCTCGGCCACAACCCTTTGCGCTTCCTCGGCGTCCTCCAAGTCCTCAAGGTACTGCTCGATGGCCATCAACACGAACCTTTCCGGCTTCTGTTTGACCTCGCAACTTCGGACCTCAATACGCTCCCGCAGCTCCTGTGGCAACTCCAGCACGAGCTGAGCCATCCCTCATCCCTTCCCTGATCATAATAAGGTCTACTTCGCTAAAGGTTTTGGTAAACGTCTTTAATCAGTCAAGCCCCAGGGCTTTTAGCACGTCCTCCAAGGGGACCGTCGGGTCGTCCTTGTGGGCCTCAATCCATGCGATATCCTCCTCGTCTTCCTGGGTTTCTAGGTACTGCAAGAATGCTGCATAATGGCTCACCCTGTCCAAGTCCTCCTCGGTCAGGCTCTGGAGTTGGCGATATAGGCTCTTCCTCTTTGCTGCCACAGCTTGAATCATACCTATCCCTCCCCCCCTTTGGCTGCCGAGATCGCCGCCTCAAATTCGACAGCGTTCTGGGCTCGCGCAATGGCCTCCCTGATTGCAATGGTCACCTTGGCTCAGAGCAGAGCAGGAGGACACAAGGGCGATTTTCCTCCGCTCATTATACCTATTTTTCATTGTATAATGAGCGGAGGAACACAAAAAAGGGCCGCCCCTCCAAGGTCAGCAGCTCTTTCATGAAAAAGGAGGGACCCTCCCAATCGCAACTATGGAAAAGGGATATCACGAGATAAGGCCGTCGCTCGTGACGACATACAACAGCTTGAAAGAGGCTGGGGGAGTGTTGGGTATGGGTTGCAGTGGAGAACATTGGCGCGCCTGGGGCGATTCGAACGCCCGGCCTACGGCTCCGGAGGCCGTCACTC
>NZ_CALHIQ010000102.1 GCF_938030725.1 uncultured Fretibacterium sp. | reverse complement strand
GAACTGTCACCCGTATCGTCTCCCTTCAGTGTCTGAAACTTCATCAGGCCGCGCGAAGCGCGTGGGGATTGGGGCATAGCCCCATTTTAAAATTTTAGGGAAGCGCTGGAGATTTTTGTCCATAGATGTTTTGCATATTTTCCCTTGGCAAAGTATGTGTTTTTGTTTTAATCAGCGCTTCCCTAAAAACGCCATTGACCAAAGACGGCCTTTTGCCTATGATTATAGACGGCAGTTTACAGCAGAGGGGCACCACTCGAACATGGCGGAGAACGAAGGCCCTGAAGCGCGGCGCCCCCAATGTTAACCGAGGTCAGGAGGGATTCTCGATGGCAAAGTTCAGGTGTCTTGAATGCAAAAAGGAGTTTGAGGCGGAGGCCAACGACTCGTCGAAGCGCTGCCCCGAATGTCTGGGCCGCTACCTTGAGCTGATATCGGGCGAGATGAAGCGCGGGAAGTCCTGGAGCGCCAAGAGCTACTCCGTCCGTTAAAGGAGCTGATCCGATTGTCGGCGGATATGCTGTCAAACGACCCTGCGGCCCATCCACAGTCCGCGGCGGCGGAAACGCCGGAGGCGTCGCCGTTGCACACGCCGCCGGCCGCAGAGGCCGCGCCCGGTCCGGAGGAGGACGCGCTCCCTCAGGCTGCGGGGGGCGAACCGTCTGCCGCCGAGGCACAAGAGGACAACGCCCCCCACTACCTGGCGTTGAAGTACACCTTCTTCACCCCCAAGCGCGGGGACCTCTGCGGCGCCTTCTGTCTGATCTACGACGGGCACAGCACGAAAACCGTCAACCAGACCCTGTGGCTGACGCGCGCGGACACCCAGATCACCTTCAAGCCCAGTGAGCCCTGGAGGTCCTTCATGAGGCTCCTCTCGCAGCTGGGGCCCTACGACGCGATATGGGGTGAAAAGCTCAACGCCATCCTGCCGGACCTCTTTCCGGAAGCCGACCGCGCAGCGCTCTTTGAGGAGAGGCGCCTCGACGTCAAGCGGGCGCTGCTCCGCGTCGAGAACGAGATCCGCCACGGCTTCGAGCGCGCCACGCACAACTTCTTCAACGTGGCCAGCGACGTGGAGCTCCTGACGCGGAAGGACCTGGAGGAAGCGGGGCTGCTGGACCCCACGGGGAGCCCGTCCGCCGAGTCCGACGAGGCCAGAGACGATGGAGAGAGGGCTGAGAACCCCTTCGAGGAGATGATCGTTCAGTGCCTGCCCGTCATCGACCCCGTCTGGGGCAAGGCGGCCTCGGAGCTCGCCCCCAACGACGTGGTGGAGGTCACCCTCAAGAACAACGCAGGGACGGCCGGCCTGGTTCAGAAGTTTCTGGAGAGCACGAACCAGTCCCCCACCTTTCCCGTGGAGGAGATCGACCGGCGTGAGGACAGGACCTACATCTACCTGCGCATCAGCCCGGATATCCTGGGGCTGCTGACGCTGACGAAGGACCTGCGGCTGAAGACGAAGCGGGCCGTCGTCGAAAAGGAGCGAAGGATGGTGGCCTTGGACGACCTCTTCTTCTTCGCCATGCTGGGGGTTTCCGTGGTGGGACTCCTGCTGGCCGTTCGCTACCTCTTCATGTGACCTGCCCGCAGAGGCCTGACTCCCCCAAACAGAGAAAGAGCGAAAGGCCCCCGACCATCGCCGGGGGCCTTCCTCATATTCATCTTAATGTGCTTCCGTTCGGTTCGCTCCGCAGGGAGGCCGCCGCTATCCGCGCTTTCTGCGGATCACCAAGCCAAGGGCCGGGAGCGCCAGCAGCGCCGTGCCAAGCCCCAAGGCATCGCAGCTTCCGCCACCGTTGTCGCCGTTCTTACCGCCCTGGTCGCGAGGGCGCACCGTAACGTTCAACTGCGGGGTTTCAGGCTCAATCCCCGTCACGACGATATCGTCCGAGATGCCCCCCGATCCGATGCGGCGATGGGTCAGTTTGTAACTCAGCGTAGCGTATTGCTCCGGGAACTTGGAATTGTCATCCCCCCCCTGCTGCGTGGCCGTGATGGTGAGGGGCGTCAGGCGGCGGGGGTAGGCGGACAGGTCTATGCCGACGTCAGGCTGGGTGACTTTGATGGCATCCGTGTTGGCTCCGCCGATCGTGGAAGTCCACGTGTACGCCCCCTGGCGATAATCCCTCGCAAGTTCTTCCGCCTTCGTGCGCCAGAGGTCCCTAACCCTATTCGCGAGGTCAGGAAGATAGGTTTCCAGTTCAGCGAAGCTGTCCAAGCTGCTCTCGGTCAGGCCAGGAAAATCCGCAGAAACGGCCCCCAAGTCCGCGGGAGAGATGTCGATGGACACAACGACGTGGACCCTGGCCCTGTAGCTTACCTCTTTGTAATCGCCCACGTCAATCCTGCCGTCCCTATCGGTGTCCGCCACGTCGACGAAGAGATTCGCTCTCGTATCAAGGATGAGGCCATCGCTCGTAAGGTCCCGTCCCGACTCCGTCGCGAAGTAAATAGCCCTCGGCATCTTGGCGTTATAAGAGAGGATAGTGGCCTCAGGGTTGGTGTAGCCCTTCCAGAAGGCCAACGCCTGCTCCGCCGGGGCGAGGACGCCTGCAACAAACGCAAAGAGAAACAGTACCGCACAGAACTTATTACGATGCAATTCAATACCCCTCCAACGGTAAAAGATAGACTGTGCTAATTGTACTACGAAAAAAGCAAAATCCCAACCTCTCCCTACGCAAGGCGGTCCGGAATCTCGTCCCCCTCCAGCAGGTCTTCCGGCGTCTGGCGCCGCACGATGAGGTCCGCCTGTCCGTCGCGGACGAGGACGACGGCGGGGCGACAGAGCCGGTTGTAGTTGCTGGCCATGGAGAAGGTGTAGGCCCCCGTGTTGAAGACCGCCAGCACCTCCCCTCGCCTGAGGGGGGGCAGGTGTGCGTCGTCGATCAGCACGTCACCGGACTCGCAGCACCTGCCAACGACGGAGATACGGCTGCCGCCCCGGTCCGCCGCCGCGTCGGACCGCTCCGCGGAAACCGCCTCGTACACCGCGCCATAGAGCGGACGGCGCGGGTTGTCCGCCATGCCGCCGTCCACCGCCACGTAGGTGAGGCCCGGCAGTTCCTTGACGACCTCCACGCGGTAGAGGGTGATCCCGGCCTCTGAAACGATCCAGCGCCCCGCCTCGATGGACGCGGCAGGGCGTTCCAGCCCTCGGGCCGCGCACTCCCGCTCCACGGCCTCCATCATAGCATCGGTGAAGAGAGCGATGGGGACGTGGAGCTTCGAGGGGTTGCTCTGTGCCCCGTAGCCGCCCCCGAAGTTCAGCTCGCGCACCTCAAAGCCCAACCTGGCCTTCAACGCCTCCGCCGCCTCCAGGACGCGGACCACGGAGCGCAGGTGAGCGTCCGGGTCAAAGAGCTGCGAGCCCACGTGGAAGTGCAGGCCCAGGAGGTCCAGTCCCCTCCGCGTCATCCCCCGCCGAACGGCCTCGGAGAGGAGGTCCCCCTCCAGAGGCAGGCCGAACTTGCTCCCCGTCCGCCCCGTGTCGATGAAGGCGTGCGTGTTGGCAGAAACCCCCGGCGCAACGCGCAGCAGAACCCGCGCCCGCCGGCCCATCCCCTCCGCGAGGTCCGCCAGAACGTCGAGTTCCATCAGGCTATCCACGACGATCCGTCCCACGCCGGCCTCAAGAGCCACTCGAAGCTCCTCCTCGCTTTTCGCGTTGCCGTGAAGCTCGATGCGCTCCGGCGGGAAGCCCGCGGAGAGGGCCGTGCGGAGCTCCCCCAGCGACACGACGTCAAGGCCCAGACCCTCCTGGTCGACGATGCGGGCCATGGCGCGAGTGATGAAGGCCTTGCTGGCATAGCAGGCACCGGTCCCCGGCCAACGCGACAAAAAATCCCGCCGGACCTCCGCGCACCGGGCGCGGATCACGGCCTCGTCCAGGACGTAGAGGGGCGTTCCGAAGTTCCGCGCAAGCTCCACGCAGTCCGCGCCGCCCCAAAGAAGATGAGCCATCCGATTTCCTCCTGCTACCGCTTTAAAGTAAGGCCACGCCACTTGAGGGCGGCCGACCCCGCATCTAGAGCCTGAAGTCCCGAACGAGCGGCTGCGCCCCGCCCGCCGTAGGGTCCGAGAGCCCCTCCGGGATGGGGAACTCGCCAAAGTTGTCCGACACCCCGACGCGCAGAGAGAGCAGCGACTGCATGGCGCTCAACTCGTGCAGGACGTGGGTGTCCCCCCTTCGGTTGTCCATGAGCCTCGATGAGTTCGTGACCCTGAAGGGTTCCTCGCCGAAGAAATCCATCCAGAAGGCGATCCGCCGGTTGACCTTGCCCAGGAGGAGGAGCCACCGCAGGAGCTCCATCTGGGATAGCCCCCCCAGGGAAAAGAGCATGTGGACGAACAGGGACTTTGAGATCACTCCCTGAGCGGAGAGGTCGCGGGGCAGGGGCTTTTCCAGGTAATCCTCGACGCAGGCGAAGTCCGACGGGGTCTGAAAGGCCGACTTCTTGCTCATGCAGGCCAGGTACGCCGTCAGGAGCGCGGGCGACGCCTCCCGCGCGTCCTTCATCTTCGTGCGAATGTAGTGCCAGACGGTGAGCCCCGAGTCGATTTCGCAGGCAAGCGCCTTGGAGGAGAACGGCAGGTACTGGTTCCGAAACATGGCGTCCACCAGCTTCTCGTCCACGATGTTCCTGTAGGGAACGCCCTCCGGGACCACGGGCACGAGGCACAGGGGGAACATGGGGTTGTAGGGCACGGTCCTGCGGCTCAGGACGCAGTCCCTGAAGTTGTCCAACAACGGCTGAAACGGGATCTTCCCCGTGTTGTAAAGGTAGAAGCGCGCCCCGGCGGTCAGGCCGGAGAGGAGCTTGTAGGTGAAGTCCGTTTCGTTGGAGGCGTTGACCTCCATCGGGTTCGCCCGGTAATTCAGGAGCTTCCTCATGATGTTCGGGTCGCAGGCGGCCATCAGCGCCGTGGAATCCCCATAACCCCGCGTATTGTAATCCGCGTCCGCTCCAATGGACAGGAGGCAGTCCACCGTCTGCGCAAAGCCGCGGCGGGCCATCTCCATCAAAAACGTGTCGCGGCGTCCCGTCCCGAAGGCGGCCGAGTCGCACTTCCAGCCGTTTCGGACCAACTCGCCCACGACGCCCGCAAAGATTCGATCCTTCAGGCCGTGGACCTCCCGCGGTTGCCAGCGGGAAACGCCAAAAATCTGAAGGAGCCGCGCGTCCGGCATGACGAGGAGGTCCGCCAGGAGCTCCCGCGTTTCGGACAGCTCCCGCGCCCGAATAATACGGGGCTTGATGGTTTCAAAATGAAGTTTTACAGCCGGCAAGGCAAACTCCCCCTCACGATGAAACGTCCTCCAGCGCCCCGGCCACCCTCGAAGGTCCCGCTTCGGCGAAAAACGACCCGCGCCCCGCGCAAATTTGATCGTCAAGACGCCCGTCAGCACGGTCCTCAAATGCTATACTCAATGATAACACATTCCCTCCGCGCCGACAAAAAGGTGCGGAGGATTG
The DNA here is from genome assembly GCF_938030725.1 of uncultured Fretibacterium sp. Lineage (GTDB taxonomy): Bacteria > Synergistota > Synergistia > Synergistales > Aminobacteriaceae > Fretibacterium. Next base: position 1,791 of record NZ_CALHIQ010000102.1, on the reverse strand, counting down.
GGGAAAAATTATCGTGTCTGCAGCGACGCCGCGCGGGACACGACGTGAAGAGGGACACTCCATGAGGCTCACCTTGATCAACGGACCTTTTGCACCATCGACTGGAGCCCTGCGATGACGCCGCTCTGGGAGGACTTCATGCGCCTTGGGCCGCTCGCCGCCCTGCTCGTCCAGTTCCCCGCCGGGGACGTGGAGATGTCCCCGGCGCTCCTCGCCGCGTTGCGCCTCACCCCTGACTCGCGGCCCCGAAGCCTCGAACAGTGGTGCGAGCTCTGCCATCCAGAGGATCACGGACGGGCGCGGGAGCTGAACGCGGCCCTCAGGCGTGGAGCAGAGTCGGCCCTGTCCCTCGCCCGGCGCCTGTACTGCGGGGACGGGGTCTACCGTGCCTTCCGCCTGGACGCCTGCATCCGGCGCGGGGAGGACGGCAGCCCGCTCCTCCTCATGGGCGTTGAAACGGCGCTCGGCGGAGGATCGCCCCAGGAGCCCTCCGAGGGCAGCTGGGAGCGCAGGATGCAGCAGGCCGCACGCCACATCACCGCGGGGCAGAGGCGCTTTGAGGCGCTGCTGGACGAGGCGAGGGTGGAGGAGGCCTCCCGTCAGGACCTCACGCTGTCCACCCTGGTCGAGGCGATGCCGTTCCCCGTCAGCGTCCGCTCGACGCGGGACGGGCGCGTCCTGAACAGCCCCTCCTTCGCCCACCTCGCCGACGCCTCTCCGCACCTCCGCGCCGCAATCGCCAGCCTGGGCGACGGGGAACGCCTGGAGGTCCAGGATCGCTACGGGCGCACCCGGACGCTTGAGGTGCGGACCCCGCCGCGGGAGGCAAGTTCCCACTGGAGCGCCGTCGCTCTCTCCGACGTCACGGAGGTCAGGGCCCTGGAGGAGGAGAACCTTCGCCTGCGGGGCCGCCTGCAGCGCATCGGCCTCCGCGGCACGGCCGGCGCCCCAAAACAGCCGGCGCCTGAACCCATCCGGCTGAGGGGCATGGACGCCACCCCAGAAGCGGAGGGACTTCGCACCGCCCTGTTCGACCGGGTGTCCTCCGCCCTGCGCGCCATCTCCGAAAGCAGCCTCAGGCCCACCTTCCTGGCGACAACGAACCACCTTCAGGGCCTGCTTCAGTCCCTGCGGGAGACGGAGCTCACCGTCGGAGCGGTGGGCCTCACGGGAAGCGGCAAATCGACGTTTATCAACGCCATGATGGGCGAGCGGCTGCTGCCTGAGGAAACCCGCGCCACGACGAACGCGGTTGTGCTCTGCCGCCGGGGCGGGGTCCGGGCGGCGGACGTGTTCTACCTCGACGGGAGAGTTGAGCGCACGGCAGGGTCCGATCTGACCCCGGACTGGATGGAGGAACACACCTCCGAACGCTGGAACCCTGGGAACGAATGGGGCATCGACCATATCGAGTGGAACAGCCCAGACGCGGCGATCCCCTCCGGGCTCGTGCTGGCGGACACCCCGGGGCTCGACGCCTGCGACCTGCCTCGGTACGGCGAGCTGATGCTGCGGCGCCTCCTGCCAAGCCTGGACATCGCCCTCTACCTCACGCCGCTGCGCGCCCGCTTCAAGTCCGCGGACGTGGAGCTGATGCACTCGCTTCTGACGGGCGGCCGACAAGTCATCCTGCTGCTGTCGCAAATCGACATCGAGCGGGATGAGGTGGAGGCCGGCAGCGTCCTCCTGCCCCGCCGCCAGAGGCTGGAGCAGGCCGTGACGGAGCTGCGGGGGGACCTGCAGGAAGCCGGCGCCGCCTCCTGCCCCATCATCCCCATCTCCTCAAGGCTT
>NZ_CALHIQ010000101.1 GCF_938030725.1 uncultured Fretibacterium sp. | reverse complement strand
CTTCACGTCCGAGCAGATATCCCAGGCGACCGGCCTCTCCCCTGACGAGGTTGAGGCGCTGCGGAGCGGGGAACCGTGAGGTTGCCGGCGAAGCCCAGGGATGCGATGATTGGCCAGGCGCTCTCCGATGCGGGGGCGCCTGTGCTTTAGGCCCACCTGATGAAGCAATACCCCTCCGGTCCTTCGGACCACCTCCCCTTACAGGGGAGGCATTTGAGGTGCTGGATTGTGAATCTGAACGCAACCGTCCAATTGTATAATAAAGTTGTGAGGGGGTGGGGGCTATGGAGGACGCAGAGCGGGAGCGCGACGGTGAGCTGATCGGTCCGGCGTTGGGGCCTGTGACGGAAGGGCAAATCGAGGCGGAGCTGGAGCAGGGAAGGATATACCGCCTCAACGATCGTTTCTTTAAATTTTTGTTTGGTCGCGAGGAGCGCAAGCCCTTGTTTCTGGACCTTGTGAACGCCTTTGTGTTTCCGGATGGAAGCGCGGGCTTCACCGATTTGAAGTACGCGAACCGTGAGCTCTCCGCTGTGCGGGTCGAGGGGAAGAACTGCCACCTGGACATCGTGGCCAAGATGGCGGACGGCACGCAGGTGGAGGTAGAGGTGCAGGTGAGGAACTGGAACGACTACCTGCAGCGTTCCGCGTACTATCTCAGTATGCTGCACGCCTCTCAGTTGGAGGTGGGTGCTTCGTACCTGGATTTGAAGCGGACGATATCGATACACGTTCTGGCGTTCAGCCTGTTTGTGGGGGAACGCTTTCGCCGTGAGTTTTGTCTGTGCGATGTGGAGAGCGGGGAGAAGCTGAGCGACGACCTGAAGCTGATCTACCTCGAGGTTCCGAAGTACGTGAATTACGGGACGCCGCGGAATCGTCTGGAGTATTGGCTGATGTACCTTGCGGGGATGGAGGCGAAGAAGATGCCAGAGGCGATGGTGAAGGATGCGATGATTGGCCAGGCGCTGAGTTTGGAGAAGCTGTTTTTGCAGAGCCGAGAGGAACGCCAGAGTTACATCATGAGCTATAAGGCGATGCGGGACGAGATAACGCGCGACGAAACGATCCGTCGAGTTGCCCGCGCCGAGGGCGAGGCGAGAGGCATTGCCTCCACAGCGCGACGGATGCTGGCGCGGGGCGTTTCGTCCGAGCAGGTCGTTGACTTCACCGGCCTCTCCCCTGACGAAGTCGAGGCGCTGCGGAGGGATCAGCCGTGAGGCTGACCGCGAAGTCTACAGGACAGGCGCTCCCGAAGCAGGGGCGCCTGTCGCTTTAAAAGCTCTTTCAAAAATGGTGCGTGTTCTCTTAGGGGTTCGCCTCGACGTCCGCTGGGCGCTCGGCTGAGGCCGCGACGGGTTCGGACCGCTCCAGCTTCCCGGTGAGGTCCAGCATCTCGACGGGGGCCTCGATGGCCTCGGCCCTCTCCCCGTCCCCGATGAGCGCCACCCCCTCCGGCTCGTCGCGGAACACGATCTCCGCGTCCACGCCCGTGGACTTCATGATGGCCCCCAAGAGGCGCTTGACGTTCTCGTCGGCGCGCTTCAGGATGACCCCGTCCCGCATCACGTGCTGGCGCACCGTTTCCAGGTCTGCCGCCACCTCGCGATTCTGGTCGTCCAGCCGGATGGGGTTGAAGAGGCCGTTGGTCTGGTCGTAGACCTCGTAGCTCGAGGCGTCCGGGGCGATGTGCGTGATGCGACTGTGGGGGATCGTGATGCGGACGCGGTTCACGCCAAACCGCTCCGATATCCTGACCTCGGACAGGTCGCAGCCGCAGACGATGTCCCCGCTGTAGCACATGAGGAGCTTTCGCGTCGTGCCGGGGAGGTGCCTCAGGATGGGGATGTCCAGCGCCCCCCGAAAGTCGATGCGGGAGAGGAAGCGCGCGCGGACCGTGGCCAGCTCGCTGACGTTCCGGATGGCGTCCATGACGGTGGTCCGCACGGAGCGGGCCCTCTCCGGCCCGCGGCGGCGCGTCAGGAGCAGGACGTTCAGGGCGACGGACACGATCAACAAAAACGCGACGATCAGGTGCAGTTGAAAACCCATGCCTTAGCCTCCAATGCAGAACAATTTCCAGCGGGGGTCGCCTTCGCAGCCTATGGCTGCATCTCCCCGGCGATGCGGCGCCGGATTTCCGTTATGGGGAGCCCGTGTTCGATTGCGAGGCGCTTCAGGTCCTCGTACTCCGGCGTCCGGCGCAGGGGGGTGTCACCGATGAGGGCCGTCTTGACGTTCAACTCCCCCAGCATGGTGGACACGCGGTCGATCCTCCAGTTCAGCCGTTCGCGCGTCACGTCGATCCGGCGCACGCCCTGGGAGGTGGTTTCCCGAAGCATGGTCAGGGAGAGGCCCTTCGCCTGCTCCGGGGCCGCAAGGCAGCAGAAGCGGACGGCGGGCCGGCTCTTCTTCATGTAGATGGGCTCCGTCCAGACGTCGAGGGCTCCGTCGCGGAACAGCTTCTCGCTCACGGGCTCGAAGTCCTGGGGGTTCATGTCGTCGATGTTGCACTCCAAAAGCACCAGACGCTCGCGCACCAGGCCGTCGTCCTCCGCCCCGGACTCCATCAGGAGCGCGCGCAGGACGTTCGGCATGTCGGGCGTCGTGCGGTTCCCCAGCCCGAATCCCGACGCCGTGATACGCCCTGGAGGAATGGGGCCGAAGCCGTCCGCCAGCATCCCGATCAGGAGCGCACCGGTGGGCGTGGTGCGCTCCATGGGCTCCCCCTCGGCGAACACGGGCAGCCCATGCAGCAGGAGCTCCGTGGCCGGGGCCGGCACGGGCAGCACGCCGTGGGCGCAGCGCACGGTCCCTGACCCCGTGTTGATGGGGGAGGAGATCACCCGCGGCCACCCCAGGAAGTCCATCAGGATGAAGGTCCCAACGATGTCGATGATGGAGTCCACCGCGCCGACCTCGTGGAAGTGGACCTGGTCCGGCCTGACGCCGTGGACCCTGGCCTCCGCCTGAGCCAGGAGGGAGAAGGCCCGCAGGGCCTCGCGCTTCACCCGGTCGCTCAGCCCGCTCCCCGCGATCAGTTCCTCGATGTCGGCCAGGTGGCGGTGCGCGTGTTCGTGCCCGCCGTGCGCGGGCTCCTGTTCCCGGTGCCCGCAGTCCCCCTCTCCCTCGTCGTGGGGCATGCCGGGCAGGATGACGTCGAAGTTGATGCCGGCGATGCCGTTCTTCACGCCCTCCTCGATGACGAGCTCATACTCCTCCGGCGCGAACGCCGTCACCTTCTTCAGTCCGTCCCGCAGGACGGAGGGGGAGGGCACCAGGTTCAGCAACGCGCCGACGATCATGTCCCCCGCCGCGCCGGCGAAGCAGTCCAGGTAGAGCGTCCTCATCGTCTTTCCTCCTCCTTCAGCGCCATGTCCATCTTCTTCCCCACCGCCCGACGTGCACCGCCGAGGAAGAAGTACCGTGGAGCCTCGTTCCCGTCCTGCGCGTAGCGCAACAGGTCCTTGAAGGGGTCAGTCCCCTGAAGGGGTTTCGGGGCCGGAGCGGCGGAGGGAGGCGACGGGGGCTCCGGCGCGGGGCGCGGGACGCTCCCGGCGTTGCGCAGCACGGCCCGCATCTCACCCTCCTGAGGTTCCTCGTGCAGCATGGGGGCCACGGAGGCCGCGTCGACCTCGCAGGCGAAGGCAACGTCCGGCCCGTAGCCGATCTTGTTCAGAAAGACGGCATGGTCCGCGGTCTGCACGGAGCTCAAGAGCTTGTCGCCGCTGGTGCGCCACGTCAGGAGGGCCAGGCGGGCGCTGTCCGCCAGCAGGAGGTCCGGAGCGCGTCGGGTGAGCTCATCCAGGATGACCCCGGCGCATATCGTGTCGTCCCAGGCGGGGCGGCGCTTGCGCCCGGCGCAGAGGATGCCGATGCGGGACCCCAGGGAGAGCGCGCAGTTCAGGGCGGCTGTGGCGTTGCGCGCGCAGGCGACGACGACGGGGACCCCCGTCGCGGCGGCGCTCAGAAGGGCCCCCGTGCCGTTGGTCGTGGCCATGACGGCGCGGGGGTGTTCCCGGATGAGGTCGCGGGTCAGGTCCAGCGGCGAGTTGCCGAGGTCGAAGCCCTGGGGCGGGATGCCGTTCTCCTCGCCCATCAGGAGGGGGGCGGCTCCCTCGTTCGCCAGGGTACGGGCCAGGCGCCGCGCCGCCTCCACGGAGCCGACGGGGAACAGGTCGCCCCCGCCCAGCTCGAACCAGCGCGTTATCACCGTGGTGGCGCGCAGGACGTCGATGACCATCCACACGTCAACGGCCGGCAGGTGCTCCCCGCACGACAGCACCACGTCGGCCTCAATTGGTTTTGCCATAAGCCATCCCTCCCGTGTCAACGTGCACCATTATAACCCACGGGAAGCGCCGGGAGGAACGGGCAGCGGGCGGGGAAGCCCGCCGCTGTCCCGCAGGCCCGGCTCCTGCCCGCTGCGCCGTTAGAGGGTCAGGTCAGCGCCGCCTCAGGAGGAGCCCTCCGGCAAGCGCAAGTCCGAGGGCCCCGACGAGGCCGAGGCTGCAGCCGCCGCCTCCCTCGCCGCTCCCCTTGGAACCGCCGCCCGACGAGGCGACCCTCTGGGAGATCCACATCGTGCCGCCGACGGAGGCGTCCGCCGTCCCGTCCGGCACCACCAGCAGGCCGTTCATCAGCCGCGCGCCGTCAGAGGCCGCACCGCCTGCGTTGGCCAGGTACGCCGTCAGGGCGACGGTGACGCCGTTGTTCCCGCGAACGAGCTTCAGAGCGCCCTTTGCCGCCGCGTCCTGAGCGCTGACGCCTCCGGCGCCGATGACGTTCCAGCCGGTCGCCCCCGCTGCGGGGACGAAGTCCACCCGGAGGGCCCTAAAGAGCTCAGGGGCCGACGGGAGCTCCGTCACCTTGCGCCCCAGGAGTTTCGAAAGCGTCTCCCAGTTGAAGCTCCACCGGTACAGCAGGGCCAGCACCTCGCCCTTCTTGCGCCCGCCGAGGGTCAGGGACGCGCCGGGCTTCTCTGCCGTGTAGCCGTCGATGGAGAAGCCGCTGGCGGACTTGACGGAGATGGGCGCGGAGGCCCCCAACTTCGTGATCTGGCTGGCGCTGGCGGACCAGGCGCCGCGGAAGGCCGTTTGAAACGCTCCGGCTTGCACCAGGGCGGGGTTCACGTCGGCAAAGGCCAGGGTGCTGCCGCTCGACGCGGCCGCCTCGTTGTAGATGCCCAGCTGTTGCCAGATGCGCGGGTGGATGTTCAGGTAGTCCGAAACGTCCTTATCCACGGTGAGGGTGACCGAGTCCGTGGCGGGGGAACCGTTCATGGAGTTCGACTTCGTCGTGGCGCGGATGACCGTCGTGCCCAGGCTCAGGGCCACCAGGTTTCCGTTGTCGTCGATGTGGGCCACGCCCGTGTTGCTGCTGCGCCAGGTGACCGGCACGAGGGCTGCGATCCTCTTGCCGCCCTGGTCGTAGGCCTCGGCGACCAGGCTGGCGGTCTGGCCGATGGACGTCAGCGAGTTGGGGACACCGCTGATGCGGATGGTGGCCAGGCCACCCAGGCCGCCCGGGTTGTCTGGATCGTTGGCGGACCCGCCCGTTCCGCGCTCGTAGGCGCCGATGTCGTTGTCCCCCACCGAGGAAACGTCTCGGTCCTGACCGCGCTCGTCCGTGTGCGTTTTACCCCCGTCGGTCTTTGAGATTCCGGAGAAATAAATGACGAAGCGGCTGCTGGCGTAGCGGTTTGGGATACGATCCAGCAGATGGTTGGGCGGGTTTGAGGGGACGAGCACCCGGAGGCGATAGGAGGACGCCGCGCCCACCGCGACGTCACTTTCCGTCAGTTTTGGATCCGCGCCGAAGAAGGCTGCCGGGGCGTTCCCGACGTCGATGCTGTCCTCCTTCACGCTCTCGCTGGTCGGTCCGACGTAGTCCGTCCAGAGGCCGGAAACGTCGATGGGGCCGCTGCCTCCCTGCGTCCCGAAAACGCGCATGACGTTATAGCCCAGGGAGGTGATCTTTCGGCTCCCGGCGGAGAACACGTCGGCCCCGTGGGTGGCGGGGGCGTTATTCCCCACGAGGACGTTGCCCATCATGCGGAGCGCCACCTTGGTGTAGAGGCCGCCGCCGTTGCCGCCGGCCTTGTTGTTGACGAAGGTATTGTAGAAGAGCGCCGTGCGGTCGTTATCGGTGGTGCCGTCGAGGTTAACCGCGCCGCCGTCGCCTGAGCTGCCGGCCTGGTTGTCGTAGAAGGTGCAGTTGGCGATTCGGGAAAGCCCGGCAGTACTGAAGATCGCGCCTCCGCCGCCCGTCGCACACTCGTTGGCCTCAAACGTGGAGCGTACCACGGTGGCCTGTATCCCAGCCAGGTTCAAGGCTCCACCCTGACTCCCCCCCGCGGTGTTGTTGAGGAACGCCGAGTCCGATACCTCTATTGTGTTGTCAGTGCCGGTGCCGCCGCAGGAGATGGCCCCGCCGCTGGAAGACGCCGTGTTCTTGGCAAAGTAGAGCTTTCTAAAGGAGCTGGCGCCCGTGCCGCCGTCAAGGAAGATCGCGCCGCCATTCGTTCCGGAGGTATTGTCCTTGAAGGTACAGGACTGGACGTCCGTCCCTCCGTTGCTGGTGCGGATTGCGCCGCCAGGGCCGCTGGTGGTGCTGTTGTTCAGAAAACCGCACTCCTCGAGCACCGTTGCCCCTTTCGCGCAGATCGCGCCGCCGTCAAGGGCTGCCTGGTTGGCTTGAAAGTTGGAACCGGTGCCCTTGACAACCCCATCCGCATAGACCGCGCCCCCGCTGCCCCCCGACGAGTTCTCCTTGAAAGCGGCTTTCTGCAACGTGACGTCCTTGGCGCTGTAGATCGCGCCTCCCATGCCGTTCGTCCCGTCCGCCCCGTTTTTCTGGAACGTCACGTTTTCGTTGACGGTGACGCTCTCGGAAACGTAGAGCGCGCCGCCCTTCTTCTTGGAGTGGTTACCCTCGAAGGTCGCGGCGCCGAACTTTACGTCGACCCCGCTCGCGGCATAGACGGCCCCGCCGCTATCCGTCGCGTCGTTGCCCCTCAGCACGACGCCCTCCGGCAGGGTCAGGACGCCTGACTTGACGTAGATCGCACCACCGTCCTTTGCGGAGTTACCCGTGAAGGTCGCAGCGCCGAACTTCACGGCGGAGCCGTCCTCGGCGTAGACGGCCCCGCCGTTAACCGTTGCTTTGTTGCCGTCGAAGGTCACGGCGTCGAACTTCACGTCGGCTCCGCTCGCGGCATGGACGGCCCCACCGTCCGCCGCGCTGTTATTCTGGAATTTCGTCCCGCCGGTGAACTCCGCCTTAGCGCCCCCGTCGACCTTGACGGCCCCGCCGTTGCCCGCGAAGGTCACGGCGTCGAACTTCACGTCGGTCCCGTTCGCGGCATGGACGGCCCTGGTTCCTTTCGTCAGGGTCAGGCCCTGAAAGGCTACTTTCCCTTTCATCACCTTGAAGATTGGATTGTCACCGCCGTTGATCGTCTTTACTGACCCTTTGATGGTGAGGTCCTGATCCGGCGAAACCTCCGGAAGTGCAGCGGTCAGTGTGATGTCGGAATTGACGACGATTTCCGTGATGTCCTCCGACGCGAGGCTCAGGAGGGCGTTTTTGAGGTCGGCCTCGGAATTGACAGGCTTCGTCGCCGCCTCCGCCAGGGGTGCGGCCCAGACCGGCGCCAGCAGGAGCAGGAGCAAGGGCAAAAATTTTTTCATCTGCGGGTTACCTTCCTTTCCTGGAGCATCTCAAGAGAAGCCATCCGGCGAGCGCCAGAACGGCCGGGGAGCTCGTCCCCACGCAGCCGCTGCCCGAGCCGCCGGCCTTCCCGTTTTGCGCCGAGGGGCGCTCCGTCGTCCACATCGTGCCCCCCAGCGTCCCGTCCGCCGTGCCGTCCGGCACGAGGAGGAGCCCATGGAGGAGGCGGGGTCCGGCCCCGGCCTGCAGATTGGCCAGCCAGGCCGTCAGCTTGATGGTGACGCCGCCCTCGTCGGGGAGGACGGAGAGCGCGCCTGCGGCCTCCGCCTCGGAGGCGGGGACGCCACCCCGGCCGACGACCGCGTAGGCCGCGTCGCCCGCCCCGGCCCCCTGAAACGTC
>NZ_CALHIQ010000100.1 GCF_938030725.1 uncultured Fretibacterium sp. | reverse complement strand
ATCCATCCTCGGCGACTTCAAGCACCTCCTGGAGAGCGTCAAGGCCATCAAGGCGGACGCGGACGCCTCCGACAACTACCTCGTTTCCACCAAGATGGACGATTACATCGAGAGCTACAGCAAGGCGATCTGGATGATCTCGCAGGCATCCATGTAGGGCACGAGCCTTCGGACGAGGGCCATGCCGTCGGGTAATTTTAACTAAAAGAGGGGCCGACAGGCTCCTCTTTTTTTGGCCCTTCTGCTCCGGCCCCGCAAAAACAGTGCAGCGATCTCCCCTCCGCGCGCCCTCGAAGACCATACCGCGGCCTTCGAATTGGGGCAAACCGACAAAAAGCGCTTGGCGGCGGGCCGTCTTTTGCGGTAAAATGCAGTGCGTTTTTTTGAGGAACGAAAAGGGGAAACGTTCTCCGCAGGGGGAACCTATTTTCATTTTGGGAAGGCAAGGACCTATGCAGGCAGAAAAGATCAGAAACCTGGCTATCGTAGCCCACATTGACCACGGCAAGACGACCTTGATCGACTCCATCTTCAGGGCGGCTCAGACCTTCAGCGCCCACACGCAGGTTGCGGAGCGCGTGATGGATTCGGGCGCCATCGAGCGCGAGCGCGGCATCACCATCCGCTCCAAGCCCTGCACCGTCGAATGGGGCGGGTACCTCATCAACATCATCGACACGCCGGGGCACGCGGACTTTTCGGGCGAGGTGGAGCGCATCCTGGACTCCGTCATCCTGATCGTGGACGCCAACGAGGGCCCTATGCCCCAGACGCGCTACGTGCTGCAGCACGCGCTCTCCATCGGCATGAAGCCCCTGGTGTTCATCAACAAGGTGGACCGCGAGGGCGCGGACCCGAACGGCGCCCTCAACAAGACCTTCGACCTCTTCTTTGAGCTGGGCGCAACGGACGAACAGGCAGACTTCCCCGTCCTCTACGGATCGGGGCTCGCCGGCTGGGCCGTGAAGGACCTGAGCGACCCGCGGCGCGACAACATGGACGACCTGTTCCAGGCCATCATCGACTACGTGCCGGCCCCCGACGTGGACCCGGACAAGCCCTTCCTGATGCAGGTCAGCACGCTGGCGTGGAACGAGTATGTGGGCCGCATCGGCTGCGGCAAGATCCTGCAGGGCCACATCCGCAAAGGGGACCCCTTCGTGCGGGTGTCCACGAAGTGGAACACCACGGACCACACGGGCACGGACTGGACGACGACGGGGCAGGAGAACGCCCGGGTGGTGCAGCTGTGGGTGACCCGCGGACTGGAGCGCGTCGAGGTGGACGAGGTGGGGGCCGGCGACATCGTGTGGCTCACCGGCCCGACGGAGATCGACATCGGCGACACCTTCGCTGCGGAGGCCATTGCGGACCATCCCCTGAAGCCCTTGTCCATTGAGGAGCCAACGGTATCCATGTTCTTTCTGGTCAACACGGGCCCCTTCGCGGGGCGGGAGGGACAGGCCGTGACGCTTCGGCAGCTCAAGGCCCGCCTCCAGCGGGAGATGCACGTCAACGTTTCCCTGCGCATGGAGGACCTGGGCCGTCCGGACGGCGTCAAGGTGTCGGGGCGCGGCGAGCTGCAGTTGAGCATCCTCATCGAGGAGATGCGGCGCGAGGGGATGGAGTTCTGCGTTTCAAAGCCGGAGGTCATCACGGAAACGCGGGATGGCGTGAAGATGGAGCCCTACGAGCTGGTGACCGTCGACGTCCCGGACGAGTACCAGGGCATCGTCTTCGAGAAGATGTCCCAGCGCAAGGGCAAGGTGAAGAACGTCGTCAACCAGGACCGCGGCCTGCTGCGCATCGAGATCGAGATCCCGACGCGGGGCCTCATCGGCTACCGGGGGGAGTTCCTCACCGACACCCGCGGCCTGGGCATCATGTCGAGCTGCTTCTCCGGCTACGCGCCTTGGGCGGGGGACCTCGTCACGCGGAGCCGCGGCTCCCTGGTGAGTCTGGACACCGGAGAGGCCACGGCCTACCAGCTGGAGAACCTGCAGGAGCGGGGGACGCTCTTCATCTCGCCGCTGGACCCCGTGTACAACGGCATGATCGTGGGAGAGAACAGCCGGCCGGGGGACATGCCCTGCAACCCCACCAAGAGGAAGCAGCAGACGAACCACCGTTCCGCCACCAAGGAGCTGACCACAAAGCTCGACGTCCCGCGCCGCATGTCGCTGGAGAAGGCCATGGAGTGGATTGAGGCGGACGAGCTCGTCGAGGTCACGCCGCAGTCCATCCGCCTGCGCAAGGCCATCCTGGACGAATTGGAGCGGCGGAAGGCAACCCGAAGGGCCGGGGGAGAATCGGACCCCTCCAACAGGAAGTAAATCCGGGGCAGTAGGACGGACGTCAGCATATTCAAGGGCAACCAGCTGAGCTGGTCGGCACATTGCCCAACTAAAAGAGAAGGGGGGCGGGCGAAGCCGACCCCCTTCTCTTTTAGCACCAGGCCGCAGGCCCTCCGCCCTCGTCCTCTCGCTACGGCTCCACGACTTCAGCGCCACGGAAGAACACCCAGTTGCGCGGCGACATGTAGATCCCCTTCACCCGGGCGCTCTGCATGTAGGGCGTCGAGTAGAAGTAGAGCGGCAGCACCGGCAGGTCCTGCATCAGGATCTGCTCGGCCTTGTGCATGTCCTCAATGCGTTTGGCGCGGTCCATCTGCTTCAGGGAGTCCTTGATCAGGGCGTCATACTCCTCGTTGGCGTAGCCGGCGACGTTCTCGGGAACGCCCGTCTGCCACAGCTCCAGGAGGCTGCCCGCGTCGAAGAAGTCCACCAGGTAGCCGTGGCGCGCGATGTCGAAGTCCTTCTCGTTACGGGTGTTGATGAAGACCTTCCACTCCTCGTTCTCGAGGTCCACCACAACGCCCAGATTCTGCCTCCACATGGCCTGAAGCGCCTCCGCGATGGCCTTGTTCCAAAAATCGTTGTTATATTTGCACTGCACCTTGGGGAAGCCCTTTCCGTCCGGGTAGCCCGCCTCGGCCAGGAGCTTCTTCGCCTGCTCTACGTCGGCGCGCGGGGGGAGGTACTCCGTCTTGTCCTCGGCGCGGAAGTCCACCATAGGGTCATTGGGATTCACGCCCGGGATGCCGTAAGGGATCAAGCCGTTGGCCAGCTTCTGCCCAGCTATCGTCACCTTCTCGACGACGGCCGTGCGGTCGACGGCCAGGGCAAACGCCTTGCGCACGCGCGCGTCGTCAAAGGGCCTGCGGGTCGTGTTGAAAACGTAAAAGTACGTGCCCAGGGTGTTTCGCATCCTGGCCTCGCCGCTCTGCAACAGCTGCGGGAGCATGGAGCTTGGAATGGTGTGGTTGTAGTCCACCTTCCCGTCCCTGAAGGCCGCCAGGGCCGCGTCGGCGTCGTTGATCATGACCATACGGAGCCTGTCCAGCTTCACCTTGTCTGCATCCCAGTAGTGAGGGTTCTTCACCAGAGTCATCTCGCTGTTGTGCTTCCACTCCGTGATCGTGAAGGGCCCGTCGCAGGGGAAGGAGCCCGATGCAGGCCAGTCCAGGGGGTCCGTCTCGACCACGTCGGCCCGTGCCGGATAGAAGACGTGGTAGGACAGGTAGTCCAACATCATGGGGCTGGGGTGCTCCAGGTCCAGGCGCAGCGTCCTCTCGTCAACCGCCGCCACACCCAACTCATCCAGCTTCGCCGTGCCCTTGAAGCACGCCTCGGCGTTCTTGATGAAGAAGCCGATATGGGCGAAGGGACAGGCGTTCTCCGGGGTGAACATGCGCTGGACCCCATACCGAAAGTCCTCCGCCGTCATGGGCTTGCCGTCGGACCACTTCAGGCCCTCCCGAAGGTGGAACGTCCAGGACAGGCCATCCTCGGAGACCTCCCAGCTCTCGGCGCACCCCGGCTCCGGCGCGTCGTCAAGGCCGATGCGCACCAGACCTTCGCTGATGTTATAGAGCACCGTGGAGCCATCCACTGCACTGTTCAACACGGGGTCGATCGTCCGCGGCTCGATGCCCAGGTTGTAGACGATCTCCCTCTCCCCGGCCCACGCCGTCCCCATCAGACACAGCACGGCCACCAGCGCAAGAAGCCACTTCTTTCCCTTCATCAACACACGACCTCCTTCAAAAAACAATTTAGATGACAGACGGGGGCCAGGCGACCCTGGCCCCCTCTTGCGAGGCGTCGGCCTCAGCCCCTCGCTAAAGCACCGGTCCTGATACTCACGCCTCAACAATTCAGAAATAGAGGCAACTTACGCCGTCGCTCCTATGCTTTCAAGATCGCCAAAGGGTTTGTGAGTGAAAACGCGGATACCCATCGTTTACTCCACATTAAGCTCCTCTTGATTATCCAAGAGCGGCCGCCTTTCTTTTCATT
>NZ_CALHIQ010000099.1 GCF_938030725.1 uncultured Fretibacterium sp. | reverse complement strand
CAGGAGCTGCTCCTCCCCATCGGAAATCGTCTCCAGCCGCTCTACGGTCCAGCCGGCATCGTGCAGATGCCGGGCCAAAAAGGCGCAGTTCTCCTCCCGCCTCAAGCCGCCGAGAAGCTCGTCGCCGATGGCTACCAGCACCGCGGAGCTCATTTGCGTCACCTCCCAAGCCCGGCCACGAGGCCATACAGCCACCCTGATCGCAGAAAACAGGCGTTCAACGCCTGAAGGAACAGGTTCACCATGGCACCGCCGACGAGGTCGTCCGCCATGATCCCGACGCCGCCCGGAAGGCGTTCCGCCGCCGAGACGGGAAAGGGTTTCAGGATGTCGACAATCCGGAACAGGAAGAAACCCGGCAGGATGAAGGAGGGCGGCAGCAAGAGGAGCGACAGCCACATGCCAGCGACTTCGTCGATGATCACGCAGGCGGGGTCCGCCGAGCCCAGGGCCCGCGAGGCTCCCTCCGAGGCCCACAGGCCGATCAGGCTCACCAGGAGGACGCCCCACCAGGGGACGGGGACGAGGGCGCTGACCAGGCAGGCCGCGGCGGACCCCGCCGTGCCCGCACCGGACCCCAGCTCTCCACCCCTCCTCCAGACGCGGAAGCCCAGCCCGAAGAGGGTGGCCACCTCCACCGAAAGGGGACGCCTCACGGCCGCGCCTCCAGGGTCCCGAAGAGATCGCAGTCCTCGCAGTCCGTCACGCGCACCCGCACGAGGTCTCCGCGCGCGGCCGTGCCCGCGGCGCAGACCGCGCCGTCCACCTCCGGGGCGTCCCGATAGGACCGGCCCCAGACCTCGCCCCCAGCGCCCTCCTCCGGCACCTCGGCGTCCTCCACCAGGACGTCCAGGTCCCGCCCCAGGAAGAGCTCGCTCCGGGCCTGGGTGATGCCCGCCTGAAGCTCCATCAGGCGGGCGTAGCGCTCCTCCGCCGTGCTCCGGGGGATTTGGTTGGGGAAGGAGGCCGCCGGCGTCCCCTCCTCCGGCGAGTAGACGAAAGCGCCCACCCGGTCCAGCTCCACCTCCTCCAGGAAGTCCAAGACCCGCCCGAACTGCCGCTCCGTTTCCCCCGGAAAGCCCGTCATGATCGTCGTCCGGATGGCAAAGAGGGGGTCGTTCTCCCGAATGTGGCGGAATATCCGGCGGATGTGCTCGCCAGTGGTGCGGCGGTTCATTCGGGCCAGGACGTCGTCGTCCACGTGCTGGATGGGGACGTCCAGGTAGCGCAGGACGGTCCGGCGCCCGCAGAGGAAGTCCACCAGGTCCTCCGTCATGCGGTCCGGGTGCATGTAGAGCAGGCGCACCCAAACCCCCTGAGGCAGCTCGGCGTCCAGCTCCGTGAGCAGGCGGCGGATGCCCGGCGTGCCGTAGAGGTCCGTCCCGTAGGCCGTCAGGTCCTGCCCCACGAGGCAGAGCTCCCGCGCGCCCTCGCGGCAGAGCGTCAGGGCCTCCTCGACGAGGGCCTCCACCGGCGCGCTCCGCAGCCGTCCGCGGATCAGGGGGATTGCGCAGTAGGAGCAGAAGGTGTCGCAGCCCTCCCCCACCTTGAGGTAGCGGGTCCAGGGCGCGCCCTCCCCCAGGGCGACGCGGCGGCGGACCCTTCCGGGGACCGCGCCCCGGTCCGCTTCGGCGAGCCAATCCACGATCCGGTCCCAGTCCTCGGCCCGGGCGAACAGATCCACGCTGGGCAGCTCCTTCCGCAGCTCCGACTCGTAGCGGTTCACGAGGCACCCCGCCACGACGATGTGACGCAGCGCGCCGGCCCCCTTCAGAGCCTCGAGGTCCAGGATCGCGTCCACGTTCTCCTTCACCGCGTCCTGGATGAAGCCGCAGGTGTTGATGATGCCCACCTCCGCCTCCTCCGCGCTCGCCACGATCCGGTGTCCGGCAGACACGAGGCGCCCTCCGAGGCGCTCGCTGTCCACCGCGTTCTTGGCGCACCCCATGGTCAAGAGGAAGACGTTCAAATCAGCGCTCCATCTCGAAAAAGTCCGGCAACACCTACTTGCCCCCGGACTTTCGGACGGTTCCGTCGGGCAGGTAGAGGTACGTTTCCGACTTCTTGCTCCCCTTCGGATTCGCGGGGCCCAGTTCCTTGCCGTTCAGGATCACCTCAGCCGCGTTCGGCCGCCCGTAGACCACGCGGGCCTGGGCCGGAAGGTCCCAGGAGATCACGTTCCCGCGCTTCAGGGTCTGGGAGAAGACCAGGTCCTCCCCGATGGTCACCCGCATCCAGACGTCCGACTTCGCCCGGATGGCGAGCGAGGGCTTCGGCTGGGGAGCGGGCTTCTCGGCCTTGACGGGCGCTGCGGAAACCGGCACGGCTTCCATGGAGGCCACGTCCAAGGACAGCGCGTCGGCGGAGAGGACGTCCAGGGACGCCTCCCTGCCCCGCTCGTCCACCGAGGCGTTCTGGGCGAAGCGCCAGAAGGGATCGGATAGGAGGTTCTTCAGCGAGAGGTCGCCGCTGTTCCAGGCGTACCACACGTAGCCGCCCGTGCCCAGGAGGGCGGCCACCAAAACCAGGAACAGCCAGAAGTGGGACACCGGCTTGAAACCCTTGGGGAAACCGCTTCTCCCCAGAAAGTTCGGCACGGGCTCCGGCCTGTGGGGCTGCACCCGCTTCAGCTGCGCCATGAAGTCCTCCTGGAGGTCCGCGCCTCCGACGGTCTTCAGGTAGGTACGGATGAAGCCCTTGATGTAGATGGGCTCCGGGAAGCCCTCGTAGTTCCCCTCCTCGATGCCGCGGAGAAACTCAAGGCGGATGCGCGTGCGCTCGTAGACGTCCTCGATGGTGAGGTTCGCCTCCTCGCGCCGCTCTGCGGCCATGCGCCCCAACTCCCTTAAAGCGTTATCTCGCTCCAAATCCGGCATTGGAGAGAGCCTCCTTCACTTTTGATCTCATCCTGTCCAGGCAGGCCGCGGGATCCGGGCTGCTGAACACGGCGCTTCCGGCGACCACCACGTCGCACCCGGCCAGGACGGCCCTGCCGACGTTCTCCTCCTTGAGGCCCCCGTCCATCTCGATCAGCCAGGACCAGCCACGGGAGGCCCTGAGGCTGGCCAGCTCCCGCGTCCTCTCAAGGGACTCCTCGATGAAGCTCTGCCCTCCGAAGCCGGGGGTGACGGACATCACCAGCACCAGGTCCACGATGCCCAGCACGGGACGGATCCTCTCCACGGGCGTCGCGGGGCCGATGGCGATCCCCGCCCGAACGCCGGCCCTTCGGATGGAGGACAGCTCCGCGTGCAGGAGCTGAGGCTCGACCTCCGCGTGGACGGTGACGAGGGAGGCGCCGGCGTTCAGGAACAGCGGCAGTACCACGTCCAGGCGGTCCGTCATCAGGTGGACGTCGATAAAGGCGTCCGGCCAGCGGCGGCGCATCGCGCTGGCGACGGCCGGGCCGAAGGACAGGTTGCGCACGAAGTGCCCGTCCATGACGTCCAAATGCAGCCAGTCGTGCCGCCCACCGAGGGACTCGACGGACTCCGCGATGCGCAGGGGGTCCGCCCCCAGCACGGAGGGCGCAAGGAGGACCCTCCGATCTCTGCGGTTCTGCCCGCCCGTGTTCCTGCCGTCCTCAGTCGTATCCATTTGGGAATTAACACCTTCCTGAAAAGACTCTGCCCGGCGGCCGGAACCGCCGGGGCTCGTTTCCTATTTATGCTTCTCCTGCCAGACGCACTTGTCGCCAAGGTAGACGCTCACGACGCACTCTCCCGTGTAGGGAGCCTCGACGCGCACGTTCTCGCCGCTCCTGGCCTGACGGTTCACGACGTCGCGCCTTCCCGACGGGTCGGTGACCTCGATGCGGAGGCTCATGGGGCTGGTGAGGAGCGGCACCTGATAGCGGACCCGGGCCACCTTGCCCCCTGCGGGCGTTCGCTGCTGTGGTGTCGCCGGGACCGGCGCAGCCTGACGCGCGGACTCGCCCTCTCCGCCGGGGCGCAGCGTCCGCCTCTCCTGGTCGAACACGCTGAGATTCGGGTCCGCCTCCCGAATGGGCGCGTCGGTCGGCACATCGGTCCCGTCCCCGATGAACACGTCCTCCTGCCCCGGCACCTTCACCACCAGGGGCGCGGGGCCCGACGCAACGGGCCTTTCAGCGGACGCCGGCCCCTGCTGCACCTCGACGCGGCGCACGGTGCCGCCGGCCTTTTTGCCGTCATCGGGCGTCGGGCTCGCCTCCACGTAGCCGGCCGGCCGCCGCAGCGTCGCGATCTTTAGCTGGACGCCGGCCCCTGCCGTCAGGGACGTCCCCGCCACAGGCCGGGTTTCGATGGCCAGCCCCTCCGGCATCAGGGGACTGTAGACCTTCTCGACGGCCTCCACCTTCAGGCCGCTGCCCTCCAGGAGGGCGCGGGCCTCCCCTTCGCTCAGGCGGTTGACGTCGGGGACCCTCACGCTGCCCTCCGGGCCCGCTCCGCCCTCACTCATCACGAGGTCGATCTTTCGGGACACGGAAACGTTCGCCGGAGGCGCGGGACTCTGGGCGATGACCGTCCCACCCGGACGGCTGGGGTCCTTAATACGGATGACGTCGCCCAGGGAGAAGCCCGCATCCTTCAGGAGGCCCTGAGCGCCGGCAAGGGTCTGGCCACAGACGTCCGGGACAGCATGGAGCTCCCCGCCCCGGCTGACCTGCAGGACCACGACCTGACTCTTCCGTGCCCTCGTCCCCGGCTCCGGGGACTGTCCCAGGACGCGGCCCTCCGGAAGCGACGAGGCCACGGGCTCGACCTGCACGACTAACCCCAGCCGCTCTGCCTCCGCCACGGCATCCACGACGGTCCGCTCCCTCAGGGGCGGGATGACCAGCTCTCCTGCGGGCCGAAAGAACACCGTATAAAAGGCGACGGCCCCCGACGCCAAAATTATCAGCACCACAAACAGCAACGTCCAGCGGATCATCTTGCCCAAGATATCAGGCCTCCGTCCTCTTTTATCCTCATGACAGCCTCATCATCGCCGCACAGTAAAAGCCGTCCAGCCAGGGGTTTTCAGGCCAGATGTACGTCCCCCACGGGCGCCCCCGGCGGAAGGGGGACCCCTCAGGGCGCGCGGGAAGCTCTGCGCACTCCGGGTGGGCCTCAAAAAAGTCCGCCGTCACGTTCTCGTTCTCTCCCCGCAGGAGGCTGCACGTGACGTAAATTATAATACCACGGGGCGCGGAGAGCGCAAAAGCACGTTCCAGAAGCGCCCTCTGAACGGCCGCAAGCCGGTCCAGCCCCTCCCAAGTCAGGCGCCACTTGGCCTCCGGCTTCCGGCTCCAGGTGCCGCTGCCCGAACAGGGGGCGTCCAGCAGGATGAGGGACGGCGCCTCCTCCGGTTCAAGCTTCAGGGCGTCGCCACACCGCAACCGGGCCCTGTCCTCCACGCCGAGCCGCTGCACCTCCCGAAGGGCGCTTCGATGCCGCCCCTCCGAGAGCTCCCAGCCCTCAAGCCGGGCCTCCGGACAGGCGGACAGGATCTGCCCCGCCTTGACGCCGCGGCCGGAGCACATGTCCAGGATCAGACCACCCCTGTAGCAGCGCCGCACCCTATCCGCCACCAGCATGGACCCCTCCGTCTGCATCGTGGCGAGCCCCTCGTCGAAGCCCGGCACCTCCGTCGGCAGAAGGGTGTCCTTCAGTCGGACGGCCTCGGACAGGTCCGAGGGTTCCGCTTCTACGCCGGCCTCCCGCAGCCGAGCCAGAAGCTCATCCCTCCGGCCCGGTGCTGGCCGCAGCGCCGCCGCCGGGGAGAGGGGCAGGAGCTCGAACAGGCGGTTCAGCTCCGCCCGCTGCCAGGTTCGGGTCCATGCGGGCAGGGACCACCGGGGCACCCCGGCCCAAAGCGCCCGGTCCTCCAGGGCGGGGCTCCTGCGAAGCGCCTCGACGCGCTTTGCCCCCTCCTCCCCCACGTTGTGGAGCACGGCGTTCACCAACGGCACCCACCGCTTGAGAGAGCGGGCTTTCAGGTCGTCCAGTAGGGCGTTCACCAGCACGCCCCCCGCGAAGTGGCGAAGTTCCAGGAGCCCCGCCGTCCCCGCCAGCAGGGCGTCCTGGACCGCAGGGGGAAGGCCCTTGTGCCTGACCTTCGCGCCCTCCTTCAGGAAGCCCCCGTAGACCTCCTGCCACAGCTCCTGACGCCGCAGAGCGATGTAGACCAGCGACGAGGCTAGCGCGGCGTCCGCGGGCCTCATGCCGATCCTCCTCAGCGCCTCGGAGGCAAAGCGCCCCGCGCGCACCTGCTCCAGCACCTGGAGCGCCGCTTCAATCCCCCGCAAGCCCCGTCACCTCGAAAAACGGATGGAGCACCCAGGCGCTCCATCCGTTTCGACGCGCGACGGCACAGCCGCCGTCCTCATCCGCTTACCGGTCCCGCGAGTTGCGGAGCAGCAGGAGCCGCACCAGCTGAAGCACGGCCATCAGCGCAGCGGCGACGTAGGTCAGCGCAGCCGCCCGCAGCACCCTGCGCGCCCCGCTCAGCTCGTCCGGGGCCAGCGCGCCCGTTTCCGCCAACAGCCTTAGCGCCCTGGAGCTGGCGTCGAACTCGACGGGCAGCGTCACCATGTGGAATACGACGACCCCGCAGAAGAGCAGGATGCCGACGTTGAGCAGCATGGGGCTGCCCATGAAGAGCCCCAGGAAGAAGAGGGGCATGGAGAGGCCCGATACGAGGTTAACCGCCGGGACGATGCTGTTCCGGAACACCAGCGGGGCGTAGGCTCTGCTGTGCTGGATGGCGTGCCCCACCTCGTGGGCCGCGACGCCGATGGCCGCGATGCTCGTGCTGTCGTAGACGTCCTCCGACAGGCTCAGCGTACGGGAGGTGGGGTCGTAGTGGTCCGTCAGGCTCCCCGCGACGCGGTTGACGGGCATGTCCCCCATCCCGAAGCGCGAGAGCAGCATCCTCGCCACGTCCCGCGCCGTGACGTTCTCCCGCGAATGTACGCGGCTGTAGCGGTCAAAGGCGGACTTTACCTGCCACTGGGCCCACAGGGAGAGCAGGAGCGCCGGGACCAGCAAGAGCGCCGTTGAATCCATATAATAAGGGAACACAGACCTTCATCCTCCTTCAAAGCAGTTTCAGGCGGCGATCCCCGAAGGGGCCGCGTCACGGTCAGTATAACATAAGGGCACAGCCGGAAAATCCGCTATTGCGCGCCCTCTGCCTTCAGAAATTCGCCGACGGCGTCGGCCAGCGCCTCCTGCTCCTCCGGCTTGATGCCGGGGAAGATGGGGAGCGCCAGCGCCTCCCGCGACAGCCGTTCCGCCTCTGGGCAGTCGCCCTCGCGGCCGCCCAGAAAGGCGAAGCAGGGCTGAAGGTGCAGCGGCAGGGGGTAGTAGACCCGCGTGACGAAGCCGCGCTCCTCAAGCCAGGCCATCATCGCGTCGCGCCGCGGCACGCGCACCACGTATTGATGGTAGATGTGGCCGTTTCCCGGCAGCACCTTCGGCGCCCGCACGCGATCCGAAAGCCCCCTCACCTCAAAGGCCAGGCGCCATCGGTCGGCGGCCTGACGCCGGGCCTCGTTCCACTCCTCCAGGTGCGGGAGCTTCACGTCCAAGATGGCCGCCTGCAGCGCGTCCAGCCTGCTGTTCAGCCCCACCTCCTGATGAAAGTACGCGGCGCCCTCGCCGTGTACGCGCAGCTGCCTCAGGCGGGCAACGATCTCTGGGTCCCGCGCCGTCACCATGCCGCCGTCCCCGCAGCCACCCAGGTTCTTCGTCGGGAAGAAGGAGAAACAGCCGACGTCCCCCCACGCGCCCGCCCGCAGGATCCGGTCCCCGACGCGGCGCCACGCGCCGAAGGCCTGAGCCGCGTCCTCGACGACCTTGACCCCTCGCTCCTCCAGGAGGGGCGCGATCTCCTCGATCGGCACCGTCTGCCCGAAGAGGTGCACGGGCAGAAAGACCTTCGTCCGGGGCGTGAGGCGCCGGAGCACGTCCTGCAGGTCCACGTTGTAGGTGTCGGGGTCGATGTCGGCGAAGACGGGGGTCGCCCCAAGGCGCGTCACGGCGCTGGCCGTAGCGAAGAACGTGTAGGGCGTCGTCACGACCTCGTCCCCCGGCCCCACACCCAGGGCCATGAGGGCCAGCAGCAGGGCGTCCGACCCCGAGGCGCAGCCCACCGCCGCGCCCTCCGGCAGCTCCAGGTAGCTCTCCACGTGCTCCTCAAAGGCGCGCACCTCCCGCCCCAGGATGAAGGACTGCGCGTCGAACACGCGGTCCACCGCCGCCTGTACCTCCTCGCGGATGTCCTTAAACGCCCGCGTCAAGTCCAAAATCGGAAGCCGAACTTCCACTCGCACCATCTCCTCGAAAGAAAATGCCGGCCAAGCCGGCGCCCCTCTCCCATCCCGACGAGCTATCATATCATCTAGAACGTCATCGGCCGGCGGAGGCAGTACACAGGACCCCCCGCCTATGGTACATTATCCCGAAAGGTTCGCCATCTCTGGAGGAGGTCACCGATGTCATGAGGCTCTTTATCACAACGCTCTCCATGTTCAGCGTCATCGCCTTCGGCTACGCCCTGGCGGGGTACGGCGGAGGGGTCTTCGGCGGCGAGTACCAGGGCGCCTACGTCGGCTGGGGGCTGGGCCTGGGCTTCGCCTTCGCCGGGGCCGCCCTGTGGCTGTGGAACGCGCACAAGGCCGAATTCTTCGTCGATGGGACGGAGCCACGGGGCGATGACCGAACGCACGTGGAGGCCCCCGGAGAGGCGCAGGCCCCGGACGATCGGGAGGGAGGGCGGGACGACAAGGGAGTCTGACGGCCCGTGAGCGGGAAGGGGGCGGGAAAGACCACCTCTTTCGGGTGTTGCCGCAGAGGAAGTTCACGTTGCATAATGGGCGTGCAGGAGGCACGGACTCCCCTGCGAAAGATCACGGTCTGGAGGGATCATGCGATGGACACGAAACGGTTTTTGTGCGCCCTGGCAGCGGCCCTGGTTCTGGCGGCGGGCGCGGAGGGCGGGGAAGAGTACCCGACGTTCGGAATCTGTACGGGCGAAAACGTCCGGCTGCGGCAGGCCCCGGACACGAGCACGGACTCGAACATCACGGGGCGATTGAACGACCTGGATCGCTTCGTCATCGTCGGGGAGACGGCCGTGGACGGCGCGGTGTGGTACGAGATCGAGCACCCCGACAAGAAGGGCACGGCCTGGGTGTTCGGCAAGTACGTCGATACGTATAAGGGCGACGACCTGGGGACGCCGGCCTTCGCCATGCATGTCCGGGTCGCCCAGAGCTTCGGCCTCACCCCGGCGCGGGCCCGCGTCATCTTCGGCGCCCCCAAGGAAAAAAAGGAGGAGAAGTTCTGGTTCGAACCGGGTGCCATGAACCGGCTCCGGGTCATCCTGACCTACCCGACCCACAGGGCCGAGTACGTGGACGGCACCCTCCATCGCGTTGACGTCACAGGGGGGACCATGCCCTTCGGCGAGGTCCGCATCGGGGACCCCGAAACGAAGCTCCATGAACTGCTGGGGGCCCCCAACGGAGAGGACGAGGACGGGCAATTCTGGGAGCTCGACCCGGCGACCTTCCTGTACTTCAAGGTAAAGGGCGGGCGCGTCGCGTCGATGAGCTTCGTCCACTACCTCGACGCTTAGGAGGCGATGACCGTGATGCGCGGAACAAGAGGGCATTTTGCGGCGGCCCTGTTGGCGGCTCTGGTCCTGGCGGGGACGGCTCAGGCGGACCCCATGGAGCGGTTCGTGACCTTCCCCACCCTGGGGATTGTGTCGGGCAACGACGTCCGCCTGAGGGACCACCCCGGCGTCCAGGACACGAAGATCATTGGGAAGGTCCAAAACTTCAACCTCCTCGTCGTGCTGGCGGAGACGTCCCTGGCGGGCGATGCATGGTATGAGGTGGAGCACCCCGCGAAGGCTGGGACGGCATGGATATCGGGCCGATATCTGATGCCCTACGCGCCGGAGGACCAGCAGGACTCTCCGTGGACGCGCTTCATGACGAACATGAACCAGGCCTTCGGCATCACGCCGACGAAGGCCCGCGCTCTCTTCGGCACCCCGGAGAAGGAAGATGGGGAAACGCTTTCCAGCGAGGACGGTCCCATCGTGAAGGACTTCCTGGAGTGGAAAGAGCACAGCGCGGGGTACCTGAACGGCTCGCTCGTGGAACTCAACGCTACGGCCACCAGCAAGCCCTTCAAGGCCCTCCGCTTGGGCGCCACCGCCGACGAGGCCGTCGAAGCGCTGGGGAAGCCCGAAAGCCGAAGCGATTCAGAGCTGACGTGGCGGCACGGGGACATGGAGGTCCTGACCCTCAGCGTTGAGGGCGGCCGCCTCACCAGCGTGAATTACCAGTTCTACTACGACATCTAGGGGAGTACCGCACCCGTCAACAATCAAGACACGACATCAGGCCTTCGGCAGCGCTTCCCTGATCGCTCAACGCAGCCCTGCCCCTCTCCCTGGGAACCGGCGCGCGTTTGTTATAGTCCGGCAAGGCTCAACGCTTCGCCAACTCTCCGATCGGGTTGTCTTCCCCCTCATTGGGACGGGCAACCCGATCGAACGTTTTCTCTAAAAAGAAGGCGCTGAGGGCGAAAAAATTTTCTTTCAAAGACGTATTGACAAACCGAAAAGGCTAATATATACTTCTTCTCGAAGTTTGAAATAACTAATTAGTATTTACGAAAAAGAACTTAAGTTGATGACGTCCCTGTGCGAGGAGGGTGGCGGAGGTGTCGGAGGAGGAACTGATCGACTATGCAGCTCCTACCTTGGCCGGTTTGAAGACGGGCAGTTTGTTCACCTCCCGACACACGTCGGATGAAGAGATTCGGCAGGACGTGAGAAGGCTCAATCGGATGCTGTCCCCCAAGGGGCTGGTCCTCGTGCCGATGAGCAAGAAAAACGGAAGGGTGTTGCTCTACCTCTACAGGAAGTCGCGTTTGGATCGTGACCTCCTGGACGCAGAGGCGGTGAAGATCCTTCGAGAACGGGGATACCGACGCATCACGCCGGGGGCGTGCGTAGCGGAGTTGATCTGCAGGTTGCGGCGTGAAGGGGCGTTCCCTCACGAGATAGGCTTGTTTTTGGGATATCCTCCCGACGACGTTCGGGGTTTTATGGATCATCGCGACGTGGGGTGCAAGTGCGTCGGAACGTGGAAGGTGTACGGCGACGCGGCTGCGGCCCAGAAGGTCTTCGCAAGGTATCGAAGGTGTACGGAGATCTACGGTCGGTGCTATTCAAGGGGCCGGTCGATGGAACAGATGATCGTCGCCGGTTAAGATTTCGGTCAACAGGAAGGATGGGCTGACATGAGCAAAGTCGCTGTGGTTTACTGGAGCGGGACGGGCAACACGGAGGCGATGGCCAAGGCCGTCGCGGAGGGCGCAAAGGCAAAGGGCGCGGAGGTTGACGTCCTGACGTGCGGCGAGTTCTCTGCGGACAAGGCAGCCGGCTACAGCGGCATTGCGTTCGGGTGCCCCGCTATGGGCTCCGAGGTGTTGGAGGAGTCCGAGTTCCAGCCGATGTTCGACGGCGTGAAGGATAAGTGCGCCGGGAAGAAGGTCGCCCTGTTCGGCTCCTATGGATGGGGCAGCGGCGAGTGGATGGAGAGCTGGGAGAGCGATTGTAAGGCGGCAGGCATTGCCCTCGCCGCGCCGAGCGTGACCTGCAACGAAGCCCCGAACGCTGAGGGGCTGGAGGCCTGCAAGGAGCTGGGCGCTTCAATTTGCTGATACCGGAGGCCTGGGTGTGGATTAAGTTTCATCTCAACTGCGGCGAAAGCCGCTCCCCCTGAAGGCCCTTATCAGATATGCAGAGGCAAGTTTCGTTTACCCCCCCAAAGCGGACTTGTTTCTGCATTTTTTTTGTCGTCCTGTTCGGCCACCTCGTAAGCTCAGCAAAGAAGGCTCTTGTTCCCAGCCGCGGACGGAAATTCCCTCTTGCGCTATCGCACCCCCTGTGATATCATTTTTTCCGCTGTCACGGCAACACGTTTTTGAGCCGTGGAGCGATTGAAAGGCCCCATCGACTAGTGGTCCAGGTCGTAGCCCTCTCAAGGCTAAAACACGAGTTCGAACCTCGTTGGGGCCACCAACGATCATTCCCGTTTCCTCCGGTGTAGAGAACACAGGAGGGAACGGGTTTATTTTATGCCGTGGTATTAAAATTGCAAAGATGTCCTAAATATTTCTGACTGATGAAGGAGTTGGCCAACGAATGACCTGGAAGCGTAAGCTGTTCGATGCCTCGCTTTTCTTCCACAAGTTAATCGCGGACAAATTTGGGAACGCAGTTTACACCACGTTCAAAAGCGACAAGTTCTACAAACCGCTTCATGACTACGAACCACGCGCAGCAGCCCTGGAGTTGATATCACGGGAGATCTATCGCTACTCCACCGCGGGAGCCGCAGCCGAGCTGGGCGTCTACCGCGGAGATTTTGCCAGAAAGATCAACCACTTTTTCCCCGATAAAAAGCTCTACCTCTTCGATACCTTCGAGGGCTTTGATGGGCGCGATGCGGACGTCGACCGGAAGAAAAATTTTTCAGCGGGCTCGCAGGATTTTTCGCAGACATCCGTTCCGCTGGTCTTGGAGAAAATGGAGCACGGAGAAAACTGCATCGTCAAAAAAGGATGGTTCCCCGACACGGCGGATGGCATCGATGAGAGCTTTTGCTTCGCCAGCCTCGACGTTGACCTGTATCAACCGACCCTGGCAGGGCTTCGGTTCTTTTACCCTCGATTATCGCCGGGCGGTTACCTCATGATCCATGATTTCAACAACGGAGAGTATCCGGGCGTCCGTCAGGCAGTCAAGGAGTTCTGCACCGAAAACCATGCCGGATACGTCTGCCTTCCGGACTTCTGCGGATCGGCCGTCATCGCGAGGTGAAAGACCTTGCGTGAAGGCCTTCACTTTCCTGGAGGCGACGCAACTTCCCTTCCGATACCTTTTAATGGACCGATACCGCTTCGCCACTCCTGGCTCCGACTGTCCTGCGTTCATGCCCTGCAGCGCGGGCCGCAGCCTGGCCCGCGTTGTATAATGAAAGGAAACGCGCGCCAAACGGGCGCGCTGGAGGGACGTCATGGACTTTCGCGAAGCCGACGCACTGGTGGACGCTTTCCTTACCTACCTTGAGGCAGAGCGCGGGCGCAGCCGCCTGACGGCGGAGAGCTACGCCTCCGACCTGCGTCAGTGGCTGCGCTTCTGCCAGACGGCGGCCCTGCCCCCCTACCCGATGGAGGAGGCTGCCGTTTCCGCGTTCCGCCGCAGCCTGGAGGCGGAGGGGAAGGCGCGCTCCACCCAGCAGCGGGCCATCGCGGCGCTGAGGTCCTGGGGACGCTACGTGGAGATGGAGCGCGGGGAGGACGGGGAGTTTCCCCTTCCGGAGCTGCCTAAAAAAACTCATCTGGAGCCCCGCGTCCTGAACGAGGCGGAGATCGAGCGGCTCTTCGAGGCCTGCCGGGGCTCAAAGCCCCTGGACGTGCGCGACGCCGCCCTCGTTGAGGTGGGCTACGGCTGCGGCCTGCGGGCCAGCGAGATCTGCGGCCTGAAGGTGCTGGACCTGGACTTCGAGTCCCACCTGCTGCGAACGGTGGGCAAGGGGGACAAGGAGCGCGTTGTCCCCTTCCTTGGGGGCGCCGCCCGCAGCGTGCGGACGTACCTGGAGGCGGCGCGGCCGCAGTTGAACGGACGGGGACTGCCCTTCGTGTTCCTGTCCTGTCGGGGGCGCCGGCTGAGCCGCGTGGACCTCTGGCGCATCCTTCGGCGGCGCGGCGAGATGGCGGGGATCGCACGCGCCCGTCTCTACCCCCACATCCTGCGCCACAGCTTCGCCACGCACCTTCTGTCCCGCGGCATGGACATGCGCACGCTGCAGGAGATGCTGGGGCACTCCTCCATCATGACGACGCAGGTCTACGCCCACTTCGACCGCGAGATGCGGGACGAGTACGATCGCTTTCACCCCCGCGCTTGACGGGTTAGCCGAAAGGGGCCGCGGACTTCTCTTCCAAAATATTGCCTAACGGAGATAACGAGGAGGTTATGGAATGGTTCAGGATGACAAGAGCTCCTATGAGTGTGCGTTTGACGCCGCCCTCTACATCCTTCAGAGGCAGAGGGTGTATTGTGAGCCGCTGACCGCCGTGGTGCTGGGGTCAGGGCTGGGGGCCGTCGCGGAGGCGGTGGAGGACCCGTGTACGGTGGACGTGGAGGACATCCCGCACTGGCCGGTGCCCACCGCGCCGGGGCACGCGGGGTGCGTGGTGCTGGGGAAGCTGGAGGGCCGGCCCGTGGTGGTGATGCAGGGGCGCATACACTACTACGAAGGCCATTCCATACGCAGAGCGGCGTTTCCGGCGCGCGTGGCGAGGATGATGGGCGTGCGCCAGTACGTGGCGACGAACGCCTCCGGAGGGATCAGCGCGCAGATGGAGCCGGGCACCATCGCGGCGGTGGAGGACCACATCAACCTGATGGGGGACAACCCCCTGGCCGGCCCCCTTGACATGCGCTGGGACGTCCAGTTTCCGGACCTGACCCACGCCTACAGCCCGCGCCTCCTGAAGCTGCTGGACCGGGCGGCGGATGAGGCGGGCGTGCAGCTGCGGCGCGGCGTCTACGCCGCCTTTAAGGGACCGTCCTACGAAACGCCGGCGGAGATCCGCATGGCCCGCATGATGGGGGCGGACCTTGTGGGCATGTCCACGGTGCCGGAGGTCATCGTCGCCAACTCCATGGGGCTCGAAACCGCGGTGCTCTCCTGCGTTGCAAACAAGGCTGCAGGCTTGTCGGAGAAGCCGCTGACGGCGAGAGAGGTCCTGTCCGTCATGGCCAAGTCTGCGCGGCCCCTGACGGCGATCATCCGCGGGCTGATGCGGGAGCTCAACCGGGAGGACAGCAAGGAGCAATGAGCACGTTGGGTCCGAAAAAAAACAGCGGGGCTGCGTCGGGCGGCCCATCGAGGACGACGGGGTGCGGGGCAGGATGGCGGGGCCTATTGAGATGCGCCATGCTTCTCTGCCTTGTGGCCGCGACCTGGGGAGGCCCTGCCTGGGGGGCCGCTTTCGTCTCCTTCCCCACCAGTTGGGATGTGGGGCAGGCCTTCGCCGTGTCGATCACCTCGGACGCCGACTACGACGCCCCGACGGTCACGTGGCTCAAGCGGACGGTATCGCTGGACGTGGAGCCGGGGGGCGACGGGCGCATCTCCTACGCGCTGCTGGGCTCCTACGTGCGCGATGTCAAGCCGGGGGAGTACCCCATCCTGTTCGAGTTCACCCAGGGCGGGCAGCGCTTCCACGTGAAGGGTAAGGTGGTGCTGCGGGCCCGGAAGTACCCCCAGGAGCGGCTGAGGGTCAGCCCGAAGATGGTGAGCCCTCCGAAGGGCGAACAGGCCCGCATCAAGCGCGAGGCCGCGCTGGCCGCGCGGGCCAAGGGGACCATGACGGTGCAGCGCAAATGGACGACGCCAGCCCAAAAGCCCCTCGACCTGATGAAGGTCACCAGCAGCTACGGCTTCCAGCGCGTCTACAACGGTACGCCGCGCGGCTACCACGCGGGGACGGACCTGCGCTCTGCGGTGGGCACGGCGGTGCGCGCGCCCTTTGCCGGGACGGTCATCCTGGTGGGCGACCACTACTACGCGGGAGGCAGCGTCTACGTGGATTCGGGGAACGGGGTGGTGAGCGTCTTCTTTCACCTGAACGAGAGCCTGGTGAAGGAGGGGCAGCGCATCGCGCGCGGGCAGGTCGTCGGGCGCAGCGGGCGTTCGGGCCGCGTCACGGGCCCGCACCTGCACTATGGCCTGTGCCTCGCGGGACAGTACGTCGACCCCATGCCGCTCTTTGAAACGAGCGTCACGCAGCTCCTGAAGCGCGCGGGGCGGGCCAGGGTGGCGGATTGATGCAGCGGCGAGGCCATCCGCCCGGTCGGCATCACCGCTGCATCAGGTGGATGGCGAAGCCCCCGATCTCGCGGTCCAGGTAGACGAAGGTCAGCCGCCCCCGCTCGTCGTGCCGTTCCGTTTCGCTGCGCGTCCCCATGCCCTTGCGGGCGAGGAAGGCCAGGGCGCGCGTCATGCTGAGGACGGAGAGCGCGATGTGTCCGTGCATTCCGAGGAAGGGCGTCTTCATGAACTCGAAGCCGTCGCCCACGAAGAAGCTCTTGTTGCCCTGCCGAAGCGGGAAGCCGAAGAGGTCGCACATGAGCTCGGACTCCTCCTGAGCCGTGCCCGCGTCAGGTTCGTTGATGCCCACGTGGTCCAGCTCAAAGCCCACGGCCTGGATGACGGCCTGGCGCGAAAGCCGTGCGATGTCGTCGAACCTCTCCGCGGCGATGAGGTCGGGCGGCGCCATCCAGCTGCCCGCCGCAGCCAGGACGCAGGGCAGGGCCAGGTAGCCTTGAAGGTTCGTGGCGTTCACGCCCCCGGAGGGGATGTAATGCATGGCGTGGTAGGGGGCCGCGAGGGCGCGCAGCATGGCCGGCCCGCCCGACTGTTCCGCGGGGAAGAAGCGCACCAGGGAGAGCCCCGACCGAAGCCCCTGCTCCACCTGCGTCGGCGTGTTGGCGCCGGGGATGACGAGAATGTCGTTTTCCGTGCAGTACCTCACCAGCTCCGGGTTGAAGCCCGCGCTGGTGATGAACTTCGCGCCGGCGGAAACGGCCTTCTGAGCCTGTTCCACGGTCAGCACGGTGCCCGCCCCCACGAGGAGGTCCGGCAGCTCCGAGGCCAGGACGCGGATGGATTCCTCCGCCGCGTTGGTGCGGAACGTGACCTCCGCCACGGGCAGGTCCCCCGCCAACAGGGCCGTGCCGAGGGGCAGCGCGTGGTTCGGGTTGTCTACGGTGACGACGGGTATGACGCCGACGTCCGCAATCTGCTGCAGCACTTCGTTCATGTGTGTTCTCCCTTCTCTCTATAACAAAAATCAACAACAAAAATAAAAACGTCCAGTCGCCGACACTATCCAGACGCGGAGAGCAACCCCGTCCGCCGGCTGTGGTGAAACGCCGAAACGGGTTGCGCCGACGCTTCTTATGAGGCATTGTACTATAGCGCGGCGGGAAAGGCCAGAACCCGCCGTCCTGCGCTGTGCCCTCCTCCTGATCTCCCCCGAGCCTCGTCCTGTGCGTCCCTCATGTGCTATGATTTTCCCAAAAGATCGGTCGAAGCCGTGGACCCAGCCGAAGCAGAGCGCGAAAGACACCTTTCCCTGGCGCGCGCAGCCCGTTCTGCATCGTGATTACGGGATCGTCAGCATCCCATGAGGAGGTCATCTGAATGCGAAACGTTCCATCCGAGCTCGTCGAAGCGCGGGACTTTCTGTGGCTGAACCCGGACGTGAAGCCCTTCGCGGAGGCCGATCCCGGCTTCCCGCTGAACGAGGCCATGGTGGAGGACGCGGCGGCGCGGCTCCGCCGCTTCGCTCCGTTCCTGAAGCGCCGCTTCCCGGAAACGGGGGACGGCATCATCGAGTCCCCCCTCACGGAAACGCCCCGCATGCAGGCGGCGCTCTCCGCTCCCGTCCCGGGCCGCCTGTTCCTGAAGCGGGACGGCGACCTGCCCATCGCGGGGTCCGTCAAGGCGCGCGGCGGCATCTACGAAGTGCTCTGCCGCACGGAGGAGCTCGCCCTGAAGGCCGGCATCCTGCGCCCGACCGACGACTACTCCGTCCTGGCGGACCACCGGGACTTCTTTGCCCAGTACAAGATGCAGGTGGGCTCCACGGGGAACCTTGGCCTGAGCATCGGCATCATGTCCGCGGCCATCGGCTACCAGGCCATCGTCCACATGTCGTCGGACGCGCGCCGCTGGAAGAAGGACCTGCTGCGCCGCCACGGGGTCACGGTCAAGGAGTACGACGGCGACTACAGCGCTGCGGTGCGGGAGGGACGGCGGCTCTCGGACGAGGACCCCAAGAGCTTCTTCGTGGACGACGAGAGCTCGCGGATGCTCTTCCTCGGCTACGCCGTGGCGGGCGGGCGCACCAAGGTCCAGCTGGAGGAGCTGGGCATCGCGCCGGGGACGGACCGTCCCCTGTTCCTCTACATCCCCTGCGGCGTCGGCGGCGCGCCGGGGGGCGTGACCTTCGGCTTCAAACAGCTCTTCGGCGACGGCGTGCACGCCTTCTTCGCCGAGCCCGTTCAGGCTCCCTGCATGCTGCTGGGCATGGCCACGGGCAAGGGGAACGGCATCTCCGTTCAGGACGTCGGCCTGACGGGGCGCACCCAGGCCGACGGGCTTGCCGTGGGACGGCCCTCCGGCTTCGTGGGGCGGGTGATGAGGGACATGCTGGACGGCATCGCCACCGTCAGCGACGGCCGGCTCTACGATTACCTGCGCCTGCTGGAGGGGACCGAGGGCCTGTTCATGGAGCCGAGCGCCTGCGCCGCTTACGCCGCGCTGGAGGCCGTCTTCGGGACCGAAACGGGGCGGATGTACTGCCGCCGCTTCACGGAGGAGCAGCTGAGGCGTTCCGTCCACGTCGTCTGGAGCACCGGCGGCCGCATGGTCCCGGAGGAGGAGCGCGCCGCGTATCGCTCCACGAGGCTTTAATCCACCTGTGTTATCATAGTTTCACTGGGGGAATTTCTCTTTCAAGAAGGAGCTGCTGCCGTTTGGAGCTGGACCGCGAAGCTTTAGCCGGGGGGAGCGCGCAGGAGGTCTGGAGCGCGCCGCTGTGCCACGCCCTGAGGAGGCGCATTGGTCGCGCGTTGGCGCGCTGGCGCATGATCGAGCCGGGGGACCGGGTGCTGGTGGGCCTGTCTGGGGGCAAGGACAGCCTCGTCCTGCTCCACGCGCTGTCGGACCTCCGGCGGCGCAGCCCGGTTTCCTTTGACCTGGCCGCCTGCACCGTGGGCCTGACGGGCATGGACACGAGGGGGCTGGCGGCCTACTGCGCGGCCCGGGACGTGCCCTACGCCGTGGCGGCCCAACCCATCGTGGAGATCATTCAGGAGCGCCAGGAGCGCTCCCCGTGCAGCTTCTGCGCCAACATGCGCCGCGGGGTCCTGAGCTCCTGGGCCGCACAGCACGGCTTCAACAGGCTGGCGCTGGGACACACCATGGACGACGCCGCGGAAACATTCTTCATGAACCTGCTCCAGGCCGGGCGGGCGCGGAGCTTCCTGCCCGTCGTCCACATGTCGAGGGCCGGCGTCACGGTGATCCGCCCCCTGGTGCTCTCCACGGAGCCCGCGATCGTCGACGAGGCGCAGCGCCTGGCCCTGCCGGTGCTGGCTCATGCGTCCTGCCCCTGGGCCGGGCACACGGAGCGGCAGCGCGTGCGCACCCTCCTGGCCGACCTTCGGGTCGACGTGCCGGACCTGAACGGCAAGCTGCTCAACGCGCTGGAGCGCCTGAGCGGCCAGGATGCATGGCGGGAGGGGGCCTGACCGTGGCGCGGGAGGAAGCGGTCCCTGGGGACGTCAAGATGACGCCCTGGCTGGATCAGTACAAGGCCTTCAAGGAGCAGTACTCGGACGCGCTCCTGCTGTTTCGGATGGGGGATTTCTACGAGCTCTTCTTCGACGACGCCCGCGTCGCCGCGTCCGTGCTGGACATCGCGTTGACCGCGCGGGACAGCGAGAAGAAGATCCCCATGGCCGGCGTGCCGTACCACGCGCTCTCCCTCTACCTCGGCCGGCTGATCAAGGCCGGCTACCGCGCCGCCATCTGCGAGCAGGTCGGCCTGGTCCCGCAGAAGGGCGTGGTGGAGCGGCGCGTGGTGCGCGTCGTGACGCCCGGCACCTACGTGCCTGAGGAGGGGACGGAGGCGGGACACCTGGCCGCCCTCCTGCCCCTGCGGAACGGACGCGTGGCGCTGGCGCTTCTGGCCGTGGAAACGGGCAGCCTTGAGGCCGGCACGCTGCCGGAGGAGGAGGCCGCGGCGCTGCTCTCTGCCTTCGCGCCGGGGGAGGTGCTCTTCCCCTCCAACCTGGAAGGCGCCCTGCCGGGCTTTCTGGAGGGACGGCCCCTGCGCCCCGCCGCTCCGGAGGCCTTCAAGACGGCGAACGCGGCCCGTAGGCTCTCCTCCGCCCTGGGCGGGGCGCGCCTCGCGTCCTTCGGCGTCGAGGAGGAGGACCCCTGCGTGGGGCCGGCCTGGGCCGTGCTGGACTACCTCTCCGCGACGCAGTTCAGCGCGGTGCGCCACGTGCTGCGCGTGACGCCGCTCTTCGTGAAGGGCCGCATGGTCATCGACGAGGCCGCCCAGCGCAACCTGGAGCTGATCCCGGAAACGGCGGCGGGGGGCGCCTCGCTGTTCTCCTGCCTGGACCGCTGCCGCACCCCCATGGGGCGCCGCACGCTGCGGGGCTGGCTGCTGCGCCCGCTGATGGACGTCGCCGCCATCGAGCGCCGTCAGGCCTGCATCGGCCTTATCGCAGACGACGCGCCCGCGTCGTCCCGCCTCCAGGACCTCCTGGCCGGGACGCGGGACGTGGAGCGCGCCCTGTCGCGCCTCGCCCTGGGCGAGGGGACGCCGCGGGACCTGGCCGCGGTCCGCGACACCCTGCGCCTCCTGCCGGACCTCCTCGCCGTGGAGTTCCCGGAGCCTCTGGCGGGCCTGTTCCGCTCCTTCCCCGACGCCTCGGAGCTCCGCCAATACCTGGAGGAGGCCCTCGAGGACGACCTGCCGCGGGCGCTGGGACAGGGGGCCGTGATCCGGTCCTCCTTCAGCTCCGAGCTGGCCTCGTGGCGCGACGCTGCGGGGAAGGGAGAGGCCTGGCTGGCGGGCTACCTGGAGCGCGAGCGCGCGGCCTGCGCCACGCCGCGGCTGAAGGTCGGCTACAACCGGGCCTTCGGCTACTACCTGGAGGTCGGGCGCACGGGCCTGACCACGGTGCCGCCCCACTTCGAGCGCCGACAGACCCTGGTCAATGCGGAGCGCTTCGTCACGGCGGAGCTTCGGGACTTTCAGGACCGGATGCTGCGCAGCGAAGGGGAGATCGCGCGCGTCGAGGGGGAGCTGTACCAGCAGGTGACGGAGCGCGTGGTGCAGGCCGGCGCCGACCTGCAGGTGACGGGGCACCTCCTGGGCGTGCTGGACTGTCTGGCTTCCGAGGCCGTCGTGGCGCGGGAGCGAAACTTCGTCCGCCCCACGGTGAACGACTCCACGGAGTTCTCCGTTCGGGGGGGCCGCCACCCGGTGCTGGAGGCAGCCATGGAGGACGCGGCCTTCGTCCCCAACGACGTGACGCTGGGGGGCGACGGCGCCCGCGTCGTCATCCTGACCGGCCCCAACATGGCGGGCAAGTCCACCTGGCTGCGCATGACGGCGCTCCTCGCCATCATGGCCCAGGCGGGCCTCTGGCTCCCGGCGGAGAGCGCCGTCATAGGCCTCGTGGACCGGGTGTTCACGCGCATCGGTGCACGGGATGACCTGGTGCGGGGCAGCAGCACCTTCATGGTGGAGATGCTGGAAACGGCCAACATCCTGAACAACGTCACGGACCGCAGCCTCGTGATCCTGGACGAGGTGGGACGGGGGACGGCCACCTGGGACGGGATGAGCATCGCCTGGGCCGTGCTGGAGCACCTGCAGGCAGAGAGCCGGGCGCGCGTGCTCTTCGCCACACACTACCACGAGCTGACCCACCTGGAGGACAAGCTTCAGGGTGTGAAAAACCTCAGCATGGCCGTGGCCGAGGGCAAGACGGGGATCCTGTTCCTCCACCAGGTGACGCCCGGCCCCGCGGATCGCTCCTACGGCATCGAGGTGGCGCGGCTTGCGGGCCTGCCCCCCTCCGTGCTGCGCCGGGCCTTCGAGCTCCTGGAGCTCCTCGAACGCGAGGGCTTTGAGCGCGCGAACCTCCCGCCCCCCCTGCCCCAGAGAGCGCTGAGGCGTCAGCTCCTCCTGTTTTCGCCGGAGACGGACGCCGTGGTGGAGGAGCTGGCGGAGCTGGACGCGGAGGTCCTGACGCCGGATCAGGCGCTGGAGGCCCTTCGCCGGCTGAAGGAGAAGAGCGTGAGGGCGTTGAGTCATGCCTGAGATTCGAGAGCTGCCGGAGGGAGTCTGGACCCGCATCGCGGCGGGCGAGGTGGTGGAGCGTCCGGCCTCGGCCGTCAAGGAGCTGGTGGAGAACGCGCTGGACGCGGGCGCGCGCCGGGTGCGGGTGCGCCTGTGGGATGGAGGGCGGCTGCGCATCGTGGTGGAGGACGACGGCTGCGGCATCGGCTTCGAGGACCTGCCCCTGGCGCTTCTGCCGCACGCCACCAGCAAGCTCCGGGGCATCGAGGACCTGGAGAACATCCGCACCCTGGGCTATCGGGGCGAGGCGCTGGCCAGCCTCGTCGCGGTGGCGGACCTAGAAATTCGCAGCCGGCCGGAGGGCGGGGCGGGCGGCCTGATCCGCGCCTCAGGGGGGCGCGTGACGGAGCACGTCGCCGCAGCCTGCGCACCGGGGACGCGCGTCCAGGCAGACGAGCTGTTCAAGGAACTCCCCGCGCGGCGCAAGTTCATGAAGAGCGCGTCGGGCGAGCTGCGCCGCGCGGCCTCCGTCATGCGGGAGTACGCCGTGGCCCGACCGGACGTGAGCTTCGCCCTGGAGCACGACGGGCGCGAGGTCCTCTCTACGGACGGGGGCGGGGACCGCCGGCGCGTCCTGGAGCGGTTGTGGGGCGCAGAACCTCCCATTCAGACGGCGGAGGCCGAGGCCGGACACCTGTCCCTCGTCGCCTGGCTGCAGTCACGGCAGGGCCGCAGCGACGTCATGGCCTTCGTCAACGGGCGCGCCGTGAACGACCCCGTCGTCAAGGGGGCGGTGACCGCGGCCGCGCGGGAGCTGACGGGGAACTGGGCCCTGTTCCTGTCCCTGGACCCGTCGCTGGTGGACGTCAACATCCACCCGGCCAAGGCGGAGGTGCGCTTCCGCTACGCGGGGGAGGTGTTCGAGGCCGTGCGGGAGGCGGCGGGGAAGCTGGGCGCCCCAGCCCCTCTGACGTTCCCGTCGGCGGGCGCGGCGGCGTCGGGCGCGGGGTCCCGCGCCGCCGTCATGGAGCGCGGCTGGAGCTTCCGGGAGGGCCCGACGCTCCGTCCTACGGCCCCGCGGCTCGACCCGCCCCCTGCGTCCTCCCCTCCCCTATCGCCCTTCAGCCGCGTCGCGCCGCCCGACTTCGGCGGGCCCGCCCGGCCCGCGTCCTCTCCTCCCGCGGCGCTGTCGCCGCGGGAGGAGAGGGACGAACCGAGCCCATCGCCGGAGGACACTCCGGCGATGGAGGCTCCGGTCTACATGGGGCAGACCTCCCAGGGCTACCTGATTTTTGACACGCCGGAGGGGCTGGTGCTGATGGACCCCCATGCGGCGCACGAGCGGGTGGGGTACGAACGGATTCGCGACCGGGCCACGGGAGAGGCGGCGGTCCAGAAGCTCCTCATCCCGACGCCGCTGCCGCCGACGCTGGCCCTAGAGGCGGAGGAGTACCGCGCCGCCCTCGAAGCGGCGGGCTTCAGCCTGGAGAGCCATGAGGGCGGCCTTCGCCTCGCCGCCGTCCCCGCGCTGCCCGACGGCGCGCCGGAGCCGGAGGCCCTGTTGAGGGCGTCCCTGGCGGCGCTGAAGGGGGACCAGGACGGCGACGCGAAGGAGCTTTTGTGGCGGACGTGGGCGACCATGGCCTGCAAGGCGGCCGTGAAGCTCACCACCGCTCTGGCTTCGGCGGAGGCCCTGGCGCTGTGGCGCGACCTCCACCGGTGCGTTCAGCCCTTCCACTGCCCCCACGGCAGGCCCACGATGCTGGTCCTGGGGCCGGAGGAACTCCTGAGGCGGTTCGGCAGGGAGTGAGGCCAGGAACGGAACAGGAGCGCGGCGGCGATGGCCGGAGCTCTTTCACTTCGCGTTCCGACGGAAACGCGCGGCGTCAGGGCCGTCGTTTTGAAAGCCATTCGGGGGGTGGAATGCGATGCAGCATCGATGCAAGGTCACGGTGATCGACACGAAATGTTTTCCGGAATATCAGGAGAAGTACTTAGCCGACCCAAAATCCGGCCCCTGCCCCTTCTATCACGTCGGTGACGAGTTCATCTTCTACCGATACGCCGACGAGGACACCTTCTGGACCATGGGAAGGGGCAGTCAGTGCGGGGAGGCATGGGACTGCATCAGCCGCTACATCTACACCGCCCTGCAGGGCGGCAGCATCATGAGGCACTGGACCAACGACGAGAGGATGATGATCGCCTGCTGCAACGACGGAACGAGGCCGGTCATCTTCAAGATCGAGCGCCAGGACTACAAAGTCGTCAAGCTGGAGGGGGCTCCAAGTGCGACGAGGGAAGACAAGGCTAGGGCGGCGTTGGAGGCCCTGGAGGGCGTCGAAGGGGTCCTCGTTCGGCCGGATAAACGATGGATAGAGGTCTACATGCCGCCGGAGGGGACGGTTGACGACGCCCTGCTGAGGAAAGCCGTGTCGGCGGCGGGGCTTTCAACGGAAAGGATCGATTGAGCGAGTGACCGTCGCTCACGACAAGCCGGCAGCCTGCCGGGTCGAGGCGACGGTCTGGGCGGCGGAGGAGCCGCGCGAGGGCGCCGTGCCGTCTTAATCCTTGGGGGAGGTTTTCATGAACGACGTGGGCGGAGTCGACCGCGGACTTGAGCGCGGGCAGGACGATGCGGCGCGCATGGCGGAGCTCTACGAGGAGCTGGCGCGCCATGCGCGCCTCTACTACGACGAGGACGCGCCGGATATCCCCGACGCGGAATACGACGCGCTGGTCCGAGAGCTGGCGGAGCTTGAGCGCGCACACCCGGACCGGGTGCGGCCGGATTCGCCGACGCGCCGCGTGGGCGGCACGGTGCTGGAGGGGTTCGAGAAGGTGCGCCACGAACGCCCCATGCTGTCCCTAGACAACGTCTTCAGTCCGGGGGAGCTGTCGTCCTTCCTGGAGCGCATCCGGGGGGACGTTCCGGAGGACGACTGGTCCTTCACCTGCGAGATGAAGATCGACGGCCTGGCCGTCTCGCTGCTCTACGAGGACGGTCGGTTCGTCCGGGGGGCCACGCGGGGGGACGGCCGCGTCGGGGAGGACGTGACGGAGAACCTGCGCACCCTACGGCCCCTTCCCATGCGGCTGAAGGGCGCTCCAGCGGGGCGCGTGGAGGTGCGCGGCGAGGTGCTGATGACGTGGGACCGCTTCAATGCGCTGAACGAGCGTCGGGAGGAACGGGGCGAGCCACCCTTCGCCAATCCGCGAAACGCCGCTGCGGGCACGCTGCGCCAGTTGGACTCGCGCATCGTCGCAGAGCGCGGCCTGGACGCCTTCCTCTACTACCTCGTTGACGCCCCGTCCTTCGGCGTGACGCGTCAGGGGGACGCCTTGGAGTGGCTGGCGGAGCACGGCCTGCCCATCCAGCCGGCCTGGCGGCGCTGCGCGTCGCTGGCCGAGGCGGAGGCGTTCATCGTCGAATGGCAGGAGAGACGCTTTTCCCTGCCCTACGTGACGGACGGCGCCGTGGTGAAGCTGGACGACCTGACGCTGTGGGACGGCTTGGGGGCCACGGCCCATGCGCCGCGCTGGGCGGTGGCCTACAAGTACCCGCCGGAGGAGGCGCGGACGAGGATCCTGAGCATCGACATCTCCGTGGGACGCACGGGGGCCCTGACGCCGGTGGCCAACCTGGAGCCGGTGCGGCTGGCGGGCACCGTTGTGCAGCGCGCGGGCCTGCACAACGAGGACGAGATTCGGCGCAAGGACGTTCGCGTGGGCGACGTGGTGCGCGTCCGCAAGGCGGCCGAGATCATCCCGGAGGTCGTGGCCGTGGAGAAGGAACGCCGCACGGGTGCGGAGCGGCCCTTCGAGATGCCGGAGCGCTGCCCCGCCTGCGGGTCCGAGGCGGTTCGACTGCCGGACGAGGCGGTGCTGCGCTGTCCGAACCGCGCCTCCTGCCCCGCGCAACTGAAGGAGGGCCTGCGCTACTTCGCTTCCCGCGCCGGGCTCGACATACGGGGGCTGGGGGAGCGGCTGGCAGAGCAGTTGATCGACAGCGGTCGGGTCAAAACCCTCTCCGACATCTACGATCTGACGGAGGAGGACTGGGCCTCGCTGGACCGCATGGGAGAGAAGTCCGCCAAGAACCTGATGGGCGCGCTCAAGGCCTCGAAGGGCCGTCCGCTCCAGGCGCTCATCGCGGCGCTTGGCATCCGCTTCGTGGGCAAGCGCGTGGCGGAGCTCCTGGCGGAACGTTTCGGCAGCATGGACGCCCTGTCGACAGCCTCGGAGGCAGAGATCGCGGACGTCGA
This sequence comes from uncultured Fretibacterium sp., assembly GCF_938030725.1. Lineage (GTDB taxonomy): Bacteria > Synergistota > Synergistia > Synergistales > Aminobacteriaceae > Fretibacterium. The sequence goes on along the minus strand of NZ_CALHIQ010000099.1, from coordinate 8,189 downwards.
GGGCGTGGGGCCGGTCATCGCCTCCTCCGTCGAGGCGTTCTTCCGCGATGAGGCGAACCTGGCGCTCGTGGAGCGGCTGAGGGAGCGCGGGCTGAAGTTCTCCTCGGAAGACGCCGCCGGTCACGAGGGCACGGAGCTTACGGGAAAGTCCTTCGTCTTCACGGGAGAGCTCTCCTCCCTGAAGCGCGCCGAGGCGGAGGCGCTGGTCAAGGCCCACGGCGGCAGTGCCTCCGGCAGCGTCAGCTCGAAGACCAGCTTCCTCGTGGCGGGCGCGGGCGGGGGAAGCAAGCGAAAGCGGGCGGAGGCGCTGGGAGTCCCCATCATCAGCGAGGAGGACTTCCTCAGGATGATCGGCGGCAGCGCCCCGGCTTAATCGCTCTTTTGGGGAAAGGCAAAATCCTCCACCTTATATTCGGCAGCCCTCCAAGTCCGGAGGGCGGGATACGCCGTCCACCTCTGGCGACCGGCGCGGGGGTCGCGTAAAATAGCCGCCGGGTTGTCGAATTTGCTGAGTTTTGGGAGGAAGCTGAAAAGAGATGCTCGCACATTGGAAGAAACTGGCCCTTCTGGCGACGCTGTGCGGCGCCCTTTGCTGCGGCGCCCTGATCTTTGCCGCGCCGCTTCGGAACGCCTTTGGCGGTTTCGTCGCCTGGCTGGTGGAAACGATCGGGCGCCTGGGCTACGCGGGGATAGCGGGCCTGATGTTCCTGGAGTCCTCGTTCTTCCCCTTCCCCAGCGAGGTGGTGATGCCTCCCGCGGGGTACCTGGCATGGCGTGGCGAAATGTCCCTCTGGGGCGCCATCGCCGCCGGCATTGTGGGCAGCGTCCTCGGCGCGCTCTTCAACTATTGGGTGGCGGTCCGCCTGGGCCGGCCGCTGCTCCTGAAGTACGGCAGGTACTTCCTGGTGTCGGAGGAGTCCGTGTCGAAGGCGGAGAGGTTCTTCATCCGGCACGGACACGTCAGCACCCTCGTCGGCCGTCTGGTGCCCGTCATCCGCCAGTACATCTCGCTTCCCGCCGGCATCGCCCGAATGCCGCTCGGAACCTTCACGGCCTTCACGGCGCTGGGCGCAGGGGTGTGGGTCGTTGCCCTGACGCTTGTTGGCTACCTTCTGGGGGAGCACCAGGAGGGGCTGGGGCGCTACCTGCACGTCATCAGCCTGAGCTGCGTCGGCGTGGCGCTCCTCATCGCCACGGGCTACGCCGCGTGGCTGTGCCTCAGGCGCCGGGCGTCGAAGGCTGCGGGCTCTGAAGGATCGGGAGGTAAATAACCACCCTGGCTCCGCGCTTTTGGTCCTTTCGGCTGGTGATCGCCAGGGAGCCCCCGTGCAGCGAGATCACCCGCCGCGTGAAGGCCAGCCCCAACCCCGTGGAGCCCCAGCCGGACCGTCCCGCCACCTGAGTTCCACTGTAGCCGGGGCCGTTGTCGACGATCTCAACCTCCGCCATGCGTCCGTTGGCGTCCAGCCGCGCCTGCAGCAGGATGCCGTGGGCGCCCACCAGCGTGTTGCCGCGCCAGGCGTTGTCCAGGATGTTGAAGACAGCCCGGATAAGACGCAGCTTGTTCGCCATGATGTGCGCCTCCTCGGCCTCCGGTGCGACGTGCATCGAAACCTCGTCCCTCCAGGGGAAGGCGCTGCTGTGGCGCTCGATCGTGCGGAAGAGTTCGCTCATGGCGAGGTCGTGTTTCTCGTCCCCCGACAGGAGTTCCTGGGTCATGGTCCCCATGTAGTCCGCGGCCTTCAGAAGCAATTGCGTCCTCTCGGAGGGCTCCTTTTTGTCCATCATCCTCGCCGTGCCCTTGATAACGGCGATGACGTTCTTCATGTCGTGTACGAGGTTGTTGACGTCCAGCATGTTGATCCCGCTGACGCTCGTTTCGCCACGCTTCAGCTCCGCGCCGATCCAGGAGTTCTTCAGGACGCTCAGTCGGATGGAGTACTTGACCAGCAGCCAGGAGGAGGACATGGCGCCGGCCAGGAAGCAGAAGAAGAGCGTAAAGCCCGTCATGCTGACGAAGGCTGCGTCGGCCTCCGGCAGGGCGGACTGAGGGAAGGGCACCCCCATGATCATCTCCAGGCTGTGGGAGGCGAAGAGCCAGAGGATGAGGGCCAGGCTCCGGTCCAGCACGTTCTCCACGCGCAGGGTAAGGGCGTGGAACAGGCACAGCAGGAGAAAGGCCAGGACGGGGTGCACGGAAAAGGAGAGCGCCAGGTCCGGGGAGAGGCACGGCAGGAGCCACGCGGTTGCCATGAAGGCTACGGGAGGGACCACGATGTTGACCGCGTCCGCAAAATGCGTGGTGCGGTGCGAGAGCTTTCGGGCGACGGCCTGCCAGGCGACGACGACCAGCATGTTCTGCAGCCCTCGGATCAAAACCTTGGAGAGGGCAAAGGAGAGCGTCGTGACGTTGTCCTGCCTGTTGATGAGGCGTTCGTAGAGCTCCGACAGAAGGGCGTTACCGTAGTAGACGACGAGAAGCGCCGCCAGGAATATGGCAGCCAAAGAGCAGAGTCGGGATATGATGTGAAGCGTGGTCCCGCGCTGTGGCGGAGTCTGAAGCCCGTTTTCCTCAAATGGCGTCGGCATGGTATGGCCTCCTCTGGTCTGCCCGGGTAAATTGGCGGACGTTCGCGCGGGGACGAGTCCCCGCGGGGCGTCCGGGACTTTGTCGTCATTTATTATAATAGATGATAACGGATGCGTTAGAGCGACTTTTAAGACAACGCTTTGAGAAAATTTTTTTGCAAAGGAGCGGCGTGAGGACACATCATGAAGAAGAACCCGGAGAGCCCTGCGGATAATTTACTGACGGCGGAGGATGACGCCCTCTCCCTGGACTGCGACGCTTGGCGGAGGGTGATGGAGGGGCTGGGCGAGCCGCGCTTTCGGGCGGATCAAATCTGCCAGTGGATCTACGCTCACAAGGTCTTTGATTATCACGAGATGAGCAGCCTCTCGAAATCCCTGCGGGAGCGGTTGTGCGGCACGGTCCTGATGACCCTGCCCATCCTGATTCAGGACCGGCGATCACGGGACGGCACGCGGAAGTACCTGTGGCAGATGGCGGACGGAGCGCGCGTCGAGTCCGTGCTGCTGGATCACGGGGGGCACAGGACGGCCTGCATCTCAAGCCAGGTCGGGTGCCCCCTCGCCTGCACCTTCTGCGCAACGGGGACGCTGGGCTTCGCGAGGAACCTGACGCCCGGAGAGATCGTGGGGCAGTTTCTTATGATGGAGCGGCGCGTCCTGGACGCGGGGTTGGGGCCGGGGATCAACAACGTCGTCTTCATGGGGATGGGGGAGCCCCTGCTGAACGAGCGGAACGTCTTCGAGAGCATCCGCGCCCTCAACCACCCGAAGATGAGGAACCTGGGAGCCCGACACATCACGATCTCCACCTCCGGCATCGTGCCCGGCATCGAGGACCTGGCGGACTTCGATATCCCACTGAGGCTCTCGCTCTCCCTGCACGCGCCGAACGACGAGCTGCGGTCCCGTCTCATGCCCATCAACCGAAAGTACCCCCTGAGCCGCCTGGTGGAGGCGCTACACCTCTACCGCCGCCGCACGGGGGAGCGCATCACGATCGAGTACGCGATGATCGACGGCGTCAACGACGCCCCTCAGATGGCCTACGAGATGGCGGCGCTGTTGGACGGCCTGGACCCCTACATCAACCTGATCCCCTACAACCCCATCCCCATGCGGCCGGCCCTTCGCCGATCGCCGGAAGGGCGCGTCAAGGCGTTCTGCGCCGCGTTGTCCGAGCTGCACATCGAGTTCGAGGTCCGGAAGGAACGCGGTGCGGACATCATGGCCGCCTGCGGTCAGCTTGCGGCCGTCAAGGCTTAGGGGGCTGGCCACCGCTCTTCACGCCACGTCGCCAAGGAGAGGGGGCCAGGGACCACAGCCTTCTGGTTGGTTATCTACTCAGATCAGCAGAGCCGCGCCCTTGATATACTTGACCTCTTTTTGTGACAATACCATTCGTTCCTGCTCCAGTCCCAAATATCGCCCCCAAGGCCTACCTTGGGGGTGATATTGTCCCATGGCTTGACAAATTGAATGTTATTAACTAAACTAACGCAATGCTAAAAGGCAAAAGCATTTTGGCTTTGACGGATTTTCTAACGAAGGAGGGTGCTGCTGATTGAATAGGGAAGCGATGGAGATGCTCTGCGTGCCTGCCCCCACGAATCCCACATCAGCGCCCTGGATGCGTCGGAGCCCGTCCTCGGACACAAGGACCTTAAGGCGAAGGAACGATAGCGCTCCCACACTGCGCGGTAACGCGAGAAAAGGACTCGGAGAAAATGCCCGTACTGCTTGGTGAATCCCATCATTATCCTCTTCCCAGGATGCACCGTGTCCGGCAGCGCTTTTCAAGGCCGAGGCTTGACGACCTCGAGGCTCAAATCAAGTGCGAGTTTGAAAAAGCCCGTATCGCGGACAGGATTAAGCCGGGCGCAAAGGTGGCCGTAGCGGTGGGGAGCCGCGGCATCAAAGACCTTGCGCGGATTGTGAAGGAGGTGTTGGTACAGATCCAGCGTCGGGGCGGCAACCCCTTTATCGTCTCCGCCATGGGAAGCCACGGAGGGGGAACTCAGGAGGGCCAGCTTCAGATCCTGAATTCTTATGGCATCACGGAGAACGCTATGGACGTTCCCGTCATCACGGCTCCAGATGCAACCCGCGTCGGGAAGACGAAAAGCGGGCTGGAGGTGTGGATCGATTCAGCGGCGCTCGAGGCAGACCTCATCGTGCCCATCAACCGCGTCAAACTGCACACGGATTTCGTCGGCGACATCCAGAGCGGCCTTTGCAAGATGCTGACGATAGGGCTTGGCAACCACGTGGGATGCTCGGCTTTACACGAAGCAAGCTTCGAGGGTTTTGCGGAAACCTTAGTCGAGGCAGCGCGCATCGTCATGGCTCGTGCATCGGTTGGGTTCGGCGTCGCGATCCTTGAGAACGCATACGACGAGACGGCAATGATCGAGGCTGTGCCTGCGGAGGACATCGTCGAACGAGAGAAGGAGCTTCTGCAAACGGCGAAGGGGCTCATGCCCGCGTTGATGATCCCCGACATCGACGTGTTGGTCGTCGAGGAGATCGGCAAGGACATATCCGGCGCCGGATTCGACCCCAACGTCCTGGGCCGCAGCTCTATCCTAAAGAAGTTCGTGCTCCCCGTGCCGCAAATTAAGCGTATGGTCCTTCTGGATGTCACAGCCCCATCCCACGGCAACGCCATCGGCGTTGGGCTCTTTGACGTGATCACACGCCGCGTCCTTGATAAATTGGATCTTCCGTCCATGTACGCCAACGCACTGGCCGTCAAGGCGCCTGAGGACGTCAAAATACCAATCACAGCAGAATCTGAAGAAGAAGCCGTGCGCTTTGCCCTTCAGCTTGCAAGGGGGGTGGACCGAGCAAACCTCAAAATCGTGAAGATTAAAAACACGTTAAACTTGGGAACCATCGAGGTGTCGGAAGCGCTTCTCCCCTGCGTGGAGGGGAACGAAAAGCTGGAGCGCCTTCCTTAGTTTCACAAAAACATTGCGCAAGGGTCATAAGCGTTCTGATGATCCTTCGGCGTCAACAAAAAATCAATTTCGCTTCTTAAAAACGCCTTTATAACTGGAGGAAAATGCGATGAAAAAATTTCTTGGTGCAGCGCTCCTTGTGTTGATCACTGCCTCTGGGGTCCGGGCAGCAGATTATACGATCAAGCTGGGGTACATCGGTTCTGAATCCCATCCGACGATGACGGTGATGAAGGAGGTCTTCGCAAAGCAGATCGAGGAAGGCTCCGAGGGAAAAATTAAGGTGGAACTCTATCCTAACGGCCAGTTGGGCGGGGACCGCGAGCTGTGCGAGGGCGTGCAGCTTGGCGCCATTCAAATGGCCATCCCCTCCTCTTCCGTCCTGGCCGGCTTTGAAAAGCGCATTCAGGCGCTTGACCTGCCATACCTCTTTACGACGCGCGAGGCCGCATTTGCCGCGGTAGACGGCGTGCTTGGCGAGAAGTTGAACGCGTTGACGGCGGAAAAGGGCATCTTGATCCTGGGCTACCAGGAGAACGGCTTTCGTCACGTCACCAACAGCCGTAAGCCCATCCGCACGCCGGATGACATGAAGGGCTTGAAAATCCGCACGATGGAGAACCCGATGCACATCGCGTTTTTCAAGGCGCTCGGCGCGAACCCCACGCCCATGAGCTGGGGAGAGCTCTATACGGCCTTACAGCAGGGCACTGTGGATGCACAGGAAAATCCTTATGCGATGATCGACGACGGGAAGTTTTACGAGGTCCAGAAGTACGTTTCCGAGACGGGGCACGTCTTTTCCTTTGAGGTGTTGATCGCCAACAAAGCATTTGTTGACGGGCTGCCGGAGGCTCTGCGGGATTTGGTGTTGAAAGCCGCAAAAGATGCGACGGAAGCGCAGCGAAAGGCGATGGCCGAGGAGGAGGAATCCTTCAAGAGAAAGGTCACGGAGGCCGGCATGAGCGCCAACGCGTTGACGGCCGAAGAGAAAAAACCCTTTGTAGAGGCGACGGCGGAGGTCTATCCGCAGTTCGCGGACGAGTTGGGGCAGGATCTGATGGAAATCATCAGACAAGTGCAGAAGTAGGCGCTACCCCCGTGTTCTGTCAGCGTCCCCGTCCCCCTGGGGGCGCCTTTTCGTTCCGGTGATTCTGCGGTGAAGGGGACGGTTACTTTCATGACGCCCAAAAAATTTCTCAACAACCTTGAGGAGTACTTCTGTGTCTGGACGCTTGCCATCATGACCCTCGTCGTTTTCGTACAGGTTGTGATGCGCTACGTCTTTGCAAACTCCCTCTCGTGGAGTGAGGAGTTGGCTCGCTTCATATTTTTATGGCTCTCATGGGTCGGCGCCAGTTACGCCGTGCGCGAAAGAAGCCATTTCCGGGTGGAGATGCTTATGGATCTGTTCAAGGGAGCATCCCGCGTTTGGCTCGAGTACCTTGTCCTGCTGATCTGGTTTGCCTTCAGCTTTTTTTTGACATGGTACGGCACAAAACTCGTCCTCTTCATCCATGGCGCAGGGCAGGTTTCGGCTGCTATGCGTATCCCCATGACGTGGCCTTACGCCGCCGTCCCGGCAGGGTGCGCGTTGATGTGCACGCGCCTCGTCGTCGAAATGTGGAAGCTCCATAAACGCGGCCTTCAACACGCGGAGAACGGCGAGGTCAAGGCGATGGGGCCGAAGACACCCGACGACGCGACAGAACCGTTGGATGGAGGCAAATGACATGGAGGCCATCCTGATATTCTCCATTCTCATCGTCACCATCGCATTCAGCATCCCCATCGGGATTACGCTGGGGCTTTCCACCTGGATTATGATGCTGTTTGCGTCCGACATTCCGATGGTCATGATCGCGCAGAAGGCGTTTACGGGGTTGGATTCCTTCCCCCTTCTGGCCATCCCGTTTTTCATCCTTGCGGGCTCACTGATGTGCAGCGGCGGCATCTCACGCCGCCTCGTCATCCTCGCCGAGAGCCTCGTGGGTTGGATTGTCGGCGGGCTCGCCATGGTGACGGTGCTGGCGTGCATGTTCTTTGCGGCTATATCCGGGTCGGGGCCTGCGACGGTTTCCGCCATCGGCTCCTTTATGATCCCTGCCATGAAGGAGCGCAGGTACGACGCAGGTTTTGCGGCTGCCATCACCGCTGCGGCAGGGACCATCGGCGTCATCATTCCTCCGAGTATCCCTTTCGTCATCTACGGCATCGTCGCCAAGGCATCCATTGGCGACATGTTCATCGCCGGAATCGTGCCGGGGATCATCATCGGCATTGCGCTGATGCTCGTGTGCTACTTCACGGCGCGTAAACGGCATTACCTCAGCATGGCTCAGCGCCCGAAGTTCAGCGCTGTCGTCAAGGCCTTTCGCGAGGCGCTCTGGGCCCTGTTGATACCTGTCATTATCCTTGGCGGCATCTACGGCGGCGTCTTTACCCCGACGGAGGCTGCCGTCGTTGCCGTGGCCTACTCCGTTTTTATAGGCAGGTTCGTCTACCGTGAGCTGACAATGGCAATGCTCTACGACTGTCTTAAAAGCACGGCGCTCATCAACGGCGCCACGTCTTTCCTCATCGGACTCTCCATGGCGTTCGCCAGCTATCTTGCCATGGCACAGATACCGGCGCACATCG
>NZ_CALHIQ010000098.1 GCF_938030725.1 uncultured Fretibacterium sp. | reverse complement strand
CCGCCAGGGACTGGCTCGCGCCGTCCTGTCCGGCGTACTCGTCCGTCATGAGCGTGGTCTTGATGCCCATGCGCTCCGCCTTCCAGCAGTTCATCACCAGGTCGGCGTCCGGGTTGCCGAAGCCCTCCTCGCTGATGACCACGCCGTCGAGCCCCAGCATGGCGGCCAGCTTCGTGGCGTAGGTGCTGCTGCGGCGCTTGTCGGCCAGGGTGACGTTCTCATTCGTGACGATGCAGGTCACGAAGTTGAAGTCCCGTCCGTGGCGCTTCAGCATGTCCGCGATGATGGGGTTGTTCTGGTGGGAGTAGGTGCTGTTCTTGTCACAGGCGGAAACGCAGTTTCCGGAAGCGATGGCGCCGTCCATGACCTCAAGCGGGGAGAGGACCGTCGGCAGGATTTTCTTCACGTCCACGCCGTAGAGGTAGGTGTCGTGGAGCAGGCCCTGAGTCTGGAGCATGTAGAGGTAGCCCACCTTCGGCAGGCCGGGATGGGCCCACATGGCCTCCTTGATGTTAGCCTGGTTGTAAATCTCCACCTTCTCCGCCTTGACGTCGGCGCAGGCCTTCGCCAGATAGGCAGCGGCCTTGATCCCGGCTACGCGGCAGGCCTTCTCGTAGTCGTGCTTGTCCATCTCCGGGTCCGACGGCTCCAGGACCAGGACGACGTTGCACGTCTCGGAATAGGGCGTGTACTCCGCGCCGGGGCCCGTCATGTCGATGATGCCCTCCTGGAAGCGCACCAGCTTGCCGGCGGTGACGACGGCCGCGCCGGAGAGAACGAGCGTCTTGCCCTCGCCGACGGTCTCGACGTCGCCCAGAATGCCGGGGAACACCTGCCCCTTGCCCTCGATCTTCCAGCGGGGCTCAACGACGTCCTTCACCGGCATGATGCGGACGCTCTCGCCCGGCATCGCCAGATCGACGTCGAGGTTCTTCCCAAGGAGCGGGTCCTCGGCGATGAGGTCCAGCAACTCCTTCTTGTTCACGGTCAGAGTGCCGCCGGAGAAGCCGGTCTTGTCGCCGAACTTAAGCTGCTTGACAAAAAGCTTGTGAAGTTCCAGTCTCATAAAAAGTACTCCTCCTTTCCAGCTCCTGTCGTTCTCAGAAAACGCTGAGCTGCCTTCCGGGCGACCTCCGCGCTTCCTGAAACCGATACCATGGGTGAGGGCCGCACCGGCCTCGGGACTCCGCCGCGCCGGCTTGGACGCCTCACCCGGACGCACGCTCCGGCTTAGAGCATCTTGTCGACCTCGGCCGTGATGCCCTCGATCGACGTGCCGTCGCCGCTGAGGCGAGCCACCTCCGCACCGCCCTTCCAGAAGAGGAAGGTGGGCTGAGCCATGACCTTCAGGCCGATGGCTACGCGGCGATTCTTGGAGGTATCCACCGAGCAGAACTTGACCTTGCCCTCATACTTCGGGTTGTCGGCCAGCTCGTGGTACTTCGGCATCAACGCCATGCAGGGACCGCACTTTGGCCCCCAGAAGTCCACCACCACAGGGATGGGGCTCTCCTTGATCTCGGCCTCGTAGTTCTCCTTCGTCAGTTCAACGATTGCGCTCATCTTGATTCACCCCCTTCCATTGGGTTCTTGTGAAGCAAAAGGGACGCGGGACGCAGCGCCGCCTCCCGGCGGAACTGTCCGTACCGCTCCAGACTTTCCTTCATCAACTCGGAGTCGATGAAGGCGTAATCCGCACGTCTGCCCTCATCCAGGGATGAGGGGATGATCATCCGCTCCCGGCACGCCTCGTAGACGCCCACGGCCTTTTCGATCATGGAGAGGGATTCCAGGTCCACGAGGGCCCCCGGACGTTCTTCGATCAGGACGGAGCGAAAGGGTTGATGGTAGGGGCGTAGGTTGCCGCAGAGCGGGTGGGTGAGGAGGATGGAGCCCAAGTGGATGGAGTCGCGAACGGCAACGAGCACGTCCAAAGAGGACCCCTCAACGAAGCGTCCGCACCGCACGCTTGCGCACAGGTCCCTGTTGTTGGTGATGAGCACGGTCTTGTTCATTGCCGACCTCCGGACCTCCCGTGTTCTGTCACCTGAGCACATTCATTAAAGATGAGTGTGTGAGCTATGCCCGGTTTCAGACTCCCGTCCGGATGCGATCCCTTTGCCTGAGAGTTTCAGCGTCACGTGGGCGCGTTGCCCCTTCGGCGTCCCGCGGCGGCGGGATCTCTCTCGCATCCCTCATTCGGGAAGCTGCCATAGCTGAACCTTATTAACTCAGCTCTATACTGGATTATAGCGGACTCGCCGGAAACGTCAATATGGAAAAAAACTTAAAACAAGCAGCCCTGCGGGCGGGAGTTCCTCCTGAGGCGGCCGCACCCAACGGAAAGCGGACCGGCTTGCCGTGGGACGGCCGGGGCTGCCCTACGAAATATATTCTGCGTTGTATCGTGAAGTGGGAATCGGCGACAAACGAACGTCAATTTGTCCGCGGCCCGCCGGTTTGGGTCGCGTCTCCCCCAAGAGGGGCGCTTGCGGTTATAATATTCCTAGGTTTAGGGGTTGCGGACGTTCGCCCAGCGGTTGATGGCGCGTCCGGGGGACAGAGGAGGGGGAGCGCAAAAGTTGGAGAATGTGGTCATCATTGATTGCGGCTCACAGTTTACGCAGTTGATCGCGCGGCGCGTGCGCGAGATGAACATCCACAGCGTCGTCCTGTCGTGGGACGCGCGGCGGGAGCGCGTGGCGGAGTTCAGCCCGAAGGGGATCATCATATCGGGCGGGCCGGACAGCGTCAACGATCCGGACGCCATCGCCGTGGACCGACGCGTGCTGGACATGGGGGCGCCGGTGCTGGGCATCTGCTACGGGATGCAGCTCCTGGCGAAGACCCTGGGAGGGGCGGTGGGCTCCGGCGAGCGGTCGGAGTACGGCGTGACGCGGGTGCGGCGCAGCGGGAACTCCCGCCTCATGGAGGGGCTGCCCGATGAGCTCCAGGTTTTGATGAGCCACGGCGACCGGGTGACCTCCCTGCCCGAAGGCTTTCGGGCCACGGCCTCTACGGAGGGGGGCGTCACGGCCGCCATGGAGGACCGGGCGGGGCGCTTCTTTGGGCTGCAGTTTCATCCGGAGGTCGTACACACGGAGCACGGACGCGACATCCTGCGCCGGTTCCTGTTCGACATCTGCGGCTGCGCGGGGGACTGGAGGCTTGAGGACTGGGTGGAGGGCGCCGTGGCGGATATCCGGCGCCAGGTTGGCGAGGGCCGCGCCGTGTGCGGGCTGTCGGGGGGCGTGGATTCGAGCGTTGCCGCCGCCCTGGTGAACCGGGCCATCGGGCCGAGGCTGACCTGCATCTTCGTGGACCACGGCCTGATGCGTTTGAACGAGGCGAAGCACGTCGTGGCCTCCTACAGCGGCATGGGGCTCTCCGTGCGCCACGTGGACGCCTCCGCCCTGTTTTTGGATCGACTGGCCGGCGTGACGGACCCGGAGAAGAAGCGCCGCATCATCGGGGGGCTCTTCATCGACGTGTTCGACGCGGAGGCGGCGAAGATCGGGGAGGTGGACTGGCTCCTTCAGGGGACGATCTACCCGGACGTCATCGAAAGCGGCCATCGGAAGGGCGCGGTGCTCATCAAGTCCCATCACAACGTGGGCGGGCTGCCGGAGCACATGAAGCTGCGCCTCTTGGAGCCCCTTCGGGACCTCTTCAAGGACGAGGTGCGGGCCATAGGGCGCCTCATCGGCGTGCCGGAGGACATCGTGGACCGGCAGCCCTTCCCGGGGCCGGGGCTCGCCGTGCGCTGTCTGGGGGAGATCACGCGGGAGCGGCTGGACACGTTGCGGGAGGCGGACGCCATCTTCCGGGAGGAGCTGAGGCGCGCGAAGCTCTACGACGGGATATGGCAGTCCTTCTGCGTGCTGCTTCCGGTGCGCACCGTGGGCGTGATGGGGGACAGCCGCACCTACAGCGAGGTGGTGGCGCTGCGCGCCGTCAACTCGCAGGACGCTATGACGGCCGACTGGGTGCGCATCCCGCCGGAGGTCTTGGACGTGACGGCAAAGCGCATCTGCAACGAGGTGCGCGGCGTGAACCGCGTCGTGCTGGACGTGACCTCCAAGCCGCCGGCAACGATCGAGTGGGAGTGATTGCAGAGGTCGAAAATCCTCTGGACGCAGGGCTTTTTGGCCCTTGAGAGCATTGAATTGAAGCCTTGCGTGGCAACGATTTTTACCAAGAAAGGAGCCGCCTGATTTCAAGGGTCAGGCGGCTCCTTTGGCTTTCCGGATTGCCAAGCCAAACGCAACGGGTACATTGGATAGGCTATAAGAAAATTTATTCTATTGATATATGGTATATGAATATAAAGTTCAGCGCGCTGTAATCTATCCGTACTTTGGTGTATTATATCCAAGTACGGTGAAGATGAAGGGAGGCAGCGCGAATGGCAGAGGCATTGAAAAAGGAAGTATTGTCTCCAGTGAAACCCATTTTAAAATGGGCCGGGGGCAAGGCTCAACTGCTCGGCGAATTGTTGCCCAAAGTGCCGGCCTCCTACAATCGCTATATCGAGCCTTTTGTTGGAGGTGGTGCCCTGTTCTTTGCGCTCCACCCGGAAAGCGCCTTGATCTCGGACAGCAACCCGGAGCTTATCAATGCGTATCGGCAGGTGGCGAAGAACGTCGATCAGGTCATTCGTTGTCTTGCGACCTATCAAAATACACAAGAGGCGTTCTATGTCGTTCGCGGGCTGGATTGGTCAACGTTGCCTCCTGCCGAAGCCGCCGCCCGGACGATCTACCTCAACAAGACCTGCTATAACGGTCTGTACCGTGTAAATCGGAAAGGGCAGTTCAATGTGCCCTACGGCAGATACAACAATCCGAAAATTTGTGATGCCGACGCACTCTACGCTGCTTCAGTCGCGCTGAGACAGACGGAGATTTTATGTGGCGACTATATGCTGGTGCTGGAATACTATGCCAAGCCGGGTGATTTCATCTTCCTTGACCCGCCCTATCTGCCGGTTTCGGAGTACTCAGATTTTAAACGGTACACGAAGGAGCAGTTTTACGAGGAAGATCACGTTGAGTTGGCAAAGGCGGTCATGCGGATGCACGAGCGCGGGTGTCATATCCTTCTGACCAACTCCAATCACCCGCTGGTGCATGAGCTCTATGCGCCGTTTAATATTGAAGTCATTCAGACCAAGCGCTATATTTCCCGCAGCGGCGACAAGCGCAGGGGTGAGGATGCTATTGTCAGCATCCCGCCGAAACGGCGCACACAGCTTTATCTTCTGCCGAAACCGCTTCCTGAACAGGTGTCTGAATATCCTCCGACGCGCTTCATGGGGTCGAAGAGCAAGCTGCTGTCTGAGATTTGGGGCGTGGCATCGGAGTTTCAATTTGATACGGCGGTGGATCTGTTTTCCGGTTCTGGCATCGTGGGCTACATGTTCAAGGCACAGGGCAAGCAGGTCGTCAGCAACGATTATATGGCCATGTCTGCGACCTTTGCAAAGGCCATGATTGAAAACAATTCGATAAAGCTGCCCGTTGAAGAAGCGAAGGTTCTATTGCTCCCCCAATGGAAATCCGATCATTTCGTATCGACTACGTTTCAGGGGCTTTACTATTCAGATTTCGACAACGCCCTGATTGATACCTTGCGCGTCAATATCGCGGCGATTCGTGACCCTTACAAACGGGCCATAGCGATGACCGCGTTGATTCGCGCCTGCACGAAAAAGCGTCCGCGCGGTATTTTTACATATACCGGCGAACGTTACAACGACGGTCGTAAGGATTTGCAAAAAACGCTGGAACAGCAGTTTTTAGAGGCTGTTGAGGCGATCAATCGGGCAGTGTTTGATAACGGAAAGGTCAATCGAGCGAGGCACGGTGATGCGATGGATTTGCGCCTGGAGCAACCGGGTCTTGTCTATATCGATCCGCCTTATTATTCACCCTTGTCCGATAACGAGTATGTGCGGCGCTATCACTTCGTAGAAGGATTGGCGCGAGACTGGAAGGGCGTTGAGATTCAGCAGCACACGCAAACGAGAAAATTTAAATCCTATCCCACGCCGTTCTCAACGCGAAAGGGGGCGGCAGGTGCGTTCGACCAGTTGTTTAAAAAGTTTTCCAAAAGCGTGCTGATCGTTTCATACTCATCAAACAGCTTGCCGACACAGGACGAGATGACCGCAATCATGTCAAAACATAAGGAACACGTTGAGGTTGTTCCAATAGATTATCGGTATTCCTTTGGGAACCAGAATGACGCAAAGACAAACAGAAACAAAGTCCAAGAATATCTGTTTGTCGGATATTAAGGAAGCGCTGATTAATCTTCAAAAGTTGTTGAAAGCAATCAAGGAGTATCAAACAGAGGCTATCCTTTAGCGCTTCCTTAAAATTTTAAAATGGGGCTACGCCCCAAGCCCCGCGCGCTTCGCGCGGCCTGATGAAGTTTCAGGCACTGAGGGGAGTCCATACGGTTGACAGTTCTCAACGACTTAATCAGTGTTTCCTTAAAGGAGTTTGAGGTATGGGGTTCTGGCAGCTTGGCAATACGTCCGTAAGGAGCGCCATGCGGATAAGGGATGGCCTGGTTGCCCTCTCCACCTCGGCGATTCAAGGTGATATTCGTAGAGGGGAAGGTGATAGAGCTTTTCGCCGTTTGCTTGGAGAATGCGGCGTCGTTTCTCTTGGAGAAGATGTGACCAACAGCGTTGGGCGTAAGTGGCGTTCAGCCATGGGAAAACTCGGTTTTATTTATCCGGAGATCAAAAGCTCAATGGGATTTGAGCAAAGCGCTCTTGGCCCGCTTGACACGATTACGCCCGCCGGTCGAAATTTGATACGCGCTGAAACCGTGGCTGCTATGCAGGAGTGCTATTTGCGGTCAATGGTCACTCCCATGGCCCCATGCGGTGAAGGTCTGAGATTTTCTCCTTTGACCTGGACGTTGGCGATCCTGTTGGAGCTTGAAAAGCGTCGCATGGAGCCTGCTGTCAATTTTATTGAAATGGCTGCGATCGTTCAGGTTACAAGCCCTGCCGATGGGCTGGAAGCCACCGTCGAAAGGCTTTGTAATCTGAGAGCGCTGCGGAAGGCGGCAGAACGCAAACGTGCCTTTGACCGGGATATCTATGAAAAAGGCGCCGCTGAATGCGCATGTAAACCGCACACTTTCATCGACTACGCAGATATGAATATGCGTTACCTGAAAGCGACCGGCATGGTGCAGTCCAAGGGTAAGGGGATTGTTCTGATCCCTGAAAAGCACGCGTTGGCTGTTGAGCTTACAAAGGGACTTATGTCGGACAAGCCCTTATTGGAGCTGTATCGCTCTCTTTGCAATGGAACGCCATTGCCGACCGATAATGCGGAAATTGCCAACCAAGTGCTTTCAGACCTGTTGCAGAAAATTCAGCATTATGGCGTCGAATACTCCATCGTTGGAAAGCTGTTGGATACCCCGGCACATATTAACCAGGTTCGGTATGAGATTGAGGGGCTGATTGCAGAAAAGAAAGAGGAAGTCTATGCCGGGCAACAGGCCGGGCAGTGGGAAGAAATTGCAGCTTATATGGATTTGATCGCTTTGCGCAGAGATCGCCTGAAAATTGGTGAGGACGCTGAGATTAGAATTCCAAAAGCGGAGGTGCCGGCCTATCTGGAGTGGAGCCTGTGGCGGGCGTTTCTGGCGATTGACACGTTGGCAAATAAGCCTTATGAAGTGCGCCGATTCAAGATAGATCAAGATTTCCTGCCGGTTAGTACTGCACCAGGCAATGGCCCGGACTTGATTGCCGAGTTTGAGGATTATGTTATCGTGATCGAGGTCACGCTGTCCGAGAGTTCCCGCCAGGAGGCGATGGAGGGCGAACCTGTGCGCCGCCACGTTGCGGATATGACGCAGCAATACGACAAGCCGGTCTATGGACTGTTCATCGCCAATCGGATTGATTCCAACACAGCGGAGACGTTCAGGATTGGCACTTGGTACACCAAGGACGATGAGCGGTTGGATTTACACATTGTTCCTTTTACGCTGGCGCAGTTTGTGGCGTTTTTCAGAGCAATTTTCAAAGGAAATCGTGCAGCACCCAATGTGATCGTATCGCTTATAGAGGAATGTGCAAGCTGCCGGGCAAGCTGCGAAGCGCCCGAATGGAAAGCTGCGATTTCAAATGCGATTCAGAGAAGAAGTTAAACTGCGAAAGCGCGATGCGATAAAAAATAAAAAGCTCTGAGTAATAGAAAAATTCCACTAAAGTCAGGAGGATGGATGCTATGCGGTTTGCGTTTTTGATCATGGGCGATTTCAATGCGGAGGCGGACAGGGCGTCGATTCACGGTGGTGACGCTCAGATCGTCGGTGTCGCAGACCTGCGGGAAGCAAGGGAAGAAGCGCGCCGGCTGCAGCGTGAAGGGGTTGACTGTATAGAGCTCTGCGGCGCTTTTGGAGAGGAGGGGGCGAGGGCGGTCATTGAAGCGACGGGAAATAAGCTCCCGATTGGGTATATCGTCCATTTCCCGGAACAGGACGAGGTGTATCGCGCTGCGTTTTCCAGGTAGCGGCTTGGGGTTTTTCGGCGTCAGGTCATTTTGACCTGGAACGGGGGGATTTTGCGGCACAGGCACCGTGGAATCCCCCAGCCCGTTCTGAGGCCACCAGGGAGGCAGAGCGGCTCGGTGCAAGTGTCTTGGCTCGTCCGCGCGCCGCCTGTACGCTTGCTTATAGCTTTACAACGATCTTGCCGTTTACGCTTCCCGCATCCTGTGCGGCAATAGCGTCCTGCATGTCCTCGAAGCTGAACGCTTTTCCGTAAACGGGGACGAGGTTTTTGTCCTTGATAAAACGGAAGATGTCGTCAACGACCTGCTGTGTAGGCCAGTTGCTGTGGAATCCGGTAAGGTACACTCCGTTTGGAATGTCCTTGATGGGATCAAATCCATTGAGCGCATACACGCCTCCGAGAACGCCGGTATTGCAGACAATTCCGCCCCTTTCCACGGCGGTCAGCGTATCTTTTACCGTTTTTGCACCGACAAGCTCAAGAGCTTTGGTGGCTCCCTGAACGACGCCTGTGAGCCTCCCTTGGTCCAGGACCTGCTCATCCGCGTCGAGGAGCAGCTTTAACTTGTTTTCTCTGTGGGTGGTGGCGATCACACAGCATCCCATTGCCTTTGCCATCTGTATCGCCGCATAGCCCAGCGCACAGGTCGCCCCGCGGATCAGGAGCGTATCGTCGGGTTGCAGTTTGAGGCATTCAAGCAGGCTGCCCCATGCGGTAAAATAGGTTTCCGGCACAGCCGCAAGCGTCGCCCAGTCGAAATCGCTTTCGATGACAAAAACGCGCTGAACGGGCAAAAGGGCGTATTCAGCGTAACTGCCGTTGAAGCTGCGGCCCATGCCGCCCATCATGGCAATGACCTTTTGGCCTTTGGAAAGCCCGCTGTCGGAGGGGTCGGCAACCTCTCCCGCGCACTCGATGCCGGGAATGATGGGCTTTTGAATGTACTCCGCGCATATCTCGCTCAGGCGAAGTATCTGCTCCGAATGGTTCATGCCGAAAACCCTGACCTTTACCAGGACCCAGCCGGGCCTTACCTCTGGAATCGGCACCTCCGACAGGACGAGGTCTTTTGCCTCCGTAACGCCGTTTAAAAGGACTGCTTTCATGGTTTTCATCAGGATCGCCTCAATACCTCTCGATCGCTTCCACGGGACAGTTTTCAGCGCAGTTGCCGCATTGCAGGCAATGGCTTTCATCGATCACAAAAGGGGTTCCTGGCCTGATGGCGTCCTGTGGGCACACCGCCTGACAGGTGCCGCACCCGATACAGTTTTCCATGATGTGGTATCCCTTTTTTAGCGATTCAGCGTTTCCGACTACAAAATATTCCCTTGTGATTGGGCGGGTAGAGAGGCAAAAGTACTCTATCGTGTAGTCCTGCAGAAGGAAGATCGTGTCGATGTTCTTCGTTTCTCCGGGGTAGACGTTTTCGAGGTAGGGCTGTTCCTGATAAAGAACGTTCCGCCACTTGACCTGAGCATCCTCTGGGACCTCTTCGGCTCTGCCGGAAAGTCGGATCGTTTCTTTGTACTTCGTGTAGCCAAGGACCTGAACTCTTCCGTCGTTTTTCAGCTGCGAGGCGAAGTATTTTCCCCTGGCCGTCAGAAAGTATAGGCTCGTTCCCTCATAGTGAATGGCGCTGATGTTGCGCACCTGCGGAGCGCCGCTTTCGTCAACGGTGGCAAAATCAAGCACGCCGACGTAGCTTAATTTTTTAATGCAGGTTTCGATATCCATGTATTCAACTTCTTTCTCCCTGCGACATCTCAGGCGTCAGCAACCCGTTTTCCACGCTGGCCCAGCACTGCGGATCGTCACCGTAGAAGTCACCGTTTGTGCCCTTGGCGACTGCAGGACAGCCACGGCAGAATTGCTTTAACTTACAACGGGAGCATTTTGAAAAATCGTCATAATTTCTGAATGCCTCCATGTCCGTTACCCAAACGTCAGCGAGTCGGTCTTCAAACACGCTGCCCACCTTGCTGTCCGCCACCCTGCGGCAGGCATAAATCTCCCCGGTGGGCAAAATCGTCAGATGACAGTTCCCACAGTTGCATCCACCATAGATCATTCCATCGCAGGCATAGGAGGGAATCTTGAATTTCCCTGTTTCGTACTCATAAAGCGTCCAAAGGTGATCTTTCTTGTTGAAGTAAGTATCGCAACCCTCCGCTTCGTATTCCGTGAACTTCCGGTCGCAGGTGGCAAGCAGCTTTCGATATTCCTGTGCCGTAATGCCTGCGTCGAGCTCACCCCCGGAGGGGACGTAACGGGAAAAGGCAAACACGTTTACCCTGGCCTTCACAACGGCATCGATGATGCCGGGAAGCTCCGCATGATTTACCTTGGAAACGGTGGTCATAACGACGCTGCGAATGCCGGCCTGGTTGATACAGCTTATTTTTTCCAATGTGCAGTCGAAGGACCCCCGCTTACGGAACCAGTCATGAGTTTCCCTCAGGCCATCCAGCGAGAGCTGATACTTCTGACAGCCCAAGGACTTCAATGTTCTGCACACCCGATCGGTCAGATGAAAGGGGTTCCCCATGATCGTAAAGGGGATGGCGCGCTTGTGAAACAGCTTTAAAAGTCGCCAGAAGTCGGGATGCAAAATAGGATCGCCACCCGTAAGGTAAAAATACGGAAGCCTGTCGTGGACATCGCAAAAGTCAAGACAGTTATAGAACGTTTCCTGCAACTGCTTCCACGTCATGGAGTCGAGTTCCCGACAGGGATCGCCCGAAAAAATATAGCAATGCCTGCATCGCTGATCGCACTCGTCAGTGATATGCCATTGGAAAGAAAAATATTCTTTCATGTTCGTCCTTTGAGAACAGCGTTTTGTCTGTGTAAAAACGCATAAATTGAGCAATGAAAGATGTTCCCGGCAAGATATTCCCCACCGGGAACGGTTTGAGCTGGGGTGGGATTACTTCTTGTCTGCCGCACCGCAAGCGGAGCCACAGGCAGCCGGCTTTTCTTTCGGCTTGTCTGCCGCGCCGCAGGCAGCGGGCTTTTCCTCCGGTTTGTCTGCCGCGCCGCAGGCAGACGTTGAAGCCTCCTTATCCGTTGTGCCCCATCCGGACAGATTGGAAAGTGCCATCAGTATCTCCTCCTTACAAAATAGTCGGGATAGCCGGGGCGCTTTCTGCGCCTTGTTTGCATTCTATGAAATGGCGGAAGCTTTCACAAGTACCCACTTTTTTGTAACTTATGGACCGTCGCGTCCGAGTTTTGATTCAAAGCAGCTTGGAAACCGTTTATTTTATCCACGAAGCTTCCTGGCGGAACTCAGCCCGTCCGTTGCAAGGTCCCCCTTGCTGAAACTTCCGAGTCACGAAAGCCTCTTTATTGACCTTTGATACGTGTTGCATTATGATTACAATGTAACATTAAAAAATGAAGCAATAGAGGTGTCCCAATGAAAACGAAGGGTGAACTGCCGGATTGTCCGGTTGCCACAACGGTAGGGCTGATTGGGAGCAAGTGGAAGCTCTTGATTTTAAGGAATCTGTTGATGCGTTCGTGGCGTTTCAACGAGTTGCGTAAGGACCTGGACGGGATCAGCCAGAAGGTGCTGACCGACAGCCTCCGCCAGATGGAAGCAGACGGAATCCTCACCAGGACGGTTTATCCCGAGGTGCCGCCAAGGGTTGAGTATGCCTTGTCGGAGCTTGGTGAGAGTATGCGTCCCGTCCTTACGGCAATGCACGAATGGGGGAGCGCCTATAAGGCACGGATGAAACAAAACTAACGTCATTCTTTGACGGCAGGGCGACGACAAGGTCCGGGGGGATTGATTGTTGATGGAGTGCAGCGATTATCTGCGACTGCTGGCGGAGGATATCCACACGGTGGCCGTCGCGACGGTGGGGGTGGATGGACGGCCCAAGTTGAGGGCCATCGACATCATGCTCTGGGACGAGGACGGCGTCTATTTCCTCACGGCGCGGGGAAAGTCCTTCTACGCGGAGCTCGTGGACCAGGGGTTCGTTGCGCTGACGGGGATCAGTGGCAAGATTTCCATCTCGATGCGCGGCGAGGTGCAGGACATTGGGGGGGAGCGGTTGGACGATATCTTCGAAAAAAATCCCTACATGAAGGAAATCTACCCCGGTCGCACGCGGGAGGCGCTTACGGTGTTCCGCCTCTCTAAGGCCGTGGGCGAGTACTTCGACATCAGCGTGCCGTCCCGCGTCCGGCGGGACCCCTTTTCGGTCGGCGGGGCAGGGGCCATCGAGACGGGGTACTTCGTGGGTTCTGGCTGCATTGGATGTGGCCGGTGCCTGCGAGCCTGCCCTCAGCGGTGCATCGACTTCTCAAGCGGGCGCGCCCTGATCGACCAGAAGCGCTGTCTGCACTGCGGCCGCTGCGCCACGGCCTGCCCCTCCCGCGTGATCGAGCGAAGGGGCATAGCGTGACAACGTGACCATCAGGAGGGGAGCGAGGGACGGCCTCTAAGGACCGTCACGACTTACGAGCGCAGTAGCTTGCAGACTTTGAGCGAATGAAGTCAACCAGCAATCGAGAGGTCCTTCAGAAGCACCTTCAAGTGCTTTATTATGGGCGTGTCGTTGTTGACAAATTTGTGATAAAAACAATAAAATACAATCACATAAACTTGTGGGAGGAAAATGAATGAATAAAATAACGTGTATTTGTTTAGGCGTAAAAAACATGGAAAAAGCGTTAAAATTCTACAGGGATGAGTTGGGGTTTGAAACAGATTGCAGAGAAGATAATCCATCCGTATGTTTTTGCTAGATTGTCAAGCTAAAAGCAACAGGCAAATTGAAAAAAGGCCTCATTAGGG
>NZ_CALHIQ010000097.1 GCF_938030725.1 uncultured Fretibacterium sp. | reverse complement strand
AGAAGAGTCCTTTATTTGAACCTTGTCTGACTTTCCCGTCCCTGTGGATTTGGGAACGGGAAAACCTCTTGAAATTCTTTCACAAATTTCTTATCATGGAATTGATATGCAACTCGTCTTTACTGTAATGATGGAATTCAGGAAATGGATCGCATCTGTGTGCGTGATTGACGTCGCTGGCAAGACGGTTGGGCTTATCAAAACGCCAAGGCAGACAATCTTCAATATCACCCACACAAAGGACTTTGAAGGGAGGCGAACCATCGCGCTTTAACCCGGCAACCTTTTCAAAATTAACCACCCTTTGCTCAACGTGCGTCTTTAGGACAGATTCATTTGATTTCTCGAGCTTTCTTAATCAGGAGGGCATAGTCGATGAGTTTCTTCAACGCATTGATCGGAATGGGCGCAACAGTCATGATGCCAATCATCTTCTTCATCGTAGGATTGATCTTCGGCGTCAAGCCAGGAAAGGCTTTTAAGGCGGGCATGACCGTTGGCATTGGCTTTACGGGAATCAACATGGTGGTGGGACTTCTGCTGACCAGTCTTGGGCCCGCGGCCATGGACATGGCAACACGCTTCGGCCTGAAGCTGAACGTCGTGGACGTGGGTTGGGCCACGGGCGCAGCTATCGGTTGGTCTTCACCCCTCATCCCCTTCATCGTGGTGGGCGCGATTCTGCTGAACCTCATCCTGCTGCTGCTTAACCTGACGAAGATACTGAACATCGACATCTTCAACTACTGGCTGATCTCCCTTGTGGGGACGCTCGTCTACGACATCACCGGGAGCATCCCCATGGGAACGGCGGCAGCGCTGCTCCTCTACCTGATCGCTTTCGTCATCGGCGACCTGACGGCCAAGCCGATCCAGGCCATGTATAAGATGGAAGGCGTCGCCTTCGTGCATGCGACCTGTGGCATCTACGTTCCTCTGGGAATTTTCGTGAACTGGATTATTGAGCGCATCCCCGGCGTCAACAAGATCGACCTGAACCCCGAAAAGATCACGGAAACTCTCGGCGTCATCGGCGAACCCATCACGCTGGCCACCGTCCTGGGAGCGGGCCTGGGCTTCCTGGCAGGCTGGCCCATCACCCAGGTGCTTCCGCTGGCCGTGAACGTAGCCGCCGTCATGATCCTGCTGCCCCGCATGGTGGGCGTCACGGTCGAGGGCGTCATGGTCATCCGCGACGCGGCCGAGGCTCGACTGAAGAAGCTGTTCCCGAAGCGCGAGTTCTACATCGGCATGGATACGGCGCTCCTGATCGGAGAGCCCTGCATCATCGCCACCTCCCTGCTGCTGATCCCCACGGCACTCCTGCTGGCCATGGTCCTGCCGGGCAACAACATGCTTCCGTTTACGGACCTCGCCTCCATCGTCTTCATCATCTCCATGGTGGCCCCCTTCTGCAAGAGGAATATGTTCCGCATCTACATCACGGGCATCCTGATCCTTGCGCTCTGCCTGTACGCGGGCACGGCCATGGGACCGGACTACACCGAGGCAGCCAGGAAAGCTAACATCCAAATCACCGAGGGGCAGGAGCTGGGCAACCTGGTCTCCCCCTACAATACGCCGGCTGGCTGGGCTATCGTCGAGGCATCCAGGCTGATGAAGGTGGATGCTCCTGCAGGGACCCCGGCCCCGGAAGGAAAGTAAAACCATGGAAATCGTCGGCATTGGAGACCTTTTAATCCCGGAACAGTACATCAAAAAGGGCTTCCACAACTTTGAGCAGGCAGGGCACACGGTCAGGACGGTCCAGTGGAAGCTGAAGGACTACGAGGAGCTTCAGAACATCAACTTGAAGGTGGAAACTGGAGGCAGCGAGGCCTTTGAGCCGCCCCAGGAGGTCCTGGACGCCATCGAAGGTGCGGATGTCGTCATCACACAGTTTTGCCCCGTCA
>NZ_CALHIQ010000096.1 GCF_938030725.1 uncultured Fretibacterium sp. | reverse complement strand
TACCATCCACGACAACTCTATACTTATTCACTGCCGATACAACTCCCTTCAAAAAATATGCAGACGCGCCCTCGCGAGGGCACAGGATCGATCGTCTTGTCTGGCCCGCCCCTTTGGGGTGCGGGGTCAGCGTTTCCAGCCCCGGTCCACGGAGCGCGAGATCAGGTTCAGGACGCCCGACGCCCTCCAGGCCCTGGTCCATCGGGCGCTCTCACGGGCGGTTCCCACCGCCTCAGGCGCGATGGAAACGATCCGCCCCGACCCGCCCGTGGCGGTCAGGATGGCCGCCGTGATGGCCGCCACCACCTTGGCCTGAGCGCCCTCGGCCCGAACTGCGAAAGCAGCGGGAGCGCTCTGGGGCCGCTCGCGCGCTGAGGCGCCGTCATCCGGCTTCGGCCTCTCGCCAGCAGCGAAGATGCGCATGGCGAAGATCACGAGCGTCAGCCCAAACAGGACGATGAACACGATGGAAAAGGCCACGAGGCTGACGTAGGCCGCGCCGGACAGCCCGTCAAAATGCATAGCGTTCATGGATTACACCTCCTGAGGGCTCAGTGAGGAATGACGCCGTGCTTCTTGTCGGGCCGCGAGACGCGCTTGCTCTCCAGCGCGTTCAGGGCCTGCCAGATGGAGAGCCGGGTTTCCTCGGGCAGGATCACGCGGTCCACGAGGCCGCGCTCCGCCGCCACGTAGGGGTTGGCGAAGGCCTTGCGGTACTCCTCGATCTTCTCGGCGCGGGTCTCCTCCGGATTGCCGGCCTCGGCGATCTCCTTGCGGAAGACGATGTTCGCGGCGCCCTCGGCGCCCATGACCGCGATCTCCGCCTGGGGCCACGCAAAGACGACGTCGGCGCCCAGTGACTTGCTGGCCATGGCCAGGTAGGCGCCGCCGTAGGCCTTGCGCAGGATGACGGTAATCAGGGGAACGGTCGCCTCGCTGTAGGCGTAGAGGAGCTTCGCGCCGTGGCGGATGATCCCGTTGTGCTCCTGGGTCACTCCGGGCAGGTAGCCGGGCACGTCAACGAAGGTCAGGATCGGCAGGTTGAAGGCGTCGCAGTGGCGGATGAAGCGGCTGGCCTTGTCGGAGGCGTTGATGTCGAGGCAGCCGGCCATCACCCTGGCCTGGTTGGCGATGATGCCGACGGAGCGTCCGCCGATGCGGCCGTAGCCCGTCAGGATGTTCTGAGCCCAGCCGGCCTGGACCTCGGTGAACTCGCCGTCGTCCAGCACCTTGCGCAGGACTTCGTGGACGTCGTAGCCGACGTTGGGGTTCGTCGGGACGGCCTCCCGGAGCGAGGGGTCCGCGCGGTCCACGGGGTCGTCCGTGGGCTTATCGGGCGCATCGTCCAGGTTGTTGAGGGGCAGGTAGGAGAGCACCTTGCGGATCTGAGCGAAGCACTCCTGCTCGTCGGCCGCCATGAAGTGCGCGTTGCCGCTGATGTTGTTGTGGGTGGCGGCACCGCCCAGGGCCTCGCTGGTGACCTCCTCGCCCGTCACGGCCTTGATGACCGCAGGGCCGGTGATGTGCATAATGCCCGTCTTGTTGACCATAAAGATGAAGTCGGTGAGGGCGGGGCTGTAGACCGCGCCTCCCGCCGTGGGGCCCATGATGACGGAGAACTGCGGGATGACGCCGCTCGCGTGGGTGTTGCGGAAGAATATCTTGCCGTACCCGTTCAGGGCGTCGATGGCCTCCTGGATGCGGGCGCCCCCAGAGTCGTTCAGCCCGATCACCGGGCAGCCCATCTCCATCGCCAGGTCCATGACCTTGCAGATCTTGTCCGCGTGCATCTCGCCCAGGGAGCCGCCCAGGACGGTGAAGTCCTGGCTGAAGACGACGACCTTGCGGCCGTCGATGGTGCCCCAACCGGTCACGACGCCGTCGCCCAGTGGCTTGGTCTTCTCCAGTCCGAAGTTCGTGCAGCGATGGGTCACGAATTCATCAATCTCCACGAAGGAGCCGGGGTCCAGCAGCTGATCGATCCGCTCGCGGGCCGTCCCCTTCCCCTTCTCCTTCTGTTTGGCAATGGCCTTTTCTCCGCCTCCGTTGAAGGCGGCTGCGCGCTTCCCCCTGAGCTCCTCGCAGAGCTCCTCCATGGTGCGAAATCCCATCTCCGACAACTTCCTCCTTAAAAGCCCTGCCTGGGGCAGGGGCCTTGATCATGGACGTCCCTGATTCGACGTCCGCGTCGGCTGCACGATCAATCGCATACTCTTTTTCAAAACCGCCATCAGAATACCACAGAAAGGGCCCCGTTGCCAGACGAAAAACGTTTTTTACCCCGGCTCTGCGCGCACCGCAAAAAACGGGGCGGCCCGCAGGGGCCGTCCCGATGAAGTCAGGGGTTCGCCGGCACGGCAGGGACCTCCTCCCCCGCGCCGGGCGCCAGAGCGTCTTCCGAGGCGGCCGCCTCCGGAGCGGGGGTCTGCTGCGAGGCCGGCGGCGGCAGGATGAAGTCCCGGCTCGCGGCCATCAGGGGGAAGCTCAGCATCAGGTCCTTGCCGAATCCCACCCGCACCTCGCGCTCCACGAGTTCCACGTCGCTTCCGGGGTCCTCGATCTCCACCCTCAGGGAGAACGCAGGGCCCACGACCTTCACCATATCGCGGTCACGGGGGTAGAGCTCCACGGGCTCGGCGCCGTTCACGCTGACGCGGACCTCCTGAAGGGCCTTGAAGGTCTTGCCCTCCAGCTCGATCGTCTTGTTGTCCAGGAGGACCTGGTGCTCGCGCCCAACGTAGAACAGCCACACTCCAAGGGCGACGAGGAGGACCAGGGCCAGCGCCCTCTGAAGGAAGCGCATCATGCCTCCTCCCCCCCTTCCGCGGGGCCGCGCAGGCTCCGGCGGGACGCCTCCCGGTCCCGGTTGCGCTTCCACGCATGGAGCACCAGGGCGATGGCGATGATCCCGTAGGAAACGAAGACGCGGAAGTACTCCCCGATCTGGGCCTGCCCCATCAGGTTCTTGCCCGCCATGGGTGCCACGATGAACATCAGGTGGAACAGGACCACGCCCGCGAAGACGTTGGCGATGCTCGCGCGGGAAACGCTGGCCCCCCCGATGAGCAGGGCCGCGATGGAGAACATGCCCACCTGCTCATGGCTGTTGTAGGTGTTGAGGGTCCCCATGTTCTGCAGGTAGATGACCTGTCCGTAGCAGGCCAGGACGGTGGAGATTACGATCGCGATGATGCGCGTCCGGTTCACCGCGATGCCCGCGCTGTCGGCGACGGGCTGACTCTGCCCGATGGCGCGCATGTCCTGTCCCAGCTTCGTGCGGCGGAACCACACGATGAAGAGGCAGAAGACGGCGATCACGAGAAGGGTGGCGAGGGGCACGCGCACCGTCCCTCCGAAGAAGGGGAAGGAAACGGGGACCAGGTTGTCCAGCACGCCGCGGATGCCCTGCAGGTTCACCGTGTTCCGCACGCCGTAGCGGCGGGAGAGGAGGATGACGGGGTTCGAGATGGGGATGATCCAGCCCATGAAGTACAGCACCACCAGCTGGTACAGCCCGTTGATGAAGAAGCCCAGGATGTAGGACGTCACCATCTCCTGCCCCTTGGCCCGGTTCAGCACGTTACCGCAGAGGATCCCCAGCAGAATGGCGATGGGGGTCCCCACCAGCATGGCCAGCGCCATGCCGGGGATGCCCACGATGGCCCAGTCGGAGATCAGGATCAGCCCGATCTGCCCGGCCATGGCCCCCAGCACCATGCCGAAGTTCAGCCCCATGCCCGCCATGATGGGGATCAGGAGGGACAGGATCAAGAACGAGTTTCGCCCGATCCGGATCAGGAGCTCCTGGACCAGGTGGCTGACCGAGAAGCCGGACAGGGGGATGGCCACGGCGGAGATCGCAATGAAGACGATGGGGACCGCATTGTCCGCCAGGAACGTCAGGGGGTTCCAGTTTCTGCCTGTTTTGCTCATCGTTTCAGCCTCACCTTTCTCGTCAGGGCGTAGAGGATCATCCCGTTGCTGACGATGATGCGGATGACCTCGGACATGTCCGTCTGAAGCACGCTGTTGATGAC
>NZ_CALHIQ010000095.1 GCF_938030725.1 uncultured Fretibacterium sp. | reverse complement strand
GGCCCCAGCAGGACGACCAGCTCCCCCTCGCGGATCGTCAGGTCGATCCCCCGCAAGGCGTGGACGGCCGCCGTCCCCTCTCCGTACACCTTCGTCAGGCCCTCGATCTCAAACACGGCAGCTCCGCGTCGATCCCCGGCCAAGAGCCTCGCCTCCTCAAACAAAACCCCGGTGGTTCTGGAAGTTTAACGGGCAAATAATGACATTAACTATGATGGTCCTTCATTATAGCACACGAGAAACGCCACAGACCGGGCTTCCGGAGGGTCGGCGGTCTGATGCTTCGGGGCAGGGTCGCCGGACCATTTTTATGATGAAAATACATAGTTTGCATGACGAACCTTGCTTGACCTTTCAACGTCCCTGCATGTACAATATGAACACAGTCTGTAGCGCTTTAGCCTGACTTCTTTGTTCCTGTATCGTCTTCTGTCACTTTCTTGCGGGCAGTGCCTCGCAGCCCTGCCCAAAGACTTTGAGGAGGGATTCGCTTGCTTAAGAAGACACCTTTGAACGCGGTGCACCATGAGCTGGAGGGCCAGCTGACGGACTTCGGCGGCTGGGAGATGCCCCTGTGGTACAAGGCAGGGGCGGTGAAGGAGCATCTCTTCGTCCTGGAGAAGAGCGGAATCTTCGACATCTGCCACATGTGCGTGGTGCGCGTCACGGGGAAGGACGCCTTTGAGCTTCTGCAGCGGTGCCTCACCCGTAACCTCGAGAAGATGGCGAAGGGCGCCTGCGGCTACACCATGATCCTGAACGAGCAGGGGCACGTGGTGGACGACTGCATCGCCTATCACATGGACGGGAACCGCACGGATTACGTGCTGGTGGTCAACTCCAATCGCGACGTCATCGTGGTGGATCACCTGAACAAGCACAAGGGCTCCCTCGACGTCACGATCAAGAACGAGGCGGGACACTTCGGCAAGATCGACCTCCAGGGGCCGAAGTCCGCGGACATCCTGCGCAAGGCCATGGAGAAGCCGGACCTTCTGAACGGCATGAAGTACTTCCACTTCCTGGGCGATTACGACCCCGCGAAGAACCACGACGTCCACCTGAAGGGCGGCATTCCGGTCCTGATCTCCCGCACGGGCTACACGGGAGAGCTGGGCTTCGAGATCCTCTGCCCCAACGACAAGACCCTTGAGGTGTGGAACCTCCTGATGAAGTCGGGTGGCGACGACATCCTGCCCTGCGGCCTGGCCGCCCGCGACTCGCTGCGCATGGGGGCCATGCTGCCCCTGTCCCAGCAGGACATCGGGCCGTGGCCCTTCGTCAACACCCCCTGGGACTTCGCCCTGCCCCGCGACAAGGAGGGCAAGCTGACGAAGTCCTTCATCGGATCGGATATCTACAAGAACCCGCCCGAGAGCTACACCTTCGCCTACTGCGGCTTCGACCCGCGCAAGGTTGACGCCCACAGCGGCGCGAAGGTCCTCTTGGATGGCAAGGAGATCGGCGTCGTCACGACCTGCTGCCTTGAGGTGGCCTGCAGCCGCGTGAACGGCAAGATCGTCGGCACGGCCAGCCCGGACAAGCCCGCGGACTTCAAGCCTAGGGGGTTGGTGGCCGGCTACGTCAAGGTGGACCGCAAGCTGGAGCCGGGGACGAAGGTCACCCTGAAGGACGCCCGTCGCTCCATTGAGGTGGAGATCGTCACGGACATCCGGCCGGGCCGTACGGCCCGCGTGGCCATCTGACGCCGGGCCGGCGGTTAAGGACTGCGGAGCGCCGGCGTTGTTACCGTTTTGCGTTTGTCGTAACTCATCATCATCAAAAATTAAGGGAGGACACTGCAAATGAAAGAATTCAACGAGCTGATCTTCAAGGACGACGCGCGCTACACCCAGACGCACGAGTGGGCGAAGAAGGCGGGGAACCTCGTCCGGGTTGGGGTGGACGACTTCTCCCAGTCCGCGCTGGGCGACATCGTCTACGCGGAGCTGCCTGAGGTCGGAGCGGAGGTCCACGCGGGCGCGGCGTTTGGCTCCCTCGAGTCCACCAAAGCGGTCAGCGACCTGAACGCTCCCGTTTCCGGCAAGGTGGTCAAGGTCAACGAGGCCCTTGCGGACTCCCCGGACCTGGTGAACAAGGACCCCTTCGGAGAGGGGTGGATGATCGAGATCGAGCCCTCCAACCCGGCGGAGTTCGACAAGCTCATGGCGGTTGATGCCTACAAGGAGTACGCCAAGGGCGAGCACGCCAAGCACTAGGGGAGGCGAGAACCCATGAGGTATCTATCCCAGACGCCGGAGGACACGAAGGAGATGCTTGACGCCATTGGCGTCAAGAGCGTTGAAGACCTCTTTACCTCCATTCCGGCGAACGTGCGGCGCGACGCGCCCATCGACATCGAGCCCAAGAGCGAGTGGGCCCTGTCGAAGGAGATACGCGCTCTTGCGGCGCAGAACTTCAGCGGCACGGCCTTCCTGGGCGCGGGCTGCTATGCTCATGCCATCCCGGCCCACATCCCCTATCTGGCGATGAGGTCCGAGTTTCTGACGTCCTACACGCCCTATCAGCCGGAGGTCAGCCAGGGGACGCTGCAGGCGATCTTCGAGTTCCAGACCATGACGGCGAACCTGCTGGGCACGGAGGTGGCCAACGCCTCCATGTACGACGGCGCAAACTCCGTGGCGGAGGGGGCCCTGATGGCCATTCGCGTCAAGAAGAAGCACAAGGTGGCCTACTCCCGCCTGCTGCACCCCCACTACGTGGAAGAGATGAAGACGTACTTCCGCCCGGCGGGCTTTGAGGCGGTGGAGCTTCCCGTGCTGCCGGACGGTCGCACGGACCTGAGCAAGATACCGGACGATGTCTCCGCCGTCGTCGTCCAGTCGCCGAACTTCGCGGGCGTCATCGAGGACCTGGAGGCGGCGGCCAAGGCGGCCCACGACAAGGGCGCGCTGCTCATGGCGGCCTTCTCCGAGGCCATGGCCTGGGGGCTTTTGAAGAACCCCGGCAGTTGCGGCGCGGACATCGTGGCCGGCGAGGGCAGCAGCTTCGGGCTGGCGCTCAACGCGGGCGGCCCCGCCCTGGGGCTCCTGGCCTGTTCCATGAAGAACGTCCGCACCATGCCGGGCCGTCTCGTGGGGCAGACCGTGGACCACAACGGAAAGCGCTGCTTTGTTCTGACGCTCTCCGCGCGCGAGCAGCACATCCGCCGCGAGAAGGCCACGTCGAACATCTGCACGAACTCCGGCCACTGTGCGCTGACGGCCGCCATGTACATGGCCTCCGCCGGGCGCGGAGGGCTGCACGCCATCGCGAAGCTGAACCACGACAAGGCCGCTTACCTGAAGGGTGGACTGGAGAAGGCGGGCTTCAAGCCGCTCTTCAACGCGCCGTTCTTCAACGAGTTCGCCATGAAGGCCCCCGCGGGCTTTGAAAAGAAGTACGAGGAGCTCCTGAAGAAGGGCTTTGCCGCAGGCCTCGACATGGGCCGCTTCTTCCCTGAATACAAGGGCGTGTATCTGTTCTGTGCGACGGAGGTCCACACCCGCGAGGCCATCGACGCATTTCTTAAGGAGGTGGCCTAGCCATGAAGGGTTATCCTGGAATGAGGGGTATCGCGTACAAGGAGGATCTCCTGTGGGAGAAGTCCCGCAAGGGCCGGGTCGGCATCAGCATCCCTGAGGCGGACGTGCCGGGGGCGGACCTCGACCCGTCCCTCGTGGGCGCGGAGCCGAACCTGCCGGAGCTCTCCGAGGTGGACGTCGTCCGCCACTACACGAGGCTCTCCACGTGGAACTTCGGCCTGGACACGGGAATGTATCCGCTGGGCTCCTGCACCATGAAGTACAACCCCAAGATCAACGAGGCCATGGCGGCGCTGCCGGGCTTTGCCAACCTGCACCCTCTGCTGCCCGACGAGTGTATGCAGGGCGCGCTGAAGCTGATGTACGAGTTCGAGCAGGACCTGCTGAAGATTACGGGCATGAAGGCCGCGACGCTTGAGCCGGCGGCCGGCGCTCAGGGCGAGCTGACGGGGATGTTGATGATCCACGCCTACCACGCGCACAAGGGGCGCCAGCGCACCAAGCTCATCATGCCCAGCACCGCTCACGGCACGAACCCGGCCTCCGGGGCGCTCTGCGGCTACACGCCGGTGCCGGTGGAGCTCTCCGCCGACGGGGTCGTTACCCCGGACGCCATCCGCGCCATCATGGACGAGGACACGGCGGGCATCATGCTGACGAACCCGAACACGCTGGGCATCTTCGAGAACCACGTGGCCGAGGTGGCTGAGATCATCCACGAGAAGGGCGGACTGGTCTACGGCGACGGCGCCAACATGAACGCCCTGATGGGCTACGTGGACGTGAAGAAGATGGGCGTTGACGTGCTGCACCTGAACGTCCACAAGACGCTGTCCACGCCCCACGGCGGCGGCGGCCCCGGCGCCGGCCCCGTCGTGGTGGGTGAGGCCCTGGAGCCCTTCCTGCCCGTTCCCCGCGTCCGCAAGGACGGCGACCGCTACTACCTGGACTTCAACATTCCGCTCACCATCGGGCGCCTGCAGTCCTTCCTCGGCAACTTTGCCGTTCTGGTGCGCGCCTTCACCTACACCCGCACGATGGGGAGCGACCTGAAGGCCGCGACGGAGGCGGCGGTGCTGAACGCCAACTACGTGAAGGCGAAGCTGCGCGGGGACTACAACCTGCCCTTCCCGCAGCCCAGCCTGCACGAGGTCATCTTCAACGACGAGGAACAGAAGAAGAACGGCGTCACCACCATGGACATCGCCAAGCGCCTTCTGGACTGCGGCTTCCACGCGCCGACGGTGTACTTCCCGCTGGTGGTGGACAGCGCCCTCATGATCGAGCCGACGGACACTGAGCCCAAGGAGGAACTGGACGCCTTCATCGCCGCGATGAAGGACATTGCCGCGGACGCCAAGACGAACCCGGAGCGCGTCACGAACACCCCGCAGAACACCATCGTGTCCCGCCCGGACGAAACGCTGGCAGCCCGCCAGCTCATCCTGAAGGGCGAGTAAGGCCCTGCACGAGGGTAAAGAGCGATATTCTGCAAAGGGGGCGCCTCAGGGCGTCCCCTTTGCGCACTCCGCTTTATCCATAGGGCCTGTTGCAGGGCGTGGAAGGGTGCTATATCATGGTGCGTGAAGCCGGCCGCCCTGAGGGCCGAGGTGGCGTCAACGCTGCGCCGTGGAGTCTTTTTCTGAAGGGAGCTGTTTTATTATGGACAAGAAGGAAATGGCCGAGGTCGTCCGCCGGATGATGGCGGCGCCATCCTGTTGCGCCGAGGCGCGGGCCGCCGGCCAGCGATGGCTGGACGCGCTGGGGAAGGCCGACGAAGCCACTGAAGCCCGGAGCCTGATCGCGGAGCTGGAGGCGGACCTGGTGCCCATCGACGGATTGATCGCTTTTATGGGGTCGGAGGAGGGCGCCACCCTCTTCGGTGCCGAGAAGGCGAAGGAGTTTGAGGCCCACGGGCGGGAGATCAAGGCGAAGGGCGCGAAGTACTGCGACTGCGGCGCCTGTAGCGCGGCCCTCGAGGTCCTGGACCACCGGGACGTCCTCCTGAAGTAGCCGCCCCAAGGTTTTTGGGCGCGATGTCCCTCGCGCTGAAAGCAAGCCCCCGCCACCTGGGATGGCAACTCCCCTTTCAGGGGCAATCCGCATGATGAAACACGAGTTGGTAAAAGGGTCGTATGGCCGCGCCCTAAGGCGCGGCCATACTTGGATGAAAGCGTGAGGGCAACGACGTTCGTTCGAGCCTCTATGCGCTTTCCGTCAACTTCAAGATTTCGGCATCGGTTGCCGGCTGGAGCCCCGTCAGCCGTTCCGCCAGGAAGGTCAGGTTCCCGTACTCGTCAGGGACGAAGTACTCCACGACGTTCAAGAGTACCCGCTCGCCCGTTTGCATCGCCGCGGGGACTGGAAGCTCCCCGATGCGGTGGTCACACAGCCGGACGGCCCCCTGACGCTCCACCCCCCGCCCCCAGAGCAGGTAGCGACCGTCGAGAGCCGATATGTCCTTTTTTTCCGCCCCCTGCAATGGGGATTCCGACAGCCGGACGGCCCTTCCCCTATTCCCGCTGTCCTCTCGCACCCACCGCAGCTCAAAGGTTGGACAGAAGCAGCGCAGCTCAAAGAGGTTCTCTATTGTCTTGCCCCCATCGAGGGAGAGAAATTTTCCATCCCCGCCCCCTTTGTCCTCCCTCCAATCGACGAAGCCGCAGAAGTCGGGGGTGTAGGCCAGGACGAACGGCCGCGCCGCATCCACGCCGATCCCCTTGACCTGCTTCATCGCCTCAGAAGCGGAGACAGCCGGATAGGACAGGTCGTACAGGGTGGTTGACCTCATCTCATTTCTCCTCGCGTCACACATTGTGTTTCGTCTCCTCTTTCGGGAACTGCGGGAGGTGGAAGGCACCGCCTCCATCCACAAAGGCGTCCCAGGCGGTCTGAAGTTTCTCCTCCGCAGGGAAGCCAGAGTCCCAATCGACGCCCTCCACGGCGATCTCGCCCATCCCGCGCCGGGAGCCGAACCCGATGGATACGTACCCATCCTCCAAGTCCCGGACCAACAGCTTCAACAGGGCCAGTGCCGCGTGCCCTTCCGCCTCGGGAAAGTCCGACAGGTCCAAGGCCAAGCGAATGGGCTCCCATCCGCTTTCCCTTTCCCTCTCGTCGCGCTTTACCGGGCGGGTGCTGTAGAGCGCTCCCTCTGAAGCCCCGCCGGTGAAGCGGTCGATGGCGACGTGCTGGTGCCGTTCCGTGACGGCGTTCAGGGCATTGGCGTCCTCCTTCAGCCACGCATCGGGGGAGACGGGTGCCTCCGGCCTGTAGTAGACGTCGTCGACCGAGAGCCGTCCCGCCCACTCCGTCGAGCCAAAGAGGGCGTCGAGGAGGTTCAGATACTCCGGCTTCTCCGAGGCATTCTCCCCGTCGGGGTCGAAGAGCGTGTGCAAAATCCTGCGGGCCTGAGCGCGCAGGGCTCCCTTGACGGAGCTGCCGGGCAGGACGGGAGCGATGCCGCCAGCTGCGTCTTTAGCTCCCTCCACACCGCTCATCAAAGGCAGCATGTCAGCCTCCACTCCGTCGCGCCCCGCCTTGACCATGATGGGCGACAACGCCCGCCAGTGGATGAGGACCTCGAAGAGACGCTGCTCTCTCCGTTTCGGTGTCCCAAAGCACTCAAGCGCCTTCAGCTCCTGCTCCAGCCCCAGGCCCCTTCGATCCTCGCTGGAGCCGCCTGATGCCAGCCATCGGTCGAGGTCTCCCGAATTTCCGGCGAAGTCGTAATAGTCCACTCTCAGGTCCTCCAGGCGCAGCTCCCCCATACCCCTCGTCTTGCAGGCGCCAAAACGAACCTTCCCTTCGCACATAGCCTTCAAAAGCAGGGCCAGCGTCCCTGCGGGATGCTCCGTTCCGGGCTCCGAACTTTTGTCAATATCCAACTCCATCTCCAGGGGAAAGCGCGTCCCGCGGGGCAGAAGGCCCCGCGTGTAAAAGAACCCATCAGCGACCGTCCCGGTGTCCGCCCGAAGCGCGATGCCGTGCCGCCGCTCGCGGGCCACCCCCTGAGCCGGGCTGTCCTCAATGAAAAGGAAGCTGGCCTGTCCGCCGTCCCTTGCCTGTTCGATGAAACCGAAGAGCGTGTCTAGCAGTTTCTCAGACTCTACGTTTTCCGAAAGCCAGGCCCGCATGGGGCCGGCCAGGCTTGTTCCGGGGATATAGAACCGCCCGGCACCGTCCACGGCGACGTCCAGGTCCACGTGCTCCCCGGCGCCAAGCCCCCCCACGGAGATCGGGGTCTTGGCGACGAGGTCCCCGCGAACCCAAACCTTCCCGACAATCGTCCGGCTCATTCCTCGCTTCCTCCCTTCGTCCGCTTTTCGTCGTCAAAGACGGCCTCGCAGAACACGTCCCAGAACTCGGCCAGGGCGAGCAGCGTCAACCGTTCCCACTCCACTTCCTCCGCCTTGGCAAAGACCTTCCAAAAACGTCTCTTAACGGCTTCGAACGCTTCCGAAAGCCCCCATATTTTCTCGGGATCGTCCACAAGCTCCCGGACCCATTCTCTCCAGGAATCCTCCCATGAGCCTTTTTCATCGCCTCCTGAACTCTGTGGAAGCAGATTGAGCCAGTCCCGGATGGATTCCACGGAAGATCGCTTGGGAACGTCCCCGATCAACGCGGCGAACTCCCGCAGCATCCCGAACTGGCTGACGTTTGGGGCGTTGCTCCATGTCATTTGAGGATGGCCTGCGAACACGGCCCTCTTCTCTCTCGTCTTGACGAGCTCATAGGCCTCCCGGCGTGCAGCCTGGCGGAACTGTTCCCGGAGCAGGGTTTCCGCTAGGGCGAGGATGAGCGCTCGATCCTCAGGAAGTTTGGGCAGATCAGGAGCCGAGGGCGGCTCCTTCTGCTCCGTCTCCTTTGAAATTTCCAGTTTTTCGACCCCACTCTGTTTGTCGCACAGGAAGGGCGGGTTCAGTAAGACGCGCCCGTAGCCCTCCGCTCGCCGATCGCCAAGGCCCTGCTCAACCAGTGCTTGCGCATGAGCCTCACTCCACGCCTCGGGGTTTGTAACTTGGAACAGCAGGACGCTTCCCGCCTGAAAGTAGCTGAGGGATGGGCGAGGCAGGGTCCAGCGCGTCTGCCACGACTCGCGCCGCCCCACGCGCACGCAGTGCCCGGAGGTTCCGCCCAGGGGGGATTGTCGGAAGCTTCGCCCCTCCACGTTTATCCAGTCGCTGTCGGGGATGTCCGAAAGCTCCACATGCAGCGCCCTGGACAAGGCGCCCTTCAGGTCCTCCAGCCGCAGGGAGTAGCTCTGAAATTCCCCACGGATCAGGAGGTCCGAGATCAGATAGACCACCAGATAGCTTTTGCCGCCCGCCTCCAGCAGCTTGGGCGACCAGAGCCGCCCCTCCGGCGCGGAGGCGTCCGACGGAACGTACTGCAGCGACACCGCCCCGTACTCGTCCTTGCGGGACTGGCCGATCGAGAGCTCGCTGGAGGCGAACTTTTGGAGGATATCGTTTTTCTCCCGCACCTTCTCCCAAAGCTCCGCAGACATCCGCACCGTCCCGCGGAAGGTCTGCCCCGAGCGGATCGCCTCGTAGGTGAAGAGGCCGCCGACCTTCTCCGTGGGCCTTTGGCTTGCATCCTCCACCGTGTTATGGGTCCTCAAGAGCCTGCGACTGTCCGCGGGGAGGTACTGCACCTTCTCCCCCTCGATGCGGATGTACCCCGTGCGCAGGTCCTTCATCTGCACACCCTCTTTTTCGGGCTGGGACACCAGCCGATTGAGCATCCCCTTGCCCTCCTTCTCCCTGGCCAGGCACAGCGGGACGGGCAGGGAGCGCCCGCCCTCGACCTCGGGCAGGAAGTTCCCCACCGAGAAACTTCCATCCAGGACGGCGGACCGCAGTTCCTCCTCACCCAGGGGGGCCAGGACCTCGCGCGTGAACCAGGGCAGCAGGGAGACGCCGGGGAGCGTCGGCTCGCTTCGGACGAGATTGCCCAACGTGACCTTGTTGATCACGACCGGTTGGAGCGTCGTGAGACGGAAGTCCAGTTCCACGGAAGATCCGGCCCCTGGCCACGAGGTCTTCGGTCCCTTCCCGGATTCCGTCCGATCAGGAGCGTTGAACCAGTCGAGACGGCATCGTCCGCCCCCTCTCCGGCGCTTTCCCCCAAGCCGACGCACGGCCCTGACCGCGTCCTCCAGCAGCTTCTCTTCATCCTTGGACAGGGGACCCCTCAGGTATTTGACGGGGGCGTAGAGCGTGCATCCGCGCACCCGCTCCGTGGAGAAGAGGTGGTCCTCCAGAGCTCGGCCCGTCGTCCGGTCGATCTTCACCCCCGGCCGAACCGTGAAGAGGGCCGTGCGTAAATCCGGCCCGGAGTCCTCTCGAAGCCCCTGAACGTAATTCCGCGGGTCCTGGCTCAGCGTGGCGCTCCCGATGCCGACCGCCGCGCCAGAGACGAAGCCTCCCGATGTCCCCCCATGGCTCTCAGGCTGTTCCCCAAACAGGCCGATCAGGGCATTTTTCCACTTATTGCCCTTTTCCGCGGTGTCCCGCGTGTCGGCGATCCATTCCGCGGCGTCGCGCAGGATGCCGGTCAGGCTCTTGCCGGGGACGTAGGGGAAGCCCTCCTCGTCTCGCAGGACCTGACGGTCCACGCTCCCCGGAATGCCGGCGCCCGAACCAACGTGCCAGTCGGAATCAAACCGCAGACGCAGCCAATTCCCGTTCATGCCGTCGCCTCCTCGTCCCTGGAAGAACCTTTTTCTTTTTCCCTGCCGGGGGCCTCGAACTTCGCGGCCTCCAAGGCGTCCAGAAAATGGGTGTAGCGGTGAAAAACTCCGTCTTTTCCAGTTTTCTCCAGATCGACGTAAAGGGAGGGCGAATCCGCGGAAACCTTTCGCCACTGCGCTGCAAAGTCCCTATACGTGTTCATGAGAAACGCCCACTCCGCCTCCTGCGTCTTGAGGTGCTCGGAGAAGAGGGACTCCCGTACCGCATGGGCCTGAGAGGAGGGAAGCAGGGGCTTTTTTGAGCTTGCCTCCACGCGCACGAGCACGTCCACGGCGCGCTGGAACGCCCCGAAATCGTGAACGCGGCTCCATGCCTCATGCTGTCTTTCCAGCTCCGCCTTTTCCTCGTTCGTCTTCCCAGCGTCGTCCGGCTTCTCCCGACTTCCTCTGGAAACGACGTAGGGCTTGGCGGTGAGGTGCCTTTCCTGCTGGCTGCCGTCTTGCTCCTCCCGGATGGTCAGGGACTTCCGGACGTCGGAGGCAGAGGTGGCGACGGAGTCGTAGAGGATGTGAAAGTCCAAGGAGATAGAGTCCTTGCCGTACTGTTTCTTGACCTCCTTGGCGCTCTGCATCAGCTCCTCGGCCATGTTGTAGGACTGAGAGAAGGGGAAGTGCGGCTTTGCGATCGAGATACCCGCGCACATTCCCAGCCGAGGGAGCCCGGCCTTCTCCAGAATGGGCCGTACGGCCTCGTGGTCCTGCGTCTTTTTGCAGAATTTTTCCATGAAGGTCCGTGTGAAGTCGATGCCCCTGTAGCCCTCCATGACGGCGGTGAGGTCGTCCCCCCCTACCACAACGGGGACGATGGGCAGGGCGCGTGGGCTTTTCTCGCCCCAGACTGCCTCGACGGCCTCGCGGAACGTCTCGCGGCTGATCACGTCCAGCGCGGAGGAGAACTCGCGGTAGCAACGGATGTAGTCCCGCCCCGTCGCGGCCCCGTTCTTAAGGGCGTTCACCCATCGGTCAAGGTCGATGAACAGCTGCCCCAGGCCGTTTCCGTCGGCATGGACGACCGCGAGCCAATCCCGTCCCTCGAGGGATTTCAGCCCTTCATCCTCGAAAAGGCCGCTCTTCCATCCCTCCGGAAAAAGTCCTTGCATACGCGCCTTAAAATCCTCGTCTCGCGAAGCTTTCCGCTGCGCCAGCGCGGGTCCTGCAACAGGGAGCGGGTCTCCTCCTCCCTTGCCTGCCTCCAGCCCGACGGCAGGCAGGCCGGAGTAGGTACATTCCGCCGCGATGGGCAGACGCTGGAATCGGGCCAGAGGGGAGGCCTGTCCCTGGGCCCGCAGGAGGGTCATCTGGCGGGAGGTCTCTCGGAAGGCCTGCAGGAAGGAATTTTTTGAGGAGGAACTCAGGGGCAGGGAGGGGTCAACGGCCTCCCTGGAATAGACGGCCACGGCGTCGAGACCCGGCGCTTCCGAGAGGACGATCCGGCTCCACGACCGGACGAAGCGTTTGGCCACCTCCTCGCTGCGCGCCAGCAATAGAGCCTTGCCCGACGTGGCGATGACCGCCTCGATGGCCTCGCCCTGCGTGGCCTCGATGGGCGCTTCTTCGGCAATGCAGGTGACGGAAAAGCCTCTCCCCGTCGCCTCGTCGACAGCCTGCTCCACGTACCGGGTCCCGACGCGGTAGAGCAGCTCGGAGGCCCCCACGACGTTGCGCAGCTTGTTGGAGGCGAAGATGTAGGCCTGATTCCCTCCCGTCTCCAGGTTGATGAGTCGGATATCCTGTTCCACGATCGAAGACATTTCGTTCCTCCTCTCAGAGGCCGCTCAGGGGCGTGCCGACAGTGGGCAGGCTATGGCCGTTTACGCATTTGCCACCTTCCATTTTTTCGTTCTCCACAAACCAGCCGAACCCCTCGAATCCATCGGAACGGTTTTCCTCGCTGCGCGGGTAGGTCACGGGGGCATCGGTGAAGCCTTTCATCGCACTCGTGAAGTCCTTGATGAAGGAGAGGGTGCTCCATCCGCAGTCACTCTTACGGCTGGCTTTGACCTTCTTCAGGAGGTCCTTGTACGCCCCAGGCAGCGCGTCGATCTCCTCTTTGTAAAGTTCTTCGAGCATTTCCCTGTCTGGAAGGGCTTCCATGGGCGGCTCTGCCGAATCCTTTTCCAGGGCCTCCAGCCAGGCGAAGCGGAACGACTTCTGCTGCTCTGGTCCCAGAGCCTTGAAAAATTCGCTCTTTTCCCACGGGAAAAGCTCAGCGTCCCCAAGGACAGCGTCGTCCTTAGGGGGGGTGCCGTAAAGGCGAAAGACGTTCTTCTGGTAATTCTGGATCGTCGCCTGAACCTGCCCCTTGGACAAGCCCTTGGTCGAGGGAGCGGGGCTGTCCAGCCTGCGATAGCGGTCTCTGAAGTCTTCGCCGGTCATGAAGGGAAGCGGTTCCTCCCCGTTCCATTGAATGGAAAGGGCCACGCTGCCCAGCCCCAGGGGTTTGGCGAAGCCCAGGCGAAAATATTGCTGCTCCAGGCTCAGAAGGGCCAGCAGGGTGCCCAGCTCCTCCCGCGTCAGGTTTTCCACCTTAACGTCAAACCGGAAATCGGTCCCCTTGGGAATCCAGCCTGTGATCGAACGGTTTTGGCTGCTGCATTGCTTTTCCCCAGAGGGCTGCCGATACTCCGGAAAGATGGACATCCTGGCCCCCTGGTGTTCGTCCCAGTAGTCCGCTTTCCCTTCCTTGTCCAGGTGCGCCAGCGTGTGGTGCAGATATACCTTGCGGCCCCGGAGCTTCTTTTTGTCCCCTGCGTATCCGGCGGCCTGTTTGGGGCGCCCGTCAGGCTGCGGGGCTCCCTTCTCGTCGCCAAGGTAGAAACGGGCCTGAGCGGGCTTGGGAGCCCCCAGAATGCTGAGGGGCAGGGGATTGTCGAAGCACTGTACCGGGGATGGGCGCTCTTCACCTGACCTTGGGCTATAGATACCATCCCCAATGCGCACCTTGCCTTTCCAGGCTCCAAGTCCCTGGGGTGCTCCCTGAGCGACCCAACCGAAGAGCCGATCCGCTGGGGAGAGCTGGTCTATCGACTCCGCAGGTTTCAGGCTGTCTTCGAGGAAGTCCCACGGGGCCTTTTCGTTGAGCTCGCGGGATATCTGGACGGGGTACAGGGCCGAGATCGTCCTTCCGTCCGTCTTGACGTACACGAAACGACCGTCGGACAGCGCGAGCTGTCCTTTGTCCCAGATGTGGAGGCCCTGGACGCTCCGTCCGCCGATCGGGGGGTTGGCTCCGTCCTTGTGGACCCGCTGATAATCCGCGATGAGATCTTCATAGGCCTTGATGTTTTCGGGGGAAAGCAGCAGGGAAACGGGCGTATCTGTGTTGAAAAAAAACCGTTCGTCGTGCTTTCTCTCGAAGATCTTGCCCGATTTGACGACGTACCCACGAACCACCTTTTCCTCCGCCGTGGCGGTCGCCTTGTGCGTTATGGGCTCCAGGGCAAGGCCGTCGATCTCCGCGACGCTCCAGAATTTGAAGTTTCCGTGATCGTACTGCCGAATCCTCACGTTTTCGTACTCGGCTTCGTGATGCAGGCGGGGGCAGGCGTCCTCCGTCCCCTTCCGATAGCAGGGCAGCCAGGCGGCGTAGAGGGGGCCATCCGCGCTGCCGTCGGACCTGATCTTAGAGGTTCCGGTGAAGAGGGTTACGGACCAGTTTCCATCGCTACAGCTCACCCTGCCGGGTACCAGAGTTGCCCGTGCCGGAGAACGGTAGCCCAGGCGTTTTTCGTGCTGTCGCTTCCCGAACACCCGATACCGGCTGTTGGTGACAACCTCGTAGGCGGAGCTCAGCATCCCCTTGAGCGCCGTCGCCGGAA
This sequence comes from uncultured Fretibacterium sp., assembly GCF_938030725.1. GTDB lineage: Bacteria > Synergistota > Synergistia > Synergistales > Aminobacteriaceae > Fretibacterium. The sequence continues at coordinate 5,090 of NZ_CALHIQ010000095.1, read as the reverse complement.
TGTACTCCAGACAGTCGTAGATGTAGTGTTCATTGGCGCCCTCCTTCTCCCTCTTCGTCTCCGGGTTCGTGATGAAGAGCGGCGTCTGCGTCCGGAGCCGCACCGGGATGACGCCCGTGTAGCGCTCCGACCAGTATCGGGAGTGGTTTTCCCGATACTCCGGCTTTGAGGGGTCGTGGTCCCCCGCAAAGGGGTCCTTCAGCACCTCCTCCGTCCTGTTCGGCGTTCGCACGAAGTTGTAGGGATTGTGAAACGTTCTTGGCAAAAGAACCAGCCTCCTTGGGTGTAAAATGAGCACGAATGAGATAAGACGGACCGCACACAAGGGAGATGACGTCGATGCGCAGCTACATCCTTCAGCTAAAGTCCCGGGATAAGAACCTCCTGTCCGCTTCCAACGGCTACCTGCTCTTTTCTCTGCTCTGCGACCTGGTCCGAGGCTCCCGGCTGGACCCCGTGTTCCACCCCGACGCCGGGGACGGCAAAAAGGCTGTGTCGCTTGGCATGATGCGCCCTCAGGGACAAAATGCGTTCGCCTCGGAGGACTTCCGCCTCGCGCGGGGGGATGTCGTTCGGGCCCGAGTCTCCTTCATCCATGACGAGGACGGCCTGTGCTTCGAGTCCCTCCTGCGCCCCCGTGCGGGAACCGCCGTCCGCCTGGGAACGGCCTTCTTCGTCCTCGACAGGCTCCTTTGTCCGGGGGAGGACAAGCTGGCCCTGGGCCTGTCCCCCGCGCAGCTCGGCTCCGACGGATTCGGCGGGCCTGCGATTCGTTTCGCCTGCCGGGTTCAAGAGGAGCGGACGCCAGTTCTTCCTGCCCCTTCCGGAGCCGATCTTCGGCGAGCTGCTCCGCCAATGGCGCTTTTTCTGGACCCCGCCGGCTGGCCCGGATTCGAGGAGGTCCTGCCCCGTATCGAGGTCTGGAGCTACCGCGCCGAGAGCCGCGCCGTGCGGCTGCGACAGGACCGAATCGTGCGCGGCTTCTGCGGCGAGGCCGAGTTCACGCTGCCGGGCTCTGGAGTGCCGGAGAGGACAGCGCTTTCGGCCCTTGTGGGGCTGGCCTTCTTCACCGGCGTCGGCTACAAGACGACGCAGGGGATGGGCGAGGTCTGGCCGTTCTGGAAGAGCTAGACCTTCTTGAGCAGCCCTGCGAGCTTCACAGCATTCTCCGGGGTGAACGGATACCGTTCGTAGATAGCGTTTCCTCCTGGGACTAGATGGATTAGTTCCCTCCCGATCTCCACACACATCCTGGCATCCTGGGGGTCAACTGGGCGCATTCCGTGTCCCACAATCGATTTGTTTCTAGCATATCGCAAGTGCTCAAGATTTTTTGAAAATTTCCCCTCAAAAGATTTAAGATCGACATCGTTGAAAATATCGATCAAAACCTCGGAAAAGACACCCATGTTTTCTTTAAAATACATCCTGTTCCAATCTACCATACCGGGAGAGCTTTTCTCGCGTAATTTCTCCAAACTTCTGGGAGAGCTGTCGTTCAGACGGCGCTTGTTGATACCGTATTGGGAAAGGCGATAATACAGCACCCCCTCCCGCAAACGCCAGAAACGTGCCAGGACATCCGCATAGTTTCCTCGTCTAAAAGCTCGAAGCAGATTAAAGTAGAGATCAACGAGGTTATGCGTGCTTTCTTCTTCTTTATCTTCCTTGAGGTGATCGAGAAAAGCCCTCTGATCGTTCAGTATCTTCTCATAATCAGGCAGATATGGGGATTCCATGGTGAATTCTATCTTTTGCATCGCCTCAAACGCATCTTTGTATCGCATCAAATCCATCTTCTCGTAAGCGCCAAAAATTTCTTTAAGGGTTTTGGCAATGACACGGCGCCCAGGTAAAAAGGTTAGATCGGACAACGAATCGCAATCGCTTACAACGGAGTGGTAATGGCTGCGTTCGGCGTTGCTTTCTAAGCGTGCAAGCAAAGACGCCTCTGCAACCAAAGGAGTGTTGACAGGTTGCACGCGCTTACCATCGGCAAAATTGGGTGCGGCACACTGGTAAAATTGAGGCTTGATTTGCGACACCGATAGGTAGAGTTGGGCAACTTGGGACATTTGTTGTGTTCCGGAGGAAGTGTTGAAGCAGAAGTCAAAGTCCAGAAGGTTCTCGGGGTACTCCTGAACATGGAGCATCTCAAGTACCTTTAGGCAGTTGTTCTTAAAGCTGATGTAGAGTTTTTCATGGTCCGTAACGTTATCCACGTCTAACGGAAGAATGTAACATTCAGGACTCTTTTCCTGTTTGCGAAGTATTTCTTGTATCTGGTAAGCCTTATCTTCGGTCTGGTTTTTTTGATCCTTTGCTTTCTCCTTACTGGACGGAAACAGGAAGACGATATCCGGCTGCAGCTCGTCGCAGATCGTCAGGATGCTGCCCCAGTCGTCACACGCCCGGGGAGCATCCGAAGAAACCATGATGACGGGGTCCGAAGCGACAGGTGACGGCGGATTCCCGAATAAATACCTGAGGCGAGCGAAGAAGCCCATTGAGTCGAGCTGAGAGAGAGTGGGGGCGGTGCATGGCTTTGTTTTGTTGTTATCGTTGTACGGGTCCCTCATCCCCACAAACGACAGCAACACCTTCTTACGCGGATTTTTCCCCTTCTCCGCTGAATTTTCAACGACGGTCTTCTGCACTTTGTCCTCCATGGCTATCTCGTTCTCCCTTTGTCTTTGTGCTCCAGATAGGCCCCGACGCGCCGGTCGATCTCGTCCGCCAGCTTCTTGGGTTCCAGCACCTCGACACAGTCCAGCGCCCTCATGATCCAAAGCGTGATTGACTCAAGCCCCTTCAGCGTCACCTCGTAATGGACGCTCTTGTTGCCATCGCCGTCTTTCTCCCACATCTTCTTCTCCCCCGGGAACCACTCCGTTTCCATACAAGGCTGGGCGAAAGAGCCGGTAATCCTCAACTTGACACGGTACTCCTCGTCCGGTTTCGCCGGATTGAAGTCCAGGGCGATGTTTTTCTTCAAAATCTCCAATGCCTCGTCTGACAGCGGGTGAGGCTGGCTCTCATCCAAAATTTCAACGGCCTTCATGCGGTCCAGTCGAAAGGCCGGCTGGTCGGGGTTCTTTTTACCCGGCGCATCTCCCATCACGTACCAGGAGTGGAACTTGTGGTACAGGATGTAGGGAGACAGCGTACAGGTGGACAAGCGCCCATCCCGCTCCGTGTATTGCCCGATCTTCAGGACGCGCTTCTTCTCGATGGCGTCGATGACCTTCATAAAGTCATCTCCGGAAACTTTTTGTGATATGGGGACGGTCGAAGCCACGGAGTCGGCAATCTTCTTGCTCTTTTCCAAAGCGTCCTTCAGGACCCGCTTGCGGAGCTTGTCCATGACCTCTCTGGAAGCCTGTGAGAAGGGCGGAAGGAAATGCCCAGCCATGGAAACCCCGGCGATGAGGACCAGAAGCTGTTTTTCGTCCAGCTTCATCGGCAACATGAAGTTAAAACGGCTCTCCATGACGTAGCGTCCTTCTGAGTTTTCCTTTATAGTGACGATCTCCTCGAGGTCTCTCTCGTCAATCTCATCATCCTTCAGCACTTCGCCATAGAGCTTGCGCAGATTGCTCCTGTCCCGATTGAACTTCCTGCGCAGGGAGGCCGAGTTGACATCCTCAGGATAGATCTTCGTACGAATTTCCTCGAACGCCACACCACTCTCACCATGTTGGGCAAGCAGGGCAACCAAGCGATGCAAGCGTTTTAAATTGCTCCAGGTGTCGTTCCCTACCTTTTTGCTCAAATCAGATGACCTCCTTTGTCAACAGGGAATCTTCAAGTGTTGCCAAAACGGATTCCAGAAGCTCGTCGGGGACGACGACGCCCCTCGGGGAGCCACCAACGGCCTCCCTGCCGCCCCACTCCTTCCCCTCGACCGCCGGAAGGCGGGGGAAAACGTTCTTCAGGCCGCCTCTTCCAAAGGCCCGCTCGGCCACCTCCTTGTTAGGGCAGGCCAACATGACGTTTCCGGCCTTTCGGACGTGGGAAACGATGCACCAGTGGCGCCACCCCTCGAGGGACGTAGCGAGAAACGCCTCCTGCCTGAAGAACTGCACATCGTGTCCCTTGACCGTCGAGGGGGCCACCAAGAGCACCTTGCCCGACGGTCCCGTGACCGCGCTCTCATAGTCCCGAAGGGCCTGCTGTATCCGCTCCTTCTCCTTTTTCTCAAGCTCATCAATTGCCTTCCTATAATAAGTAAAGTGGTCGAAAAGATCAAGGCACAACTGCACCCCATAGAGCCAGCTCCAGCCGCTCCTCCTGATGGAGGCCATGCCGACTTTCCAGAGGCGGATGCCGTCGCCGTAGCGCAGGACTCTGAAGTCCGCACCCAACGGGTTCGTGTCCAGCAGTCCCACCTCCGGATTGAGTCTCTCCAGGAGCTCCCGTGGCAGGAGCCCCAGGAGCGTCACTCCCGTCAGCACGCAGTCCGCGTCGGTATGGTTGACCATCAATCGCGCCGGACGGTCTGCTCCGAGGGTTCCGTAAAACTTGAGCGCCGTGACGCATGCCGAAGGAAGGTGCGAGTAGTCGTTATGATGATCGAGGCATCGAAAGTCAACGAAGGACTGCGTCCCCTCAGCCATCTCAATGGGCACAAACCCTTCTGCAATACGATCGGGGATCGTTTCAAGCTCCGGCTGCCAGAGCAGTTGGACCTCATGCCCCCTGCAGAACGTGGTGATCAGTTCCGTCACGATAGTATTCCCCCTTCAGGATATTCCTGTCGTCCCTGCGGTGTCGTTTGTGCCCCAGGCGCTTCACCCTCCTTCGGGCTGCCCTGCTGGATGTCGTATAACACCATGAATCGTTCTTGACGCGCGGTTTCATCGTTTTTTCACCTCTCAATGCCGCCCGCAGCAAACGCGGTCACGAAACGGACTCCACAACATAGCGGGTGAGTTTGGAGGTCTTGAGCTCGACCTCATCGCCCGCTTTTTTCCCCATGAGGGCTTTCCCCAGAGGGCTTTCCGCCGTGATGATCATGTACTTTTCTCCATTATAAAGAACGGAAGCTGTCACTTTACGCATGCCCATCTTACACATGTTCATCATTCCTC